>JAISYE010000240.1 GCA_031297485.1 Clostridiales bacterium
CGAAAACATCTGCGTCGGGCTTCGCCCGACTATCTCTAAAAATCTTTCAGTGTTTTCGTGTGTGAGCAACCAACAACCGGCGTGAAAAGCGCATTTCTTTTCGCGCCTTAGTATAAAACCAACGGACAGTTCACCGTTAGGGGCCTGACGATGGTTTGCCCGTTGGCCTCCAAACCCCGCTGGGGACCTAACGATGGTTTGTTCGTTGGCCCCCAGACCCTTTCTTGCGCTTCGCGCGCGCTCAAACAAGCATAAATCTCGCGCCGCTGAACAGACACCGCGCAATTTTCCCTTACTGTTCAAAATTTTGAAAAAACTTGACATGTTTTTTTATTTATGTTAGACTGCAGAATTGATGACACTGAAAAAAGCGGTATATAGATTCGTTTCTAGTATACCACAATACATTTCAAAATTCAACATTTTTTTAAACTTTTTTACTGTGCAACAATACAAAAATAACGTAATGTTTCTATAAAGAACCCGACGAAGCCGCGTTTTCGCGAAGCAAAAATTCCGAACATTCGGCAGAATGTCAGCAAGCCCACTGAAGAACCCGACGAACAAGGGCGGCGCAAAGACGGACCGCCGGCGCTGTTTCCGCCGCGTCTTTTTCGGCGAAAATTCCGAAGACACGATATAATTTTAAGGGAGTGTTTATTAATGAAAAAAGGCAGGATACGCGCGATTAAGCAGGGCGACCAGGTGCGGATGACTTATTCGAAAATCGACGAAGTATTGGAAATCCCCAACCTCATCGAAGTGCAAAAGAACAGTTACCAATGGTTTCTGGACGAAGGGCTCGCCGAGGTATTTCAAGATGTTTCGCCGATAACGGACTATAATAACAACCTTATACTGGAGTTCCTGAGCTATACGCTGGAAAGCGAGGCAAAGTACTCCATAGAGGAATGTAAGGAACGGGACGCTACCTACGCGGCGCCTATGCGCATAAAGTGCCGCCTGACAAACAGAGAGGTTGACGAGCTAAAGGAACAGGAAATATTTATGGGCGACTTTCCCCTTATGACGGATAACGGAACCTTTATAATAAACGGCGCCGAACGGGTAATTGTAAGCCAATTGGTGCGCTCGCCGGGCATATATTTTACGGCAAGCTACGACAAACTGGGCAAGCCGCTTTTGGCCACCCAAATAATTCCTAACCGCGGGGCTTGGCTGGAATTTGAGACGGATTCAAACGACGTGTTCAGCGTGCGGGTGGACCGTACACGTAAGGTTCCGGTTACGGTACTGATACGCGCCTTGGGAATAGGCACTGACGCCCAGATACTGGAGCTTTTCGGAGACGAGCCTAAAATCCTTGCTACCATTGAAAAGGATGTAAGCAAGAACTACGCGGAGGGCCTTATAGAAATATACAAGCGCGTGAGGCCGGGCGAGCCGCCTACCATTGAGAATTCCGAGACCATGCTGCGCGGTATGTTTTTCGACCCCAAGCGCTACGACCTGGCGAAGGTAGGGCGCTATAAGTATAACAAGAAGCTGAGCCTTGCCAACCGCGTAAGGGGACGCGAGCTGGCGGAACCTGTGGCGGACCCCGTGACAGGCGAGGTTATCGCTGAAGAAGGCCAGATAATTACAGCGGAGTTAGCTGAAACAATACAAAATTCCGGCGCGTCCTGCCTGTGCATAAGGGTTGACGGCAGGCATGTAAAGGTGCTGTCCAACATGGCGGTAAAAGCGGACCAATATCTGCGCCCCCTTGGGCTGGACCCGGAGGCGCTTAATATACGCGAAAGAGTCTACTATCCCGTGCTGCGCGAGATTTTAGACAGCGGAGGAACCCGCCAGGAGCTTGAGACATCTATAAGGAATAACATGGGCAGGCTTGTGCCAAAGCATGTCACGCTGGAGGACATACTGGCGTCCATAAACTACCTGCTTACCTTGGATTATTCGTCACATGAAATAGGCAATTTTGACGATATAGACCATTTGGGCAACAGGCGGATACGCGCGGTGGGCGAGCTGCTGCAAAACCAGTTCCGTATTGGGCTTACGCGTATGGAGCGTGTGGTCAAGGAACGCATGAATATCCAAGACTTGGACATTGTTACCCCTCAGGCGCTGATTAATATACGCCCGGTTACCGCCGCTATAAAGGAATTTTTCGGCAGTTCTCAGCTTTCGCAGTTTATGGACCAGACTAACCCCTTGGGCGAGCTGACTAATAAGCGCCGGCTCTCCGCCCTTGGGCCTGGCGGGCTTTCCCGCGACCGGGCGGGTATGGAGGTCCGCGACGTGCATTTTTCCCATTACGGCCGCATGTGTCCTATAGAGACTCCGGAAGGGCCCAACATCGGGCTGATAAACTCCCTGGCGACCTTTGCGCGCATAAACGAGTACGGCTTTATAGAGGCCCCTTACAGGCTGGTGTCAAAGACAGGCGACAACCCTACGGTTACGGACCAGTTTATTTACGTAACGGCGGACGAGGAAGAAAATTACACCATAGCCCAGGCAAACGAACCTTTGGACAACGATGGGCATTTTATAAACAAACGGGTATCAGTCCGCTCGCGGGGGTCAAGCTCGCGCGAGGACATTATTGAGGTGGACCGGTTAAAGGTGGACCTAATGGACGTTTCGCCCAAGCAGATGGTGTCAGTGGCCACCTCCCTTATACCATTCCTGGAGAACGACGACGTTACGCGGGCGCTTATGGGTTCCAACATGCAGCGGCAGGCTGTGCCGCTCCTATGCACAGACGCGCCCATAGTGGGCACGGGAATGGAGTATAAAACCGCGGTGGATTCCGGCGTTGTTGTCGCCGCTAAGGAATCCGGCGTTGTAGACAAGGTGACGGCAAACGAGATTGTCGTCAAAACCACTGAGAACAAACGCGTGTCCCATAAGCTGCTGAAGTTTTTGCGCTCTAACCAAGGCACGTGCATAAATCAGCGGCCCCTTGTCGCAAAAGGCCAAAGCGTAACCGCGGGACAGATAATAGCCGACGGCCCCTCGACTTCCCACGGCGAGCTGGCCCTTGGCAAAAACCCATTAATAGGGTTCATGACCTGGGAAGGCTACAATTATGAGGACGCCATTCTTTTAAACGAACAACTGGTAGAAGCGGATGTTTACACATCCATCCATATAGAGGAATATGAGGCCGAAGCCCGGGACACAAAACTTGGGGCGGAGGAAATAACCCGGGAAATTCCCAACGTGGGAGAGGAGGCGCTGCACAATCTGGACGACGACGGAATAATACGCGTCGGCGCGGAAGTGCAGCCCAACGATATTCTGGTGGGCAAGGTGACCCCCAAGGGCGAAACCGAGCTTACGGCGGAGGAACGCCTGCTGCGGGCCATTTTCGGGGAAAAAGCCAGGGAGGTGCGGGATACGTCCCTGCGCGCGCCTCACGGCGAAAACGGAATAATAGTGGACGTTAAGATATTTTCCCGCCAGAACAGCGACGAACTCCCGCCAGGGGTCAACCGGCTTGTAAGGGTCTATATCGCTCAGAAACGCAAGATATCCGTGGGCGATAAAATGGCGGGGCGGCACGGCAACAAGGGGGTTATATCCCGGGTGCTGCCCGTGGAGGATATGCCCTTCCTGCCTAACGGCAGGCCGCTGGATATTGTGCTTAACCCCTTGGGCGTGCCTTCGCGCATGAACATCGGGCAGGTGCTGGAAGTGCACTTGGGACTGGCGGCCAAGGTGCTGGGCTGGAAAGTCGCCACGCCTGTGTTCGACGGCGCCAACGAAGTAGATATAATGGACACCCTGGACTTGGCCAACGATTACGCGAATATGACATGGGACAAGTTCGCGAGAAAATGGAGAAATATTCTGGAGGAAGATATATTCCGGCAATTAGAGTCAAACAAGTCGCATCGGGCGGAATGGAAGGGCGTGCCTATAAGCCGCGACGGCAAGATATGGCTGCGGGACGGCCGTACCGGGGAATATTTTGACAACCCTGTAACAGTGGGCTATATGCATTATCTTAAGCTGCACCACTTGGTAGATGATAAAATTCACGCCCGTTCCACAGGCCCTTATTCCCTTGTAACCCAGCAGCCTTTGGGCGGCAAGGCACAGTTTGGCGGGCAGCGTTTCGGCGAAATGGAGGTTTGGGCGCTGGAAGCCTATGGGGCGTCCTATACTCTGCAGGAGATTCTGACGGTCAAATCGGACGACATAGTGGGCCGCGTAAAGACTTACGAGGCCATAGTAAAAGGCGAAAACATCCCGGAGCCCGGCGTGCCGGAATCCTTCAAGGTGCTTTTGAAAGAACTGCAGGCCCTGGTGCTGGATGTGCGGGTGTTAAGCGACGATTCCACCGAGGTTGAAATCAAGGAATCAATAGACGACGTTGACGACTTAAATATTAATATAGAAGGCAGCGAACCCAAGACGGACGACGGCCCGGAAGTCTATTCCCGCAGCCCGCGGACGGCTGTTGAAGTGGACGCCTTGGACGAGGATGAGGTTTTTGACGATTTTTCCTTGGATACCATTGACGTGGACGAGGCGGATTTTGATGAAATTGACGAGGAGTTAGACGACGGGTTCTCCGGAGCGGGCGTTTCCGCGCCGGAAAGCGGGCGCGGCTATGTGAAGGCTGGCGCGAAAGCTTCTGACGATTTGTTCAATTTCGGCGAAACTAAGGAAGTGTCTAAGCCCGTTGTTTATGCCTTGGGTGACGACGCGCTGGGGGACGAACTGGACGACGAAGACCTGTATGCGGACGACGAAGACGCGGAACTGCTTTTAAGGGAAGACGACGTAAGCGGCAATTTATATGACGACGACGAAGACAGCATGGAGTAACGGGTAGGGGGCGCGGCTTGCCGTGCCCCTTATGCTAAGGCGTGTTTGAAAATTCCTTAAAGCGCGAAATTTCTAATATAAGGGGAACAGCCAAACATGAAAACTTAGGACCGACGGACAGCTCACCCTTAGGGTAACTGTCCGCTGCCCAGACCCTTTCTTGCGCGCGTGAAGCGTGGTGGTTTCAATGCGGCGAATCTCAACATCAGACATCAGAAAGGAAGAATTCAGCATGATTAACCAAAATACAGAGCAGACTATATCCTTTGACGCGATAAAAATTGGTCTGGCGTCGCCCGAGAAAATCCGCGAATGGTCGCGGGGCGAGGTAAAGAAGCCGGAGACGATTAACTACAGGACCTTGAAGCCGGAGCGCGACGGACTGTTCTGCGAGAGGATATTCGGACCAAATAAGGACTGGGAGTGCCATTGCGGCAAGTACAAGCGCATACGCTACAAGGGCGTAATTTGCGACCGGTGCGGGGTAGAGGTAACTAAGTCGAAGGTCCGGCGGGAACGCATGGGCCATATAGAACTGGCCGCCCCTGTATCGCATATTTGGTATTTCAGGGGCATCCCCAGCAGAATGGGCTTGATACTTGCCATGTCGCCCCGTTCCCTGGAAAAGATTTTGTACTTCGCGTCCTATGTGGTGCTGGACCCTGGCTCGGTGCCAGAGCTGCAGTACAAGCAGCTTCTTACGGAAAAGGAAAAGAGGGAGATGGAGGACAAGTACGGGGTAGCCGCCTTTAGGAGCGGCATGGGAGCCGAATCTGTAAAGGAGCTGTTGGAGAACATCAATGTGGAAAAGGAATCCATCGAGCTGAAAAAAGCCTTGAAAACCGCCTCCGGCCAAAAACGGCTGCGCTTTATAAAGAAGCTGGAAGTTATAGAGGCGTTCCGGCTTTCAGGAAACCATCCCAGCTGGATGATATTGGACGCGCTGCCGGTCATTCCTCCGGACTTGCGGCCAATGGTACAACTGGATGGCGGACGGTTTGCCACCTCCGACTTAAACGATCTGTACAGAAGGGTAATAAACCGCAACAATCGCCTTAAAAGGCTGCTGGACTTGGGCGCGCCGGCCATAATAGTGCGTAACGAAAAGCGTATGCTCCAGGAGGCGGTGGACGCCCTTATAGACAACGGACGCCGCGGCCGGCCCGTGACAGGCCCGGGCAACAGGCCGTTAAAATCCCTTTCCGACCTGTTAAAGGGCAAGCAAGGGCGCTTCCGGCAGAACCTGCTGGGCAAGCGGGTGGATTATTCCGGCCGTTCGGTCATAGTGGTAGGCCCTAATTTGAAGATATACCAATGCGGGCTGCCAAAGGAAATGGCAATAGAACTCTTTAAACCCTTCGTCATGAAGAAACTGGTATATGACGGACGGGCCCATAACATCAAGTCCGCCAAGCGAATGGTAGAGCGTATGCAGCCGGAGATATGGGATGTGCTGGAGGATGTAATACGCGAGCACCCAGTTATGCTAAACCGCGCGCCTACGCTTCACCGCCTGGGCATACAGGCTTTCGAGCCGGTGCTTGTGGAAGGGAGGGCGCTTAAGCTGCACCCGCTGGTGTGCTCGGCCTACAACGCGGATTTCGACGGCGACCAAATGGCGGTTCACGTGCCACTGTCCGTGGAGGCCCAGGCCGAATGCCGGTTCCTGCTGCTGGCGCCCAACAACCTGCTTAAACCCTCGGACGGCGCGCCGGTTACCGTGCCCTCCCAGGACATGGTCCTTGGTATTTATTATCTAACCATCGCAAAAGACGGCGAACCTGGCGAAGGCAAGTGTTTCAAAGACGAGCAGGAGGCGCTACTTGCTCTTGAAAACAAGGCTGTTTCCCTTCACGCCAAGATAAAGGTCCGCAGGACCTTGGAAATAAACGGGAAATATAAGTCCAAAATTGTGGACACCACTGTGGGCAGGATAATATTCAACGAGGCCATACCCCAGGACATCGGTTTTGTGGACCGCGTGAACGAGGACGATATGTTCCGTTACGAAGTGGACTTCCTCTGCGATAAGAAGAAGCTTGGCAATATTATCAACCGCTGCATAAACAAGTACAGTTCTACCAATACGGCTGTTGTGCTGGATAAGATTAAAAACTTGGGCTTTAGGTATTCTACGCGCAGCGCGCTTACGGTCTCTGTTTCAGACATGGAAATCCCAGGGGCCAAGCAGGCCTGCCTGGAAAAAGCAGAAGCCCGTGTGGAGAATATTAACAAAATGTACAGGCGCGGCCTTCTGACAGACGAGGAGCGCCACAGGAGCGTTATAGACGTCTGGAACGAAGCCAACGCGAGTATAACCGACGAGCTTATAAAAGGGCTTGGCAAGTATAACAATATCTTCATGATGGCCGATTCCGGAGCGCGCGGGTCCACAAACCAGATAAAGCAGCTTTCCGGTATGCGCGGGCTTATGGCCAGCCCTTCCGGCGGCATAATCGAACTGCCTATAAAGTCGAATTTCCGCGAAGGTCTCTCTGTGCTGGAATACTTCATTTCCGCGCATGGCGCGCGCAAGGGACTGGCGGATACCGCCCTGCGCACGGCCGACTCAGGGTACCTGACCCGCAGGCTTGTGGACGTGTCCCAGGACATAATTGTGCGCGAATGGGATTGTATGCAGTCTGACGGTAAGACACCACCCGGCAAATGGGTTTCGATCCCTTCTTCGGACCCTTCTTCGGTCTTTTCCGAAATACAGGACCACTGGTCGGCAGAGGACATTTTGCATCCCGAGACCGGCGAGATAATTGTCCCCGCCGATTCCGTGATTATGCCGGGCAAAATGGAATATATCATAAAAGCCGGCATCACGGAGGTGCACGTCCGCCAGATACCAGGCATGAAGGTTTCGGCTTTTTCCGACGGCAAGGAGACTATCGAGCCTCTTAGCGACCGCATACGGGGCCGCTGGGCTATACACGACATTCTGCATCCCGAAACCGGCGAGGTAATTGTCCCCGCTGACTCGCTTATTATGCCGGATAAAGCGGATTATATCGAAAAAATCGGCATCACGGAGGTACTCATCCGCACAGTACTCACCTGCCGTTCCCATATCGGCCTGTGCTCCAAGTGTTACGGCGCGAACATGGCCTCCGGGCGTATAGTGCGTATCGGCGAAACCGTCGGCATAATCGCGGCTCAATCCATAGGCGAGCCGGGCACGCAGCTTACCATGCGCAACTTTCACTCCGGCGGCATTGCCAGCAACGAGGACATTACCCAGGGTCTGCCCCGGGTGGAGGAACTCTTTGAGGCCCGCAAGCCGAAAGGGCTGGCTATTATTACGGAAATCGGCGGCGTGGTAACTGTAAACGACACAAAGAAGAAGCGCGAGGTTATTGTTGTAAACGAGGAGTCAGAGGAAGCGAAGGAATACCTGATTCCTTACGGGTCCCGCATAAAGGTGTTTAACGGCGATGTGCTGCAGCCCGGCGACGAGCTTACCGAGGGGAGCATCTATCCCCATGATATTTTAAAAATAAAGGGCCTTCGCGGCGTGCAGGACTATATGCTGCAGGAGGTTCAGCGCGTATACCGCTTGCAGGGCGTGGGCATAAACGATAAGCATATAGAGGTAATTGTCCGTCAGATGCTTAAACGCGTAAAGGTAGATGAAAACGGCGACACGAACCTGCTGCCCGGTTCCTTGGTAGACTGGCTGGAGTTTGAGGATATAAACGCCAAGGCTTCCCGCGACGGGCTGGAGCCTGCCTCCGGCGCCAGGGTGCTGCTGGGCATTACGAAGGCTTCCCTGGCTACGGATTCCTTCCTTTCGGCAGCGTCCTTTCAGGAAACTACCCGCGTGCTCACAGAGGCTGCCATTGTAGGCAAGGTGGACCCGCTTATCGGCTTAAAGGAGAATGTTATTATCGGCAAGCTGATACCGGCTGGCACGGGAATGCAGAGCTACCGCAAACTTGAAATTGTTGCGGAGGAGGACAAGGGCAAGAAAGAGAAAGGCAAGCTTTTTCCACCTCTTACCCTGCTGTTGCCCCCTAAGGGTGAAAAGGGCGCCCTGCCCGAACCGAAGGCCCTCGAACTCGAACCGGATACGGAGGCAGCCTTGTTGGGGACCTTTGAGCCCGAACCGGATACGGAGGCGGAGGCGTTTGAACTCGCGCCGGAACAGGACGCGGCGTCCTTAATACGGAGGTCAGACAGTGAGGTTATGGAGACAGTTGAGCCCGAACCGGACCCCGCGGCGGCAGCGCGGCTCGAACCCGAGGCGAAGACGGCGGATGAGGAAGAAAACGCGCCGCCGGTCTCGGCGCTTAGCCCCGAGCGCGTGAGTGAGGAAGGGGAAGCGTCCGGCCCGCCTTTGGTCCCCGAGGAGGAGCCGCCGGCCCCGGCGCCTAAGAAAAGAGTGCGCAAGAGCAGGAGTAAGAAAGCCCTGCAGGCCGAAGCGGCAGAAACCGCGCCGCTGGAGGATGAGGCATTAATCGCGCCGTAAAACAAAAACCCCAAAAAACCTGTGGGACGATGTCCATAGGTTTTTTGGGGGTTCCCATCCAAATGTGGACTGAAACTATATTTTTTAAGCGTTCTTGCTTAATATGGATTTAAGCGGCTTACACACAGCGGCGGCGGCTATGGCGCTTACAATCGCCTCTGGAATTCCGCTGAAAAGGATTGTGGAACCGATAATAAGTAATATGGCGCTTCCGGCCACAGAAGCGTACTGGTCCCTGAAAAACAGCCATATGCCGCCCATAACTCCGAAGGTGTTGGCTAAACTGCCCAAGGCCGCGCTTAAAGAATAGGCCAGCGTCCGTCCGGTGTCCGGCACCCGGTCCCGGCCAGGCGGAGGGTCCGCGCGCCGAAGTTTTTTTGAGAGCAGAGTGTACATAAGGCCGGCAACGAGACCTACCAGGATACGCGGCACAAAACAAATCAGCAGGCTGCCAAAATTACCCCTGAATTCCCCAAAAGTATAGAATGGCGTAAATACAAATGCCACCAGCGGCGAAGGGGGGGTGAAGGTCCATACTAACAGGCTGAACAGACCGGCGAAGGCGCCCATTATAGCGCCGGCCTTTGTTCCGAGAAGCAGCGCGGTAATAATAACCGGAATCATGCCCAGCGTCGCCACAATAGGTCCCACAGCGGGCAGCGAGCCAAGAGGCGTAAAACAAAAGATGGCCTCTACCGCTAACAATATCCCAAACTGTACAAGAAAAAGCGTTTTTTTGTTCGTGTTCATTTGCGCATCCCTTTCCTTAATCTAATATTTAGTATATGTGTTTAGTATACTTCTTTCTATACATAAAATCAATAAAAATCGGAATATCGTTAATCGGCAGCCATAGAGGCTGTGTCTATTCAGAGTTCAAAACATTATCTTTTGACCTTCCCCAAACCTTAAGTTCGCGCGTATGGGGACCCTCCTTCTTGCGCTTCGCGCGCGCTCAAATAACCATAAGCCTTGCGGCCTCTGAACAGACACTAAAGGTTACGGGCCTTTCAAAATTCAGACGGGGTTCGGAGTAATTGTTTCTTGTAACTTTAACGCAATCATGATAATATTAACCCACATCAGGGGTTAGCCGCTGAACGGCAGGTACGCAAAGGCGCCGAGCCTTGAATAACCCTGAACAACAACCCTATTGAAAGCAGGTGATTTTTTTGTCTGAAAGCAATATGAACGGCATAATTGACAGCATAATGGAAAGCTACAGCCAGTATCCCGTTTCGCCGCTGCAGTATAAGTGCCAGCTGCCCAGCCGCATAACTGTAATAGAAATAACGAACAAACTGCGAGAGCTTATTTTCCCCGGCTACGTAAGCGGCAAGACCTTGGAAATAGAGACTTTGCAGTATTATATCGGAGAACTGATATTGGGCGTAAAGGATAAGCTTATAGATCAGATTACGACCGCGCTGCTTAGAGAGGCGTGTTCGTACGGCGACCCGGAAAACGGGTGCGAAAAAAAGCTGGCCAAACGCGCGGAGAATATTTGTTGCGCGTTTTTACAGGCGGTGCCCAAACTGCGGGAGTATATTGCCGCAGATGTTCAGGCCGCTTATGACGGCGACCCTGCTGCCTTGGACAAGGACCAAATAATAGCGTCATACCCCGGAATATTCGCCATATGCGTATATCGGATAGCTCATGAGTTCCTGAAATTGGGCGTGCCCTACATTCCTCGTATAATGACGGAATACGCCCATAACGAAACCGGCATAGACATTCACCCCGGCGCGGAAATAGGGATGAACTTTTTCATAGACCACGGCACGGGCGTGGTTATCGGTGAAACCTGCGTGATAGGCAATAACGTGAAAATTTATCAGGGCGTGACCTTGGGAGCGCTGTCCACCAGAGGCGGCCGCAGCCTCCACAATGTTAAGCGGCACCCGACAATTGAGAATAACGTGACTATTTATTCCGGCGCCACTGTGCTGGGCGGCAATACCGTAATCGGAAGCGATTCGGTCATTGGCGGCGGGGTGTTTATTACAAAGTCCACTGAAAGCAATATGAGGGTAAGTCTTAAAGCTCCTGAACTGGAGTATAATTAAACGCGTAGAGCGAGTGACAGGGAAGTGCTGATATGGGCCGGACCGACATTATACTCGCGAACGCTGAAATTTGCCACATTAAAACCGCCGCACTTCATGTACTTAAGAAGGGGGCTGGGGACGAGTCCCATAAACGCGAACTTAAGAAAAAATAAACAATCCCTTTTCTTAAGAAAGCTGTACCTGCATCAAAAGGCGCTGTACTCGCCGCCCTTAAGAAGGGGTCTGGGGATGAGTCCCCAGCGGGGTTTGGGGCAGAGCCCCAAGGTCTTAATCTTTTGACCTTTCTCAAGCCTTAAGTTTGCCCCCATCCCATAAGACCTTGAGGTTTTGGACTCTGCTCAAGGTCTTAAAGTGTTCCTTTTTGAATACAGACTGCCCCTTATTGTCCGTAATAAGCATGCGCGCCGTGTTTGCGGAAGTAGTGTTTGTCCAATAGGGACTGGGGCATACCGGGCGTATCGCCGCAGTGCCAGGCCATAAACGCGATTTCTTCCAGCACAACGGCGTTGCGCACCGCCTCCGGCGCGTCCCCGCCCCAAGTGAAAGGCCCGTGGCTGGCCACAAGCGCGGCGGGAACAGCCTCGGGCGCGGCGCATGTTTCAATAATAACGGCGCCTGTTTCGCGCTCGTATTCCCCTTGAATTTCCGCGTCAGTCAGCGGACGAGTGCAGGGCACCGCGCCGTAGAAATAGTCCGCGTGAGTCGTCCCCAGCGCGGGTATGCCGCGCCTCATCTGGGCGAAAATCGTAGCCCAGCGGCTATGGGTGTGTACAATGCCGCCCACAGCCGGCCAGGCTTTATAAAGCGCGAGGTGCGTCAGCGTGTCGCTGGACGGCTTCATGCCGCCGGCTCCCGCCTCACCGGCGATATTGCCCTCCATATCAATAATAACCATGTTTTCAGGCGAAAGCGCGTCGTATTCCACGCCGCTGGGCTTGATTACCACAAGCCCGCTCGCCCTGTCGATTCCGCTGACATTGCCCCAAGTAAAGGTCACCAACCCATACTTCGGCAGCATCAAATTAGCGGCGCAAACCTGTTCCCTTAACGCTTCAAGCATGGCCCGGCCTCCAAACTGATTTCCATTGTCATAAGTCACCTCATATGTTTTACAGCCGCCCGTTCCGCCTCCAGACCGGCGGCAAACCGCTCCATATACGCGCTGAAACCCGCGGCGCCGCGTTCGTCCGGCGCGCTGGTACTGCCCGTATCCCCGCCAAACACACGTTTATCCAAAAAATCCGCCAGGGTCAAATCATTATTGCCGCCCGCGAAGGCCGCCAGCAGCGCCATGCCCCAGGCGCCGCCCTCGCCCGCCAATTCCGTTACAGTCACAGGCACATTCAGGGCGGCGGCGGTTATTTTCTGCCCCGCGTCCGTTGTTTTGTAGAGCCCGCCGTGACCGCAAATCCGCTCCAATGTTACGCCTTCCCGCGTTAGTATGTCCATGCCGATTTTAAGCGTCGCCAAGGCGGAATACAGCAGACACCGGCAGAAATTCGCCAGCGAGAATCTCGCGTTCGGCATACGGGCAAACAGCGGCCTGCCCTCGGTCAAGCCCGCGATCGGCTCGCCCGACAGATAATTGTACGACAACAGCCCGCCGCAGTCCGGCTCGCCTTCCAGCGCACGGCGGAAAAAGAGTTCGTAGGCCGCGCCTTTGTCAAGGCCTGTTTCCGTGAACAGCCCCACCCACGCGTCAATATCCGACGTACAATTATTGCAATGGACCATCGCGACCGGCTTGCCGTCCGGCGTTGTCACAAGGTCGATTTCCTCGTGCACGGATATCAGCGGCTTTTCCAATACCGCCATGGCGAATACGCTGGTACCCGCCGAAACGTTGCCTGTGCGCGGCTTTACGCTGTTCGTCGCTACCATGCCCGTGCCCGCGTCGCCTTCCGGCGGGCAGAGGGGAATACCGGGCTGAAAAACACCGGTTGGGTCAAGCAGTTTCGCGCCTTCTTCCGTTAAAACGCCCGCTTCTTCCCCCGCTGTTTTTATTGCGGGCAGAAGCGGGGTTATGTCCATGCCTGTAAGATTATTGAAGGTTTCCAGCATACGGGAATTGTATTCAAGCCCGTCAACAGGGAACATACCGCTTACGTCGCCAACCCCCAGGACCTTTTCGCCCGTCAGTTTCCAATGGACATAACCCGCCAGGGTCGTCAGGAAGGCGGCATCTTTAACGTGACTTTCGCCGTCCAGAATTGCCTGATACAAATGCGCGGCGCTCCACCGCTGCGGAACATTGAATTCAAAGGCTTTTGTAAGCTTCTCAGCCGCCGCGCCCGTGTTGGTATTGCGCCAAGTGCGGAAGGGCGCGAGCAGCCCGTCGTTTTTGTCAAAAACCAAGTAACCGTGCATCATGGCGGAAACGCCCATAGCGCCGGCGGTAGTCAGCGGCTCGCCGAATTTGACCACAAAATCATCCGATAACGAAGCGAACGCGGCTTGCGTGCCCTTCCACACATCGTCCAGCGAGTAGGTCCAAAACCCGCCCTCGAAACGGTTTTCCCAGTTATAAATCCCAGACGCGGCCGGCTTGAAACGCTCGTCAATCAACACGGCCTTGATGCGCGTCGACCCCAACTCTATACCTATCGCGTACTTTTTTAAGTCAACTGCCATTTATATACCCTCCTGAAAAAAATTTATTTTCCGCGGTTTGCGTACTTAGGACGTGTCTGAAAACTTGATTCCAGCGCGAAATTACAGCGGTTTTATCCGAAATTTCGCGCTTTTAGGAATTTTCAAACACGCCTTGGGACGTGTTTGAAAACTTGATTCCGATAGCCGAGCTTGCTCTACGCAGCGCGAAGCGTCGAGCAAGCTCGACTATCATTACAGCGGTTTTATCCGAAATTTCGCGCTTTTAGGAATTTTCAAACACGCCTTAATAAAATTACGCGAATAACCGCGAAACTCGGAGTTAGGTGCGGGCGAACGCAGTCCGCCTCTATGTCAGCTCTCGGCGTTACGAGTATAATTTGACCTTTCCCAAACAACACGAAGCGAAACAGTTGACGATTAATGAATTTACAAATATAATGCACGGAATCGAATATTATTACTTGCGGGCGAATGTACTTGCGGGCAGTACAGTTCGCCCCCGCAAAAAGGAGGACTAAAAATGGAACGAGTGTATAACTTTTCCCCGGGGCCGTCCATGCTGCCCCTTGAGGCGCTTTCCCGCGCGCGGGACGAGATGCTGTCCCAGGGGGGGACAGGCATGTCGGTAATGGAAATGAGTCATCGCTCCAAAGCTTACTTGGAGATAATACACGGGGCCGAGCAGTTGCTGCGCGAAATTATGAGCGTGCCTGATAATTACAAAATATTGTTTATCCAGGGCGGCGCGTCGGCCCAGTTCGCAATGGTGCCCTTTAATCTGTTCCGCGCGGGCAGGGCGGACTATATGCAGACAGGCCAGTTCGCGGCAAAGGCCATAGACGAGGCTTCGCGCTTCCTTACCGTAAATGTTGTGGCGTCGTCAAAAGACAAGAAATACAGCTATATACCAGAGCTTGACAAAAGCAAGTGCGACCCGGAGGCAGACTACTTCCACATTACAATTAACAACACCATATATGGCACGCGGTTTACAACCGGGGCCGGAACTTCCGGGCTGCCCGACACAGGCGGCGTGCCCCTGGTGACGGATATGTCCAGTTCTATTTTGTCGGAAGTTTACGACGTGTCGAAATTCGGCCTGATTTACGCTGGCGCCCAGAAGAATATCGGCCCGGCCGGCCTGTGCATAGTAATTGTGCGGGAGGATTTAATAGGCCGCGCTAAGCCCGGCACCCCTGTTATGATGGACTATAAAACTTACGCGGATAACGAGTCCCTGTATAATACCCCGCCAACCTTTGCCATATATATGGCAAAACTGGTGTTCGAATGGGTCAAGGCCCGCGGCGGAGTGGCGGAACTGCAGAAAGTGAACGAGGAAAAGGCCGCGCTGGCCTACGGCTTCTTAGACAACGCGAAGGTGCTGCGGCCTACGGTGGCTCCCAGGGACCGTTCCATAATGAACATACCATTTGTGACAGGCGACGAGGCTCTGGACAAAAAATTTATAAAGGAAGCGGAAACGCACGGACTGGTCAGCCTGGCCGGCCACAGAAGCGTGGGCGGTATGCGCGCCAGTATCTATAACGCCATGCCTCTGGAAGGGGTAAAGGCCCTGGTTCGCTTTATGGAGAAATTTGAAATGGAAAATAAATAATAAGGAGCTGGTATTTTTGCATAAGATATTAATCTTAAATAAAATTTCCCCCCTGGGTTTGGATTTGTTTCAGCCGGGAACGGAACTTTCGGCTGAAGGTTTGGTCTCAAAAGAAACTTACGAGGTGTCGGACAATTGTCCGGAACCAGACGCAATACTGGTCCGCAGCGCGGCCATGCATGGCATGACCTTTGGCGGGAACCTGCTGGCGGTCGCCAGAGCGGGCGCGGGCACTAATAATATACCGGTGGACAAATGCGCAGAAGACGGCATAGTTGTGTTCAATACCCCCGGCGCCAACGCCAACGCCGTAAAGGAATTGGTGCTGGCGGGCCTGCTGCTGTCCTCACGTAAAATACTGGCGGGCGTTAATTGGGTGCGGTCCCTTAGCGGCAAGGCAGATATAGCCAAACTGGTGGAAAAAGGCAAAGGGGAGTTTGTAGGGCCGGAACTCCAAGGTAAGACTATCGGCGTAATCGGTCTGGGCGCTATCGGTGTGCTGGTGGCTAACGCCTGTAATTCCTTGGGCATGGAAGTACTGGGCTTTGACCCGTTTTTGTCGGTCAATTCAGCCTGGAACCTTTCCCGCAATATAAAAAAGGCGTCCAGCCTGGAAGCCGTCTATGCTTCCGCGGATTACTTAACGCTGCATGTGCCCCTTAACAATGACACTAAGCACATGATAAACGAGGAAGTCATTGGCAAGATAAAACCCGGCGCGCGCCTGCTGAACTTCTCAAGGGCGGATTTGGCGGACGGGGCCGCGGTAAAGGCAGCCCTTGCCAGCGGGCGCTTAAGCGCCTATGTGACCGACTTTCCCACGGACGGGCTGTTGGCTCCGGAAGTTACGGCACCGGTGGAAAACTTAATCACCATACCCCATCTGGGCGCGTCCACACCGGAATCCGAGGACAACTGTGCGGTAATGGCCGTCAAACAGCTTAAACTTTATCTGGAGGAAGGCAATATCGAAAATTCGGTCAATTATCCAGACTGCGTTCTGCCTTATACAGGCAAGACCCGAGTGTGCATACTGCATAAGAACGTGGTAAACGTGGTGGGGCCGCTGACAAGCGCGTTGGCAAGCCACTCCATTAATATAGATAAAATGATAAACAAGAGCAGGGACGCCTATGCCTACACAATGATCGACGTGGATAATTGCAAGCCTGTCAGCAAGCTGGACGGCGTAATGGCGCAGCTTTTAAAAGTGGACGGGGTAATACGCGCGAGGATAATATAATGGCTGTCATAAAACCGTTCCGAGCGGTGCGCCCGGCGCCGGGCCTGGCTGTGGAAGTGGCGGAGCCGCCCTATGACGTAATGAGCGCGGAAGAGGCGCGGGACATGGCAGCGGGCAGGGAAAACTCATTCCTGCGCGTAGATAAAGCCGAAATTGAGCTGCCGGGCATAGACCCATACGACGACGCGGTTTACCGGCGGGCGCGCGAAAATTTCAGGCGTATGCTGCAAGAGCGCGTGTTTATTCAGGACCCGGTTCCCATGCTGTATATTTACAGGCTTACAAGCCCGCATAGTACGGGCCAAACAGGAGTCGCCGCCTGCGCGTCAATAGATGAATACTTAAGCGGGGCGATTCGCCGTCACGAGCTGACCCGCCAGGAAAAGGAACTGGACCGCGTTAAGCACATAAAATACTGCGGAGCGCATACAGGACCCATATTCCTGGCGTACAGGAACCAGCCGGGTATAGACGCCCTTGTGACCGAGTGGACGGAAAGCCATAGCCCCTACTGTGATTTTACGCGTGAAAATGTCAGGCATCAGGCTTGGACTGTTGACGATAAGAGCGTTATAAACGCGCTGGTGGATAACTTCGCGCGTGTACCGGTAATGTATATCGCGGACGGCCACCACCGCAACGCCGCCGCGGCGAGGGCCGCGCTGGAAATGCTGGAAAATAACCAGGTTTACAGCCACTCCGAGGAATTTAACAACTACCTTGCGGTAATGTTCCCGGCTGAACAGCTTAAAATTTTGGAGTATAACCGGCTGGTCAAGGACTTGAACGGCCTTTCGCCGCAAGAGTTTTTGGAAAAAATCGCGCAAAAATTTACTGTGACGCGGACCAACGGCGTCCCTGCGCCGGCCAAATCAGGGCAGTTTTGCGCCTATATGCCTGGTCAGTGGTTCACGCTGGAGGTGAAGCCGGAATTTATTCCCGCGGACCCGATTGGCGCGCTGGATGTTTCCCTGTTGCAAAACCTTGTGCTTGGCCCTGTATTGGGAATATCCGACCCGCGCGCGGACAAGCGCATAGACTTTTCCGGCGGGGCGCGGGGCGCGGCGGAACTTGCCGCCCGGGTGGATTCCGGGGAAATGGCGGCGGCCTTTGCTCTGTACCCTGTTTCAATGGACACGCTGATGACTATAGCTGACGCGGGGGACATAATGCCGCCCAAGTCCACCTGGTTTGAACCGAAATTGCTTAGCGGGCTGTTTATCCATTTGCTGGACCCGCCCAGGCAGGAAGGGCAATGAAGCTGGGCGGCCTTGAGATAAAGGGCAGGGTATTTCTCGCGCCAATGGCCGGCGTTACGGACGCGCCGTTCAGAACCATGTGCAAGGAGCGCGGCTGCGCGTTCATGTATACGGAAATGGTCAGCGCAAAGGGCATTTTATACAATAACCAGAACACTTTGGAAATGCTGCCCCATCCGGCTATCCAATGCGCGTCCCTTGCCGAGCGGCCCATTGCGGCACAGTTGTTCGGCTCCTCGCCGGAAGTGCTGGCGGAAGCGGCCCGAAGGCTGGCGGACCTGCCTGTTGACGCCCTTGACATAAACATGGGCTGTCCCGCGCCAAAAATAGTAAAAAACGGCGAAGGCGCCTGGCTTATGACCGACCCCGGCCTTGTAGGGCGGATAGTGCGCGCTGTATCAGACGCCTCGCGCCTGCCGGTTACGGTTAAAATCCGCAAGGGCTTTGACGCTGCGCGGGTGAACGCCGTAGAAATCGCGGAGACAGCGGAAGCTAATGGCGCGGCGGCCGTGGCGGTGCACGGCAGAACCCGCGCCCAGTTTTACGGCGGCGCGGCGGATTGGGACATAATCCGTCGGGTTAAGGAGCGGGTGCGCATTCCGGTGATTGGTAACGGCGATGTGGACTCGCCGCGCAGTGCGCAGCAGATGCTTATGGAAACAGGCTGTGACGCTGTTATGATTGGACGGGCGTCACAGGGCAACCCTTGGATATTTAACATGTGCGAACACTACCTGGCCGGCGGTGCGGAACTGCCGGGTCCGGACATGAGGGAACGCGTGAACACGGCGCTGCTCCACGGGCAGCGTCTTATTGCGTATAAGGGCGAACGTATCGGCGTCCTGGAAATGCGCAAACATCTTTCCTGGTATATGCGGGGCGCGCCGGGCGCGGCGCTGCTGCGCACGCGCATCAACTGCGCGGGAACTTTGGATGAAATGGCGGAATTGATAATGCCATTGAACAATATATTCCTACAGAATGATTAATTGCGGGCTCCGTGTGAAGCCTCAAAAAACTACAAATGTGTATAAGGGGGATAATGATGAGGAGAACTGCCGAACAGGAGCTTGCGCGGCTGGAATTGATGAGCCGCTATGAAGCGGACTGCCGCGCGGCTGGTCATAATTTTACGGCCGGCGTAGACGAAGCGGGTCGAGGGGCGTTGGCCGGGCCGGTTGTTGCCGGCGCGGTTATTTTGCCGGAGGACTGCAAAATAATTGGGGTGGACGACTCAAAGAAATTATCACTCCGCCAGAGGGAAGCGCGTTACGCGGAAATTTGCGCGGCTGCACTGGCAATAGGAATCGGATTGCGCGACCATCGCGTGATAGACGAGATAAACGTGCTGCAGGCAGCCAATGAAGCTATGCGCGACGCCGTGGCGGCTCTGGACCCTGTGCCGGACGTGGTGCTCGTGGACGGCTACGACGTGCCTGAACTGGGCGTCGAGCAGCTTTCCATAGTGGGCGGCGACGGAAAGAGCATAACCATTGCGGCCGCGAGCATTATAGCGAAGGTAACGCGTGACAGAATGATGCAGGCGTACCATGCTGAATTTCCGCATTATGGCTTTGATGTCCATAAAGGGTATCCAACCGAGCGGCATATAGCGGCCCTTAAAAAGTACGGGCCTTGTGCGATTCACAGAAGGACTTTTACTATAAAAAAGATTCGTATTTGATTTTGAAGCGTTCCAGGCGGTGACGACATGAATGTAACACGAACGGAAATAAACGCCCGCGAGCCGGAGGTACCGGCGCAGCAGGCCAGGAGCGAGATTTCCTACAAAACCCTGACCAGCTTGCAGCCTGGCGAGCGTTTCCGCGCCACAATAACGGATATTCAGCCCAATCGGGTCACAATACGGCTGTCCTCTGGCGAAACCCTGACCGCCAAGTCCTATATACTGCCAGAGGCCCGTATAGGCGAGGAAACTATCTTCATGGTAAAAGAGAATTTAAAAGGCCAGGTACTGCTGGAAATGCTGAAACCAGGCGCTGATGTGATGCAGAAGAATATCATAAAGGAAGCGCTGGCAAATTTATTTTTGCCGGTAACAGAAGAAAATATCGCCCTGGCCAAGGCGCTTATAGAAAACAACCTGCCGCTTACAAAGGAAATGTTGGAAAAAGCGCTTTTTATAAAATATTCCGCTGGTGCCGGAATTTCCGGAACACTTGATATGGACAAAATATTGTTTCTTATCAAAGAAGGGTTTCCGCTCAGCGCGGACAGCGCCGCCGCGTTAAACCGGGCGCTTGAAGGCGGCTTCGCGCTTAAAGGAAACCTGGCGGCTTTGGCGGAACTGCTGACACAGCTGCCGGATACGCCGCTGAAACGAGGAATACTAGAAGCTCTGCTGCCTGACGGGGTGCCGACCACACTGCCCGAGGCCGGAGAGCCGGACCTGGAGCCGGCGGAGGAGCAAGCGCCGGCAATACCGCGGGAATTGCGTGAGGAACGGTTAGTTACCGCGGAACTGCTGAACAGGCTGGCGGCCGAAACATCGCCGCAGGCCAGGGAAGCGCTGCTGAACGACCTGCGGGCCGAGCTGAAAAAGGCGATGTTTATTCCCCTGGACGGCGACACCGTAAAGAATCCGGGGGAATACTATAAGGACTTGGCGGAAATAGTCAAATTATTAACCGAGAGGCTGGCGGCCTCCGGCAAAACAGTGCCGGAAGTTCTGGTCCCATCGGAAACAGCCAGGGCAGCCGGCGGAATGTTTGAGGCGCTGCGGGATGATATGCGGTTTATGAACAGCATATCGGTTGAGCGTGAGTACATTCAAATTCCGTTTGTATTACAAAACCGCGAAAATCAAGGGAATCTGATTATTTTCAAAAACCGCAGGGGCGGCGGCTCCCTTCCGCATGGAAGCTCCTGCGCGCTCATCGCGTTGGATTTGGAAGCCTTGGGCTATGTGGAGGTACTGGTGAACAAGACCTACAGCAGCGTCTCTCTTGAGTTCCGCGCGAAGGAATCCGCGTCCGAAAAGCTGTTTAAGCACAACGCGGCGGACTTGGTATCCGCGCTGCAGTCCCGCGGTTATGAGGCGCGGGTCGGGTTTAAGAAGCTGCGCGAGCCGTTCAGGCTTACGGACCCCTCGCCCGCAGAACCTGGCGAGAAGGGTCCGCCGAAACGCTATTCCTTTGACATGAGGGTGTGAGAGAATGAGCCGCAAGAAGTTTAATCCATATCAGCGGGCGGTAGCACTGAAGTATTCCCCAGGTGACGTGGCGCCCAGCGTTGTGGCCAAGGGCACGGGGTATGTGGCGGAAAGGATATTGGAGAAGGGCGAGGCCAGCGACATACCGGTATATAAGGACCCTGAGTTGGCTTCCGAGCTTACAAGACTGGAAATAGGCGAGAACATTCCGCCGGAGCTGTACGAGGTTGTGGCCCAGGTATTGATCTTTATAAGCGACTTGGACCGTATGGAAGAGTACAGGCGCGGTACCGGTATTAACAGCAATGAACAGCGTTGACCTTGGCAATTACGGAGAAAGTATCGCGGAGGAATTTCTGCGGGCGAAAGATTACGCGGTACTTGAACGTAAGTACCGCGCCGGCGGCGGGGAAATTGACCTTATTGCGGAAAGCGGCGGCACAATCGCGTTTGTGGAGGTAAAGTACAGGAAGGGCCTTGGGTTCGGCTATCCGCGGGAAGCCGTAAGCCCTGCCAAACAGCGCAGGATTAAGAACTGCGCCTTGTGCTACGTGGCCGAGCGCGGCATGACCGGCCGGGATTTCAGGTTCGACGTGGTCGAAATTTTAGACCTGAGTCATGGCAAGGATAAGATGACTATTGAGCATATAGAGAACGCGTTTATGTAAATAAGCTCCGCGTTATTGAAAACGGTCAAAAGGCAAAACCTTTTGACCGTTTCCCTGAAACCATATTATCCGCCGTAATAATCATTTAGTATCTGCTTTAGCGTGCAGCCGGACATTGCGCTTTTGACAGCATCCGTAATGACGCCGTAGGGTTTTTCCAGCAAATCATAAATTTTACTTCCTACGGGACATTTTATTGAAGGATTGGGGTGCATTCCGATCAGTTCATTCAAGGGAATCAGATCAACTGCCTGGTAAACATCCCAAACCGTTATGTTATCCGGGGCAACAGCCAAAGACGCCCCACCCGAGCCGCGCTGCACATTTACAAGCCCCGCCTTTTTTAAGCCGCCAATCATGTTTCGAACAATGACAGGGTTGCAGCCTGTGCTCATGGCCAGAATCTCACTTGTCAGCTTCTGGTCCTTGAATACCTCAAGCAAAACAAGCAGGTGGAGTGCGATTGAAGTTTTTGTACTGATACGCATGAATACCCTCCTTTCCCTATCATAGCAAGAAACAATTTTGTTGTCAACATTGACATTACAATGCGTCCATGATATGATGTGTTGTAAGTATAAATATTACAATTGGAGGTATAACATGCAAACTAAATTTTCTACAAAACCGCGAAAGGATGCGGTGTCTGAGGCGGAGACCGTCCGGACCGCGGGAGGCGCAAGGGATCGTACAAAGCGGCTTACAGCCATGGCCTTGCTCAGCGCCGCGGCCTACATCCTGACGCTGCTGTCCCATTCAATACCAGCTGTGGAGGGCTTCCTGCGCTATGACCCCGCCGACATCGTAATCGTCGTCGGCGGTTTCCTTTTCGGACCGCTGACAGCGCTGCTAATCTCCCTGGTGGTTTCGTTTATGGAGTTTATAACTATTAGCAATACCGGCGTGATCGGTTTGGTCATGAATATCATATCCACCGCCGCGTTCGCGTGTGCCGCCGCGTTTATCTACAAAAGGCGGCAGACCATGCCAGGCGCCGTTATGTCTCTGGCGGCGGGCGTCGTCGCCATGACGGTCATGATGCTGCTGTGGAATTACATCATAACGCCGCTTTACATGGCAAACGTATCGCGCGCGCAGGTGACGGCCATGCTAATACCCATATTTCTGCCGTTCAACCTGTTGAAGGGGACGATAAACGCCGCCGTAACGCTGCTGCTGTACAAACCGCTGGTGACCGCGCTTAGGCGCGCGCGTCTCATTTCCGTCACGCGCGGCGGCGCGGTTCTGTCCGAGGAAGCGCCGCGGAACCCCAGGCAACAGTTCAGCAAGGCCATGATGATACCGGCAGCCATTGTGCTGCTTACCTGCGCGCTGGTATTGCTCGCCTGGGCGGGGGTCATATAGCGTACCCGCGTCCATATAGGCAGGGTTGATACAGAACCATCCTAAGGCCGGTCAATGATTCCACCGGCTTTTTTAATACCTTTCCTGCCTCTGTCAACTCAATAAACACAATGGCCTCACCGTCTGTAAACCGGCCTGCCGCGGAAATGGCAGGCGCCCGCGAGTTTATTACTCCTGACAGTTCATGTCAATAAATCGTTAATGCTATTATACGTGACAAGTCAATAATGATAATATATAATAAAAATGATAATATATTGTTGATGAAAGGGATGAAAAAAGTTGCCGTCAATAAACTGGCATGAATTTTTGATGCCATACGCTCAGGCGGTTGATGAACTGTGCGGGAAATTTAAGAGCCTGGATAAGGAATACCGGTTTAAGACACTGCATTCGCCCATAGAGCATGTGCAGGGGCGCGTGAAACGGGTGGGCAGCATATTGGAAAAAGCGCGGCGCAAGAGGGTGCCGGTTAATAAAATCGTGGAGGGGATAAGGGATATAGCGGGCATACGGATAATATGCCAGTTTGTGGAAGATATTGGCGCGGTGGTGCAAATTGTCAGGCGCCACGAGGGTTTTGACCTGCGCGTGCTGGACGAGCAGGATTATATAACTAACGCGAAACCCAGCGGCTACCGGTGTTATCATATTCACGTTGAATACCCGATATTTACGATGGATGGCATGAAAAAAATACCGGTAGAGATACAAATACGCACCATGTCCATGGATTTTTGGGCCACAATAGAACATTCGCTGAAATATAAATATAACGGCAAAATTCCGGAAGCATTGCGCGGCAGGCTGATCCATACCGCGGAGGCCGCGTTCCAGCTGGACAAAGAAATGAGCACAATCCGTGACGAGATAATTGAAACGCAGAAAGTGATCCGCGTTAAAAACGACTTGGCGGACCAAATACTAAAGAAAATACAAGATTTGCATTCGATGGTAAAAACCGAAAGCATCAATGAGCTGAATAAGGAGTTTTACGGAATATATAACGAGAATGACGTCGCGAAACTGAACGCGTTTAATTATAAACTGGACACAATGATGAGACTTTACAGTACGGAGAGTTTTGAATAACGAACGCTGAAACGTAAGGCGTGTTTGAAAATTCCTTAGAGCGCGAAATTTCATATGAAACCGCTCCAATTTTCAAGCACTTCCTGATAACCTTTAAAAAGGCGGAGAACTGTATGAATAAATATTTTGAAAACTACGACGACGACTCCCGCGAAATGTTAAACCAAATTTCCATACTGAAGATATTACTTGTAATATTTTTCTGCACCCGGCTGTTTTACGCCTTATGCTTTGCGCTTATATGGCCCAGCGTCTATACGGTTATTCTGCATTTATTAGGATCTTTGGTTTATTTGCTGGCGTATGTCTTAAACGGCCTTAAGCGCTATAAGGCCATAGTTGTGGCGGCGGCGGTAGAAACCGTCATATGCGCCGCTGCTTCGGACTTTACGCTGGGGCCTTACGCGCAATTTCACATGTTTATACTCACTGTTATGATACCGGTATTAAGCGTTTTTCGCCTTAAAACTTCGGAACGTGTGGGAATAACCGCGTTTCTTGTTATAAGTATGCCGCTGTGTGTTTTGGCGCCATTTTTGAACCCTGTTCCGCCGCCGGACATAAAATTTTTGGCCGTGGTAGAAATAGTAAATACTGTGATAATATTTGGTACGCTTGCGGCGGAGTTTATCCTGTACAAGAATATCGAGCGTTTCACCAGCAGCGAGTTGCGGAAGGACTATGAACGGGTGCGCGCGATGGCTTATGAGGACTCGCTTACCAAGCTGAAAACGCGGCAGTACGCCAAGCAGTATTTTGCCCTGCTTGCCGTGCGCCAGACCGACGAGCGCCCCACCTGCTTCGCCATGCTGGACATAGACTTCTTTAAACATGTAAACGACACATACGGCCACGATGCCGGCGACAGGATATTGGAGTTTGTGGCCTCAATATTAAAGCAGAGCTTTCGCTCCACAGACCTTGTATGCAGGTGGGGCGGGGAAGAATTTTTAGTGGTAATGGAAAACTGCCCGCTGGATATAGCGGTGCGCCTGCTGGATAAAGTGCGCGCAAAGGCGGAGGAAAGCGCGTACCAATATAATGACAAGGAAATTAATCTGACGGTTACCATAGGCGTAACCACGCTGGTAAACTGCGATGTGGAAGGCGCGATTCTGCGCAGCGACAAGATGCTTTATAAAGGCAAGGTAAACGGACGGAACCAGGTAGTTTCCTCAGCCTGATTCTGACGTCCTGAAAGGGGGCTTTAATTTGGTCAGGGCGGAATGGTTGGAAGAATCGGGCGTTTATAACCTGAACATATACGAGGACGGCGAACGCGCCGCCTTGGGAAGGCTTACGGTGCGGGACTCCGTTTGCAAGATCGCGTACATGGTCGTATTTTCCGAACATCGCGGGAAAAAATACGGCGACTTTTTAATGCGTCTGCTTATCAGGCGGGCATATGAGTTGGGGTGTCGGGAGCAGTATGTGGACATCCCCGCGGAGCTCGTGGATTTTTTTAAAAAATACGAGTTTCAGGTGACAGGACCGGCTGGCGGCGGCTGCCTGCGTCTTCGGCGGGAAGGGGACATTACAGGCGATTGCGAATAATTTAAAATAAGCCTTGCGATGTTCATGAAATTATTTTGTAATAATTTTGTTATTGATTTTTAATAAATTTCGTGAGAGAATGGACGCATGGTATGTAATTATACGGCTTGTTCCCCAAGCCCAAATTACCAACTCTATTTTATAGGAGGGTTACAGGCAATGAAGAAGGTAAGCAAATTTGTAGCGTTTATCGCTACGGCGTGTATCGTATTATCTTCGACAGTATCCGTTTTTGCCGCAGAGCTGTCCATTAAGACTAAGGACTTGGTTAACCAGAACACAAAGATGGTTATCGGTACTTATCCCATTATTGACGGCTGCGACGACATTAACAAGGAGATTTACGACAAGGTGTGGAGAGGCTATCAGTATAACGCGATAGATTCCTCGTACGCCAGCGCGAAGAATGTCTTTACCGCGACCTACGACGGCGTGGAATATGCAGGTGATATCGCCAAAATTACGGTAAGTCTGCATTACAAGCAGTCGAATCAGTCCAAGAAGGGCGACTATACCGAAACTGTTTCATGGTATATAAACGCCGCGACTAAGGCTACGGCGGGCGAAAGCGATTTTACGGCCGCCCAGGAAGCCGGCGAGGAAGAAGCAGCGCCTGCCGCGGAAGACACAACCCCGGTTATTGACGCGGCTATTGCCAACAGAATGGTTTCGGTCAGAAAGCTGGAGGACCTTGGCTACAAACTGACCTGGAATGAGAGCATGGGCGGTTCTATTACTATTAACGACGCCGATGACAAGTACCTTACTATTGTTGTCGCGGAAACCAACTCTTATTTTAAGAACGGCAGCGCGGTGACTCTTGTAGAGGCTCCGAAGCCTTCCGGCGACGACGACCTGCTTGTCCCTGCGGAATTTTTCAGCAAAGTCCTTGGCCTTAAGGTTGTGGCTGATGGAAGCAAGGATGTTAAAATTTCCAAATAACTAATAAAAACCCCATGATTTTCATGGGGTTTTTATATTGCGCAGGCTTCCTGGTTTATGTTACAAACCATTTTATTGAAAAGCCGCATACCGCATAAGAACGCTGCGCCCGCCGCACTTGAGAAGGGGTCTGGGGATAAGTCCCCAGAAGCGCGAACTTAAGAAAAAAATAACCAGTCCCTTTTACGTCGGCAAGCTCGACTATCCTTAAAAAGGCTGTACCTGCATCAAAAAGCGCTGCACTTCACGCCCTTGATAAGGGGTCTGGGATGAAATCCTCAGCGTGGTTTGGGGCAGAACCCCAAGGTTTTAATGTCATGACCTTTCCCAAACCTCAAGTGCGTATAATTCACAGCCCCGCAAATTTGTACATGGCGATCCCCGCCGCTACCGCCAGGTTTAAGGAGTCAATCTCATGGTTATGCTGAATGCGTACGCTTTCCCCATAATCCAGAAACCCGTCAGGCAAACCTGCCGCCTCATTGCCGAAAACCATGCTGAACAAGCCTCTTGGCCGCTCCGTAATATCCGCTAAATCCAGGCGGCCGTTCAGCATAAAGCAGAAGGGCTTATGCTTCGGGAATTCCGCGGAATATTCCTCAAAGGAGCCGAAGTACATATGCCTGCCGTGGAAAAACGCGCCCATGGACGCTCGTATAGTCCGCGGGTCGTGAATATCGACACCCGGCCTTATTATTACAAAATCCAAAAAGCCGAAGCCCACGCCCGTACGGATAATAGCGCCCAGGTTCCCCGCGTCGCTTGGGTTGACCAGCACCACATGAGGCACGGTGTCAGACACAGGCGCGCGGTATTTTTCAAACAGCCCTATCACGAATGTGTTCTCCTTAGTTGCCAGGCGGTTGAAAATTTTCCGGTTTACTTCCCATGGCAGCCCATCAGGGGCGAACTGTGTCCGCCCGCACATTTTAAAAATATTTTGGTCCGCGTCCTTTGCCATGTAATCTGGATGAATATAAATTTTAATAACAGCCTCCGGCCTGAGTCTAATCAGCTCGACAGTAAGCGCCATGCCCAAGGTATAGGAATACGCCGCGTCGCTGCCGTACTTTTTTATGGCCATACTTTCACTTCCAACTCACCCAATCCAACGGATAAATCCGCTGGCGTTAAGGCGTGTTTGAAAATTCCTTAGAGCGCGAAATTTCGAATAAACCCGCCGCAATTTCGCGCTGGAATCCAGTTTTCAAACATGTCCCAGCCAGACTTGTCAATCCACTTAAAGTGAGTATAATCATTTTATATAAAAATCTCAACCGGAAGTTCCGGCCCGGCCGTAATTTTAACCGGCAGAAAAGGAAGTCTTATGTAATGAAGAGTTCTGACCTACCCATCCCAACGGACAAATCGCCGTTAGTCAGATACGAAAGCCATTCGCAAGAGGACACTGCCCGTATTGGCGAAACACTGGCGGCGTCAGCGCGGCCAGGCGACATCTTCTGCCTGACCGGCGGGCTTGGTGCCGGCAAGACGGTTTTTACCAAGGGCTTTGCCCGCGGGCTAGGAATAGTCTCGCTAGTAACCAGCCCCACATTTACCCTGGTAAACGAATACCAGGGCGGGCGGCTGCCTCTTTATCATTTTGACGTATACCGCTTAAAAAACGCGGGTGAATTATATGAAACTGGCTTTGAGGAATACTTTTACGGTCACCCAACCAACCAACGCGGGGGCGTATGTGTAATCGAATGGGCGGAAACTGTCTCGGAACTTTTGCCTGAGTCAAACGTTACTTGGGTTGTCTTTAAACAGGATTTTTCCCAGGACCCATCCCAGAGCTGTTTCCGTGAAATAACCGTTGGACCGGAACTTCCGCCAAAGCGGGGAGGCTTACATGAAGATACTTGCGATTGATACAACCGGCGCTGTAAGCAGTACGGCGCTTATTGAAAAAGACAGCGCGCGCGCGCGGGTTCTTGCGGAATTCGCCATAAACGACGGACGGAACCATTCCCTTTCGATTATGCCGGCTGTGGCACGGCTGCTGGAAACCTCTGACCACGGTCTGGCTGGCGTGGACTTTTTAGCCTGCGCAAGCGGCCCTGGCTCCTTCACAGGTCTGCGCATAGGGGCCGCGACCGTCCGCGCGCTGGCTCACGGCCTATTTTTAGCCACAGGCCGGCCGGCCGCGATAATACCAGTTTCCTCTCTTGACGCGCTGGCATATAATATTTACGATACGTCAAGAATTATTGTGCCGGTAATGGACGCCCGGCGTGGCGAGGTTTACTCCGCGCTGTATAAATGGTGCGGCTTCCGGCTCTCGCGTCTTACCGAATATCTTAACGCGGGGCTTGAGGAGGTGCTGACCCTTGCCGCGCGGCAAGGCGCGGACGCGGTTTTCACGGGCGACGGGGTTGTGCCTTACGGAGCGGCCATACGCGCAAAAGGGTTCGATACTGCTCCGGAATATTTTTTGCGTCAACGCGCCGGCGCGGTGGGAATGCTGGCAGCCGGGGCGGACCCCTCCGAGTACGCGGATTACAGGACGTTCCTGCCCTTTTATCTGCGCAAGCCTCAGGCGGAACGAGAATCGGCCGGAAGTTCCGGCCAGGTGATAAACCATGAATAATATACGCATTACGCCAATGACCGCCAAACACCTTGAGCAGGTTCACGCCATCGAACGGGAGTCTTTCGCCATACCCTGGTCACTGGACGCTTTTAAGCAGGAGCTTACGGAAAACAAAGTCGCGATATATATAGTAGCGTCCATCAGAAGGAGCGGCTCCGAAAGTCCTACGGCGAGACTCCTGCCGAAAGGGTCGGCTCCAGTAATCGGCTATGCCGGTATGTGGCATGTAGTGACAGAGGGACATATTACCAACATCGCGGTAGCGCCGGAATTTCGCAAGCAGGGCGTGGGCAGCGCGCTGCTTTCGCGTCTCTGCTGTATTGCGCAGGAAAAGGGTATGATTGGTCTGACGCTGGAAGTGCGGGTAGGCAACCGCAACGCGATGAACCTGTATCACAAGTATGGTTTTAAGGTGGAGGGCATCAGGAAAAATTATTACGCGGACACACACGAGGACGCGATAATTATGTGGAAACATCTATAGCAGAGAGGTGACGATATGGCAAAAGAGCTGCTCTACACAGAGTTAAAGAACATGATATCAAGCGAGGAACTGGGCTTCGCAACCACCGCGGAGCTTGCGCCTTCCAGCGGAATAATAGGGCAGGAACGAGCGGCGCGGGCACTGGACTTTGGAATGCGCATGAAGGCCCGGGGCTACAACATATATGTGGCCGGCTTGCCGGGCACGGGGCGCACCACGTTCGCTAAAGCCTACGCGGAAAAGCGCGCGGAAACAAGGCCAATTCCGCCGGATCTTATATATATATACAATTTCGCCAAACCCAAGGCGCCTATTTTGCTCACGCTGCCCGCGGGCAGCGGCAAGACCTTTAAGGCTGAAATGGAGGAATTGCTGGACAGGCTGGCGGACGAACTGCCAAGGGTATTTGCGGCTAAAGAATTCGAAAACAAAAAATCTGAAATTTTAAAAGAATATCAAACAAAACGTGACAAAGTAATAAAAGTAATGACAGATGAGGCGCGCGTACAGAATTTTGGGGTAAAAACCACCAATACCGGCATATACTTCATGCCGATAATAAATGGGGAAATAATATCGGAAGAACAATACGACGCGCTAACCCAAGAAGAAAAAGATGGCATTTCGGAGAATTCGGAAATAATGCAGAAGCGGGCCTCAGAAATAATGCGCGAACTGCGTGACTACGAGAAGCAGTCGCGCAGCGATGTAGAAGAACACGAATACAGCGTAGGGCTGTTTACCGTGGGGCACCACTTAAGCGTTCTTCTAGAAAAATACGCGGAAGACCAGCGGATAATCAACTATCTAATGACGGTAAAGGAAGACATTTTGGAAAACATTGAGGACTTTTTAGACGAAACACCGGATGACGAAGAGATGCAGGCGCTGCTGCCCTGGTACACCCGGCGCGGCACTGAGGACGCGATGGCCAAGTACAAAATAAACCTACTGGTAGACAATTCAGAATTAAAGGGAGCGCCGGTTATAGTGGACCACAACCCGACCTATGCCAACCTGGTGGGCGAAGTGGAATATGACAACGAATACGGCAACCTGACAACGGATTTTATGAAAATAAAGCCCGGGCTTTTGCACAAGGCCAATGGCGGTTACCTGATACTTCAGGCATACGACGTGCTGTCCAACCCGCACGCTTGGGAGACATTGCGTCAGGTACTGCTTACGCGGGAAATAATTATAGAGCCGCTGCGGGAGTTTACAACGGGCCTGGCAATGTCCGGGGTAAAGCCGGAACCCGCGCCAGTTGATGTCAAGATTATCCTGGTGGGGTCCTCACACTATTTTGACCTGCTTTATTACTATGACGACGAGTTTCAGAAGCTGTTCAAAATATATTCAGAATTCGATTACGATATGCCTTGCGATCGTCCGGCGGTAATGGAAGCGGCGCGATTTGTCAAGAAATTCGTAACGGACGAAGGCACGAAGGATTTTGATGTAACAGCTGTCGCGCGGCTGGTGGAACATCTTTCGCGGCTGGCGGAGCGCAAGGATAAGCTGACCACGCGGTTTAACCGAGTAATGGAGATTTTAAATGAATCCGCTGCATGGGCGGAGGATGAAAACTCGGATATAATAACGCGCAGTCATGTTGAGAAGGCCATACGTGAACGGGAATACCGCCTGGGCATGTACGAGGAAAAACTTTCCGAAATGATAGAGGAAGGCATAATAATGGTAGACACTCACGGCGCGAAAATCGGCCAGATAAACGGACTTGCCATATTGGACGAAGGCGATTACGTGTTTGCCAAGCCAAGCCGCATAACAGCCACCACCTACGTGGGCAAGGCTGGTATTATCAACATTGAGAAAGAAGCCGAAATGAGCGGCAATATTCACGAAAAGGGGGTGCAGGTGCTTTCCGGTTACCTGGGGCAGACTTACGCGCAGGAATTCCCGCTGTCCCTTTCCTCGCGCATCTGTTTTGAACAAAATTATAGCGGCATTGACGGCGACAGCGCCTCCAGCACAGAGCTGTACGCCGTACTGTCCAGCCTGGCGGAGCTGCCCATACGCCAGGACATCGCCGTAACCGGCAGTATAAACCAGCACGGTGAAATTCAGCCCATTGGCGGCGTCACCTATAAAATTGAAGGCTTTTTTGACTTGTGCGAGAAGCGCGGGCTGACCGGCAAGCAAGGCGTAATTATACCCAAGCAGAACATTGTGGACCTGGTGCTTAAAGACAAGGTAGTGGAAGCTGTCAAGGATGGCATGTTCCACATATACTCCATTTCCCACGTGGACGAAGGCGTTGAGATTTTAACAGGCGTCACGGCAGGCCAGCGGAACGAAAAAGGCAAGTATCCGGCAGACACGGTGCACGGCAAGGTATACCGCAAGCTGAAAGACTTTTACAAGAAATCCATTGCCGAGGAATGAGCGGCTTTTACACCCGGTCCTTAATCCTGACCAAGGGGCTAGTGGTGTATCCAGCAATATTTTAAAGGAGAAATAAATGTTTTTGGCCGATAGTTTTAACCGCAAATACCGCGGAGCCGCGGGCGAACACAGTCCATCCCTGCTATGATTTATAAACGGATACACCACTAG
>JAISYE010000241.1 GCA_031297485.1 Clostridiales bacterium
ACGTCAAAACCGGAGCGTTGTCCGTATATAATATAATAGCCCAGGCCGAAGGCCATGTGCACGGCGTGCCGGTGGGGCAGGTGCATTTTCACGAGGTAGGGGCCTTGGACGCTGTGGCGGACGTAGTAGGGGTATGCCTGCTGATGGACGAACTGGCGCCCGATAGAGTAGCCGCGTCGCCGGTGCATGTGGGCAGCGGGCAGGTGCGCTGCGCCCACGGAATCCTGCCGGTGCCCGCGCCCGCCACGGCGTATATCCTGCGCGGCATACCCATATACGGGGGCGAGGTGCGCGGCGAGCTTTGCACACCCACGGGCGCCGCGCTGCTGAAGCATTTTGTCTCCTCTTTTGGCCCCATGCCTGTAATGAGTGTTTCAAAGACAGGTTACGGAATGGGCCGCAAGGATTTTGAACGGGCGAACTGCGTGCGCGCGTTTATGGGAACCGCTTTTGACCAATCCCCGCAGGAGGACGGTGAAGTTACGGAACTCTCCTGCAACCTGGACGACATGACCCCGGAGTCCATAGCCTTCGCCCAGCAGCTCCTGCTGGAGGAGGGGGCGCTGGACGTTTATACCGTTCCCATCGGCATGAAGAAGGGCCGGCCCGGCATAATGCTGGTATGCATGTGCGGCGCGGAGCTTAAGGACAAGATGGTCCGGCTTATATTTAAGCACACCACCACACTGGGAATGCGGCAGACCGTCAGCCGCAGGCACACCCTTACCCGTACTCCCGGCCAGGCGGCAACCGCTTTCGGCCCTGTGGCGGCGAAAACCGCGTCAGGCTACGGAACAGAGCGTTTTAAGCCGGAATACGAGGACGTGGCGAGAATCGCCCGGGAAAATAAGGTGTCCATTGAGGAAGTACTGCGGACTGTAAAGAACCCGACGAACTAGGACGTGTTTAAAAACTTGATCCCAGCGCGAAATTGCAGCGGTTTTATTCGAAATTTCGCGCTCTAAGGAATTTTCAAACATGCCTTAGGACGTATTTGAAAACTAGTGGTGTATCCGCTTATAAATCATAGTAGGGATGGACCAACGGACAAATCACCGCAACGGACAACCCACCGTTAGGGTTCGCCAGCGGCTCCGCAGTATTTGCGGTTAAAAACTATCGGCCAAAAACATTTATTTCTCCTATAAAATATTGCTGGATACACCACTAGATTCCAGCGCGAAATTGCAGCGGTTTTATTCGAAATTTTGCGCTTTAAGGAGTTTTCAAACACGCCTTAGCCAACGATGATTTGTCCCTTGGGCGCGAAGACGGACCGCCGTCTGCGGGCGCGTTTTTGTCACGTTCGATAGTCGAGCTTGCTCGACATTTGCGGCGAAAATTCCGGAAAAAAAGCATAAAAAGGAACGGTCAAGATTATGAAATTTCTGCACTTATCAGATTTACACATAGGTAAGAGTGTAAACGGCTTCTCCATGCTGGAGGAACAAGCCCATGTTTTTAAACAAGTAAAGGGTTATGTACATTCCCATAAGCCCGAGGCCGTTGTAATCGCGGGGGATATATACGACCGCTCCGCGCCCGGGGCGGACGCGGTGCGTGTGTTTGACGTATTCCTGACGGAACTGGCGGAGACTGGCGCTGCCGTGATGTTCATATCCGGCAACCACGACTCGCCGGAGCGGCTCTCCTACGCAAGCCGCCTGCTGTGCCACAGGGGGGTGCACGCCCGGGGAGTCTTTGACGGCAGCCGGCCCGTGACTCTGGCGGACCAGTACGGCCCCGTTAATTTCTGGCTGATGCCCTTTGTCAAGCCCTCAATGGTTCAAGCGGAAGGCGCGGCATTTGAAAGCTATACGGACGCCTTCGCCGCGGTACTGGCCACTGCGGACATTGACTTTGACCAGCGCAATGTGATAGTGGCGCATCAGTTTTTTACCCGGGCCGGAGTTTTATCTATTCGCTCGGATTCGGAAATAGACCCTGTGGGCGGGCTGGATGCCATTGACGCAAGCGTGCTGTCCCGTTTCGATTACGCGGCCTTGGGACATCTGCACGGCGCCCAGAGAGTGGGCGGCGACAATATCCGCTACGCCGGCTCGCCTCTCAAGTACTCCTTTTCAGAATGCAGGCAGGAGAAGTCCATAACCCTTGTGGAACTGTGTGAAAAAGGCCGGCTGGCTGTGACCGCCCTGCCCCTCACGCCTATCCGGGATATGCGGGAGATTAAAGGGACCCTTGCGGAACTAATGTCCGCCGCTTCTGCCAATGAGGAACCCGGCGAACAAGCTAACGGCGATTTGTCCGTTGGGCGCGAAGACGGACCGCCGTATGCGGGCCGCGTTTTCGCCGCGTCTTTGCGGCGAAAATTCCGAGAGGATTATCTGCGCGTCATACTCACGGACGAAGCTGAAATTATTGACCCAATGGGAAAAATACGCAGCGTATACCCCAACGTAATGGTTCTGGCCTTTGAAAATTCCCGCACAAGGGTTGACCTGGGCGCTGTTTCCACTGACATGGAAACCTCTGGCGCGGGAGCCTTGTCGCCTTACGAATTGTTCAATGAATTTTTCCTTGAAATAAGCGGCGCGGTCATGAACGCGGAACAAGAGAAGATAGTAAAAGCCCTTTTAGAAAAGGCGGATGAATTATGAAACCGACAAAGCTGACCATGAGCGCCTTCGGCTCCTATGGAGGGGTGGAGACGCTGGACTTTACCCGCCTGGGGGAAAGCGGGCTGTACCTGATATCCGGGGAAACCGGGGCGGGCAAGACCACAATATTCGACGCTGTTTCCTTCGCGTTGTTCGGCGAGGCCAGCGGGCAGTTCCGCGAAGGGGGTATGCTGCGCAGCGACTTTGCGGACCCTAAGGCCCGTACCTACGTTGACCTGGATTTTACTGCGGGAAACAAGAAGTTCAACATTAAGCGGGACATAAGAGGCGTAACCCTAACCTCGGAGGACGGTCCGGCGGTAAACGGCAAACGCGAGGTCAGAAGCAAGATAAAGGACATAATAGGGCTGGAACGTGACCAGTTCTCCCAGATTGTAATGATTGCCCAAAATGACTTCTTGCGTTTCCTGCAAAGCAAGACCGACGACCGGGTGAAGATTTTACGGCAGATATTCGGCACAACGCTCTTGCGGACCTTTCAGGATAACTTGAAGGAATACGCCAGAACCTTAAGGGAACAGCACGAACTGATTCGCCACGACTTTAAGCGGTATGAGGTTGACCCATATAAGCGGGACGAGGTGTTTGAGGCATGGGAGCGGCAAGCGGAAGCGGATAAAGCGGAAATTGCCAAGGCGGACGAGGCCCTTGCGAAACTGGACAGGGAACGTTCTGAGTTAGACGCGGCAATTGCCATTGCCGGGGAATTGGACAAGAAGTTTAACGACCTGACCGCTGCCCAGAGGAATTTCGAGGGCCACAAGTCCCGGGCCGACGAAATCGCGTGGCTTGAAAAGCGCCGCGTCCGGGGCGAGATTGCCCTGCGCCGCGTCAAACCCCTGGCGGACAAGGCCGCCGAAGCGGCGAGCGTCTGCAAGCTGGCCCAGGCCGAACTATCCAAGACAAAGAACGAAGAAGAAGTGATTAGCGCCGGACTGGAACGCTTGAAGAATATAATAAACCAGCTGCCGCCCCCCGCGGAGGCACAAGCCGCCTTTAACCAGCTTGTGCGTGACTGGGAACAGACCTCCCTCAAACTCTCGAAGCTGGTTGCCCTGCAAGGGGGCCATGCCGCCATAACAGTCAAGGACACGGCCTTGAGCAAGGCGCGGCATGAACTGAACGAAATTGAGAAGAAACTAGCGGAGGCGCGCCCATTGGCCGATGCCCAGGCCGCCCTTGACAAGCTGGTACGGGACTGGGAGCAAGCGTCGGAAAAGCAGGAAAAACTGGCGGCCTTGCAAGTGGATTGCTCCGCTATCGCGGCGAAGCTGCAAGCGCTGAAAAAAGCCCAGTCCGACTTTGAGAAGCTGAACGCGGACTTTAACACCGCCGACAGTAAGTACAGGACGCTGGAGGAAGAGTTTCTGCGGGGTCAGGCGGGTATTTTGGCGAAAAGCCTGCGGCCCGGCCAGCCCTGCCCGGTGTGCGGTTCTCTGGAGCACCCCGCGCCTGCCCCGGCCTCTGATGAGGATTTAAGCGAAGAAAAGGTCAACAAAGCGCGAGACGCGGCTGCCAAGGCCCGCGGGAAACGTGACGAAAAAGCGTCGGAATGTGCCGCGCTCAATACCGAAACTGAAACCCGAAAGGCGCGTCTTTTGTCCGACACAGCGAGTTTATTTTTCGTCCCGCCCGGCGCAGGCTTAGCGGAGGCAGGGACCCTGCTGGCCGGCGCTTTATCGGAAACACGGAAGGCGGCCGCGGCTATGGCGGACCTCAGGAAAACCGAGGAACAAGCCTTGAAAAGGCTGGCCGCGGACTGGGAAACCTCCGGCAAACGACGTGAGACGCGCACATCCGAATGTGCCGCGCTTCAAGCGGAAATTAAAACATTAACCCGGCGCTTTTTGGAGGATTTTGCGGAGCTTGCCCCCGATTCCGCCGGAGGCTCCGACTTGGCCGGGGCGGGAGCGTTGGTCCGGGAGATTCTCGCGCGGGAGAAAACAACGATGGAGGCCCTGACAGCAAGGAAGTCGGCGGATGAAACAGCCTTGAAGGAACTGCTGAGAAAATGGGACGAGCTTCAGAAAAGATTAGAGGACGGCGAAAAGCGCTACCAGCGCGTTTCGGCCCTGGCCGCGGAACGGGAGGCACGCTGCGGCGAGCGGTTAAAGCTATGTGAGGAAACCCGCGCCATGTATCTGAACGCCCTGCTGACTCATGGGTTTGCGGCGGGGCCGGAACGTCCGGAGGCTCCGGATGAAGCGGGGTATATGGCCGCGCTTATTACCGAGGAGGAGCTGTCCGCTGTGAGCAAGCGGATTTCCGACTACGAGCTGCAAGGCAAACAGCTTGAGCGTGATATTAAGCGGCTGGAGGGTGAAGTGACGGGCAAAACGCGGCCGGACTTGGCGAAACTTAACGCCGAAGCGAGCCGCGCAAGAGCGGCGACACAGAATACTCGGCAGCGGCGTGACGCTGCAAAGAGCCGCCTTGACAGAATAGCCGAAACGCTGGAAACACTGCGGCGTTCGGCCCTAGAGTTTGCCAAGCTGGAAAAGGAATACGCCAATGTTAAGCATCTCTCCGATACCGCAAACGGCAAGCTGGACTTTGAGACTTACGCGCAAGCGGCCTGCTTTCAGCGGGTACTGCGTGCGGCAAACCAGCGTTTGCGCGTTATGAGCCAGGGGCGCTACACTCTGCTCAGAAAAGAAGAAAGCAGCGACGGCCGCTCGAAGATGGGGCTGGACCTGGAAGTCATGGACAGCTTTACAGGCAAGAGCCGGAGCGCCAACAGCCTGTCCGGCGGCGAATCCTTCATGGCGTCCCTTTCCCTTGCCTTGGGGTTATCGGACGCTGTGCAGCAAAGCGCGGGCGGCATACATCTCGACGCTATGTTTATCGACGAGGGCTTCGGTTCCCTTGACGCCGAGGTATTGGACCTTGCCGTGCGCACCCTCCAGGACATGGCTGGCAGTAACCGCATTATCGGTATTATATCCCATGTCGCCGAACTACGCGAACGCATCGACAGGCAGGTACGCGTGGAAAAGTCTAGCACCGGGAGCAGGATTGTTTAAGGTTAAAAGATTAAGACCAACGGATATTTCACCCTTAGGGGCAAAAGATTAAGACCTTGGGGGCTCTGCACCCGATAGTCGGGTTTGCTCGACGCAAACCCCCGCAAGGGACTTCGCCCCTTGACCCAATCTTAAGAGCGGCTGGTGCAGCATTCTTATGAGGATACGGCGCAGGTGCGGGGTTTGCCGCTAATCGTAGGGGCGCAGAATCTGCGCGTACCTAGTGGTGTATCCAGCAATATTTTAAAGAAGAAATAAATGTTTTTGGCCGATAGTTTTAACCGCAAATACCGCGGAGCCGCGGGCGAACACAGTCCATCCCTACTATGATTTATAAACGGATACACCACGAGGACGTGTTTGAAAACTAGATTCCAGCGCGAAATTGCGGCGGTTTCATTCGAAATTTCGCGCTTTTAGGAATTTTCAAACACGCCTTAGCATCAAACACGCTGCATCCGCCGTCCTTAAGAAGGGGTCTGCGTCGAGCAAGCTCGACTATCGGGGATGAAATCCCCAGCGGGGTTTGGGGCAGAGCCCCAAGGTTTTGACCTTTCCCAAGCCTTAAGTTCGCAGGTATGAGGCAGAGCCCCTAACGATGAAGTGTCCGTTCCCTGCCCTTAACAATCCTTGCCTTAACGACGCGGGCGAAAGAGTCAGTTTGTCACCCTGTAGTACTCCCAATGAATCAGTAAGTCCAGGCCGGCGTTTTTACCTGGCGTATACACTTGCCAACCGCCGGTCTCTGTCCAAAACTCGTGCTCTGTCACAATGGGGTACTGTGTCATCATGTCCGCCAGGAAGCTAAAGTATGGGTCAATATCGGTCTGACCCAGGGCAGTAAGCAGCAAGGCCCCCAGGTAGTTGGCCGACATAATTTCCGGCGCGTTTGTTTTCCCCAAAGATTCAAGAGCCTCGGCGGAAGGGTTTTGCCAGAGTATATAAGGCGCTTCGAACATTTCGATTTTTTCCCCAGGCGACCCCGGAGGCTCTTGGGGCAGCATGGCGTTCAGCAGCTCCACGCTTAGAGCCGGACGGTGGTCTCCGAAATACAGCAGCACCACAGGCTCCTCCAAGCCCTTCAAGTATTCTGTCAGCCTGCCCAGTTCCCTGTCCGCGTCCGCCAGCCCTTCCAAGTAATTGGCCAGCTCGTTTTCGTCCTGTTGGCTCAGCTGTGCGGAAGAATTAAAATTTTTGGCGACTAAATACTTGTCAGGATACGGCCCGTGATTCTGTATTGTAATCAAAAATTCAAATAAGGGCTGCCCCGGGTTTTCCGCCAGGTGCTTTTCAAATTCCTCCCGCAGTTTTTCCATTGTGTAGGTTTCGTCAATATACATGCCCTTCATGCGGTATTCCGGGAACTCCGACGAACTGATAAACCGGCTGAACCCCAAGTCCAGATACACGTTCTGGCGGTTGTAGAACCAGCCGTAGCCCGGGTGAATCGCAATATTGGCGTAGCCCAGGGTGCTTAAGGTCCTGGCCATGGAATTAAAGGGCTTATTTATTAGCCGGAAAGAGTAGGGGATACCCCTGAAATGCCGGGTGTTGACCCCTGTGAATATGTCAAACTCCGTATCCGCCGTTCCTCCGCCAAACCCTGGGGTTACTATATAACCATGCCGCGCCTCTTGTAGTATTTGTTTGTAATTCGCCAGGGGGTCTGTAAACCCTTCAAAACTCAGTGGCGCGTCTATGGGAAAGTCGCTGAACGCCTCGCTTAGCACCATAATAACGTGGGGCATCCGGGTCCGAACCTCGTCTGCGGGCCGGGCGCCTGCAGCTATGGCGCTGTCCACGGCGCGCCTGTCATAGCCCACCGGCTTTTGCAGCCGGGAGGAGTTTAAATTGTAAATAAAGCTGTACAAAAACCCCTTTGAGTCGTAATTATCCACCGTGTTATAAATATTCCCTTCCACATGCAGGGAGGAGTACAGGGCCGCGTTGTTAAGCAAGGTGAAATTGACGGCGAGGATTAAACCGGCGGCGCACACCGCGCCGGCCAAGCGTATGCGCGGGCGCATTCTTTTTGTCCGCACGAAAAAAATAAGCCCGGCAAGCAGCAGAAAGGCCAGGGCAACCTTTTCAAACAGCGCGAAATAGAATTCGCGTCCGAGACTGCGGGCAATGCCCATGAATTCCGCGCCCAGCGTTAAATCCCAGGGCATAAGGGCGTCCTTGCGGAAGACAATTTTGTAACGGTTGACCAGGGTCAAGAAGATGGCGGCAAAGCCGACAAGACCGCAGGAGACGCTCGCGCTGCCTGTCAGAAAGAACGCTAACAGCGTCGCCAACAGAATGGGCAGTACGTTAAGTATAAACGGCAGGAACGCGGATTCTGTCATGCAGCGCCAAATTTTTTCCGCGCCGTTAAATTGCTGCGCAAACATAAAGACTGTTATAGCGCCCGCAAAAATGGAAATAATAACAAGGCATGCGGACAAACTCAAGTATATCTTTTTACTTAAGAAATTTTTTACCATTAAAATAAACACTCCAAATCATTGTTCACGAGTATAATTGTTTCTTGTGAATTTAGCGCTGTCATGCTATCATAATCATGACAGTGTGTTGAAACACAGTGATTATACTTGGTTTAAATTTAAATGGCAAGGGGGTTAAGCGCATGATTGCGGGAATAGGGACGGACATAATAGAAATAAGGCGGGTGGCGCGGGCCGCCCGGAACGAACGTTTCCTCAGAAGATGTTTTTCGGATGCGGAACTCCAAGGCTCCGCCGCTTCCCTGGCAGGTAATTTCGCGGCCAAGGAGGCGGTGGTAAAGGCCCTGGGCTGCGGGTTCGCAGGCTTTTGGCCGCGCGACGTGGCCATACTGCGTGACGCCCGCGGCGCGCCCTACGTTAGTTTATCGGGCGAGGCCAAGCGCCTGGCCGCGGAACTGGGTTCCCCGCGCATTCTTGTTACCTTGGCGCATTGTGGGGAATACGCCGTGGCTTATGCTGTAAGTTCATTTTAAGGAGTCTTGCAAAATTTGGGCGGCACTAGACGTTCCGGCCCCCAAGGGTGCCCGGCTCTTGCAATTTTGCTGCCATACTGTTATATTATCCTCACGAACGTTAAGATTTGCCTACTTTACTCACTTAAGAAGGGGTCTGCGCCGAGCAAGCTCGACTATCGGGGACGAGTCCCCAGCTAGGTTTGGGGCAGCACCCCATGGGCGTGAACTTAAGAAAAAACAAACAGTCCCTTTTATAGAAAAGGTTGTACTGGTATCAAAAACGCTGCGTTTGACGCGCACAAGAAGGGGTCTGGGGGCGAAGTCCCATAGGTGTGAACTAAAGGGTGTACCTGCGTCAAAAAGCGCTGCGCCGAGCAAGCTCGACTATCGCACTCGCTGCTCTTAAGAAGGGGTCTGGGGATGAAATCCCCAGCGGGGTTTGGGGCAGAGCCCCAAGGTTTTAATCTTCTGACCTTTCCCAAGCCTTAAGTTCGCATATATGAGGCAGAGCCCCAAGGTTTTAGGTTTTCATGTTTGGCAAATGTATTCGTTCATGAGTATAAAATGGTAAGTGTTCATTCGGACCTTACCCCGAATGTGGATTCTTAAAGGTGAAGCCGTTGTTACTCCGGATGTTCCGGCCCCGGTCGAACGTGAAGCCTTTTGACGTTACGATAGTCGAGCCCGCTCGACGCAAAAGTCATTTGGATTCCCACCCAAATATGGATTAAAACATTTTAAGGAGGGTACTATAGTGAAGGTAGTAACACGAAAACAAATGGCTGAAATAGAAAAGAAAACTAATGAGCACATCGGCATATCGGAGATGCTGCTTATGGAGAATGCGGCTATGGCAGTCGCAAGGCATTGCCTGGAGTATATGGCGGATAAACCAGGCTGCAAGGTTATAATAATAACCGGCACTGGCAGGAACGGAGGCGACGGCCTGGCTGTGGCGCGCCACTTGTGGATGCGCGGCCTGGACGTGGGCATAATCTTTGTTGGGGAAAAGGAGCGGATGGCGCCGCAAACAGCTGAACATATCGAAATAGCGCGCAATTTGGAAATCCCCATTGTGGAAATCCCCCAGGGCGACAGTATGCTGGACATTCCTTATACCCTGGAGACCTGCGAGCTTGTTGTGGACGCTCTCTTTGGCACGGGAGTGCGCGCGAGTATTTCCGGAATACACGAATATATAATCGAAATGGTCAACACCTGTGCCAAGCATGTTATTTCAATAGATATTCCTTCAGGGGTAAACCCGGATAACGGCAGTGTAACCGGCCTTGCTATCCGCGCGGCCAAGACCGTTACCTTCGCCCATCCCAAACTGGGCCTGTACCTCTACCCCGGAACCGAATACGCCGGCGAGATTGTTATTGAGAATATTTCCATTCCGCCGTACTTTATCCATGAATTGGATGTGCAGACGGAGATTTTAACTGCCGGCGAGGTAGGTGCCTTGCTGCCAAAGCGCCCTGCCCGTTCTAACAAGGGTACTTTTGGCAAAACCTACATCTTTGCCGGCAGTAATGATATGCCGGGCACGGCCGTACTGGCTTCCTCCGCGGTCTATAAGGCCGGCGGCGGCTTGGTGCACGCCTTTGCCCCGGCCCTTGTAACCGCCGCTATAAACAGCGCCGTGCCGGAGGCAATAACAACCATTCTGCCGGACACCGACGGTTACCTTTGCGCTGATAGCCTGGCAGCTGTTAGCGGCTTGGAGAACGCCCGGGTTGTAATACTTGGCCCCGGCCTTGGCCGTAAGGAAGGTGTCAAGGGCTTTGTCACCGCCCTGTTTTCATCCCTTACCATGCCGGTTATACTGGACGCGGACGCCCTTAACGTTATCGCTGACACCCCGGAAATTCTTCTGACCCTTAAGGCTCCCTCGGTTGTCACGCCCCACCCTGGCGAGCTTAGCCGCCTTACGGGCGTATCTATTATTGATATTCTAGGCGACCCCATTTTGGCAGCCTTAGAGTTTGCCAAGAAATACAACGTGGTTACTGTGCTTAAAGACGCCCGCACTGTGGTGGCTGGACCCAACGGCGCGGTATATATAAACCTGACCGGCACCAGCGCCATGTCCAAGGCAGGCATGGGCGACGCCCTTACCGGTCTGATAGCCGCCTTTATTTCCCAGGGTCAGGAGGCGTACCTGGCCTGCATACTGGCCACATACGCGCACGGAAAGGCCGGGGAACTGGCGGCCGGCAAACTTAGCGGCTATGGCGTTACGGCTACGGATGTTATACAGAATGTGCCCTTGGTGCTTAATGAAATTGTATAATTTTTTCATTGTGAAGAAAGAGGAGAAAGCATGTACCAGATTGAACCGCAAGAAGAACCACAGATGAAGGAACTGCGGGAAGCAGACCCTCAGCTGGCCTGTGCCATAGAGCGTGAGCTAAACCGTCAGCGCGCGAAAATAGAGCTTATAGCTTCTGAAAACTTTGTGTCAAGGGCGGTTATGGCAGCTATGGGTTCGTGCCTTACGAACAAGTACGCGGAGGGGTATCCTGGCAGACGCTATTACGGCGGCTGCGAAGAGGTGGACCTAGCGGAAAATTTGGCTATAGAGCGCGTCAAGGAGATTTTTGGCGCGGAGCACGCCAACGTGCAGCCCCACAGCGGCGCCCAGGCTAACACGGCTGTTTACTTCGCGGTTCTTTCACCCGGCGACACTATAATGGGAATGGACCTGGCCCATGGCGGGCACCTTACCCATGGCAGCGCCGTAAACCTGTCCGGCAAGTATTTCAACATTGTGTCTTACGGCGTAGATAAGGAAACAGGGCGCATAGACTATGACAAACTGTTGGACCTGGCCTTGGCCAGCAGGCCCAAGATAATAGTGGCGGGCGCCAGCGCTTATTCGCGAATATTAGATTTTGAGAAATTCCGAGATGTGGCAGACAAGGTAAAGGCCTTTTTGATGGTGGATATGGCACACATCGCCGGACTGGTGGCGGCTGGAGAACACCCCAACCCGGTGCCTTACGCGGATTTTGTGACTTCAACTACACACAAGACCTTGCGCGGACCCAGAGGGGGTTTTATCCTATGCCGCGGGGCATACGCCAAGGCGGTGGACAAAGCGGTGTTCCCCGGTATACAGGGCGGGCCGCTAATGCATATTATCGCGGCAAAGGCCGTGGGCTTTCATGAGAACATGCAGCCGGAATTCAAGGTTTACGCCCGCAATGTGGTAAAAAACGCCGCAGTCCTTGCCGGCGCCCTGGTCCGGCAAGGGCTTGACCTAGTTTCCGGCGGTACGGACAACCATCTCATGCTTTTAGACCTGCGCGCTTTGGGTGTGACCGGCAAGGAAGCGGAGAAGCGTCTGGACAGCGTGGGAGTTACCTGCAACAAGAACGCCGTGCCTTTTGACACCCAAAGCCCCTTTATTACCAGCGGTATCCGTCTGGGCACCGCGGCTGTCACCACTCGCGGCATGGACCAGGATGACATGGTCGAGATTGCCGAAATTATAGCCGCGGTTATTAAGGATTTCGAGTCTTGCAGGGGCGAGGTTATTGCTAGGGTGAAGCGTCTGACCGAGAAGTATCCGCTGTATTGAGTATGGCAAAGATTAGGTTTTCAATAAACAAAAAGGGGCGCGGTAAGCCGTGCCCCTTTTTAGGACGTGTTTGCTTTGTAAATACCTGATAAAACAAATACCACCTCGCACAGCGCTTCAATAGGAACCTCAAATGTTTGGCTTCCAATAATCCGCCGCGCCTTGGCCGACGGCTCCTCATGGCTGCCGCGGACATCCCATACCGCGGCCCGGCGTCACCCCTTTATCCCCGTAGTTGCAATGCCCTGAACAAAGTACCGCTGCAAGGATAGGAACAGTACCAGCACAGGGATAAGTGTGACGACGCTGGCGGCCATAATCAGCCCGTATTCGGAAGAGTATTGGCTGATGAACATGCGCAAACCTATCTGAATGGTCTTAAGCTCGGTCTTGGTCAGGTAAATCATAGGGCCGAGAAAATCGTTCCAGGTATTGACGAAGGTAAAAATGGCCAGGGTGACTATTGCGGGCTTGGAAAGTGGCAGCATAATCCTGAACCAAATACCGTATTCGCTCATGCCATCGATGCGGGCGGCCTCGCATAACTCGTCGGGCAGCGAGCGGTAAAACTGCCGTATCATAAAGACGCCAAAGGCGGAAAACGCTTGCAGGCATATAATGGCTAAATGGGTGTTGTTAAGGCCCATGGCGCGCATCATGGCGAATTGCGGCACCATGTAAGCCTGCCATGGCACGGCAATTGTGGCAATATAGCCCAGGAAGAGTATGTCCCGCCCTTTAAAGTGCAGTTTGGCGAAGGCGTAGGCCGCAAAACTGGAGGTAAGCACCTGAAGGAACGTGACCACCGCGGAAAGGTATACGGTGTTCTTGATAAAGGTAGTAAGTGGTATTTGAGTCCAAATCTTCTGGTAATTCTGCCATTCTGGGGCACTAGGGAACCATTGGATTGGGAACGTAAAAACATCCTTGTTAAGCTTAAGGGAACTGGACAGCATCCACACGAAGGGCACAAGCATGGTAAACGCAATCACCGCCAGCAAAATGTATATAAACGCCATTACCGCGCGTGTCCGCACGGCCCTTACGGAAGTTTTCATTGACAAGTCTCCTTTTAAGATATGGATAGAAACAGAGCGTGCCGCGCCAAAAGGAACAGCATCATGACCATAGCGGAGGCGTAACCGTAGTTGTACTCACGAACGTTAAGATTTGCCATATTAAAAACACCGCACTTCACTCACTTCAGAAGGTGTATGCGTCGAGCAAGCTCGCCTATCGGGAACGAGTCCCCATAGGCGCGCACTTAAGGCTTGAGAAAGGTCAAAAGATTAAGACCAACGGACAGTTCACCGTTAGGGGCCTAAC
>JAISYE010000242.1 GCA_031297485.1 Clostridiales bacterium
GCCGCTACGACCTTGGCCAGAAATTCCAGCTGCGCGTCGCGTATAGCTGGGAATTTCTCGTTCTCAACAGGCCCTGGCACAAAGTAATAGTCCTTGGTCGGCTCCATATCAGAGTCAAACAGGTTCCACCATTCCAGGCTCAGCTGCCAGTTAGCCATATTATCCTCGCGCTGCAGCGCGGACGGGATATCCCGGTAGTCCACCAGCATGGGTGTGTTGTTTACAAGCTGCGCGTAGTAACCCACCCCATAGGCAGCCGCTTTGTTCCAGTCCAGGTCGCCGGTTTTTTCTAAAAATTCAGGCGTAAACACGTACTTGCCCTCGTCGTCCCAAGTGTAGGTCTCACCCTCTATGCCTACCTGAACCAGCATCTGCCCCTCTTGTGTGCCGAACCAGTCTAGCGTTGCCAGAAAATGCCGCAGCGTCTCTTCGTCTATACTCTTGCTTATAATAATGGAACTCCAGCAGCCCACCCAATGGGTCCAAGGCTGCATCCGCGACGCGCGTACTTCGCTGCTGGAGTAAATCGGCCCCGGGTTTACCCAGAATATGTCGGGGAACTCCGGCTTCAAAGCGTCTGCAAAGGTGTTCATATCCCACCAGGACCCTGAGAACGCGGCCACGTACCCCGACGAACCTTTTTCCAAAAACTGCGCCTGCTTTATAGTCAGGGCTTCCCTGTCAAACAGTCCTTCGCGGGATATTTTGTTGACGTATTGCGCCGCTTCCAGCAGTTCGGGGCTGTTGGTATAATAGTAGTTCTTTACCTTATAGTTGTCCTGTGTGTCAAAGGGCAGCCCTGAACTGTCCTGGCGGCCCATAAGGGGAATGAACAAATCCATCAAACCCGCCAGGCCCCCAAGGTTTTCGCCCAGCAAGAAGGGTGTCACAGGCTGTCCGTCTATGACCAGGTCTTTACTGGCTTTAAGAAAGTCGTATAACTCCTCCGCGTTAGTCGGCAGGTCCATGCCGAGCATGTCCAAAAAGTCCTGCCGCAGGTACAGACCGTGGGGCGGCTCGTTTACAATCTCGTAACCGCGCCCGGTTTGAGTTGGTATAAAGTAGTTCTTGCCGTCCTCGGTGCGGTAGAGGTTCAGCTCCGGCTCCACCAAATCGTACAGCAGAGGATAATCCTTGACTATTTCGCCCAATTCCCAGATTTGCCCGGCTTGGCCGAGTTTTTCATAAATAAGCCGCGTATAGGCGTTGGAGCCGCCGAAGAACACTTCCGGCACGTCGTTTGAAGCAACCATAAGGTTCAGCTTTTGGTTATAGTCGTCCTCTGTGGGTGTGTTTAACCCTATATAATTCATCCACAAATTGGTCTTGCGCTCTATCTCCGGCGTGATAATGTCAATAGACGTGTCTATGCCAGTCCATCCCTGTTCAAACCAGGTCACATCCACGGAATGGAACTTGCCGAACTCCGGGTAACTCGCCGCAAGTTCCGGCACAGCGCCGTCGTCCTTGCCCGCGTCGCTGCCCTGCGCGCCCTGCTGTCCGCAGGCCGCCGCCAATATTGCTAAAATCAGGAACATATGCAGCCATTTCTTCATAATAAACCCTCAATCCTTTTAAAAAATTTTATTCCTTAATCGACCCTACCATCATGCCGCGTATAAAATATTTTTGCGCAAAGGGGTACACCAAGAACACGGGAAGCACAGTTATGACAAGCATGGCCATTTTAAGTGACTCCGGCGTGACGGATACGCGGCGGAATATGCCGTTGTAAGTCGCCCGAGAGCGCAGAAGGTTAGCCATGTCCGCGCCTTGTAGGATGTTCAGCAGCAGCGTCTGCAACGGCCACATATCCGACCGTGAGGTAAGTATAGTGCCGTCCAGCCAGTCGTTCCAGTGGAATATACCGCCCAGCAGGGCCACAGTAGCGATACTGGGCATAATAAGCGGCAGAACTATCTGCCCGAATATGCGTATATATCCCGCGCCGTCCATTTTCGCGCTTTCCTCCAGCGAGGGCGGCAGGTCCAAAATGCTGATGCGCATCAGCATGATGTAGAACGGCATGGAGAGCCAGGGAAGCACATAGACCCAAATATTGTTAATAAGGCCCAGCGCCCTGCATATCAGGTAGTAGGGGATAATCCCCGCGCCAAAGTACATGGGGATAACAATAAACCAATTTAAAAACTTGCGCAGCGGCAAGTCCCGCTTGCTCAGCGCAAAGGCGAACAGGGCGTTGACCAGCACGCCAAGGAACGCGCCCATTACCGTGCGGAACACGGATATAAGGAAACTGGAGACAATCCGGCTGTCCGTAAACACGGCGGTGTAATTTTCCAGCGAAAACACGCGCGGGAACAGAAAAACGCCGCCCCGTACCGCGTCGCGCCCTTCGTTAAACGACAGCGCCAAAATATAGACAAACGGGTAAAGACACAGCAAGGCAAAGCCTGACAGCAAAATAAGGTTGAACACATTAAATATTTTCTCGCCCAGGCTACGGCTCGGCATTTTCGCCGAAAAAGAGGCGGAGAAAACGCGGCTTCGCCGGGTTCTTTTATGAGTGGGCGAAAGGTTAACCCTCATATCTTTCAGACCCCCCTATACCAGTGAATCCTGGCTTAACTTAGAAGACAGCCAGTTAGTAAACGTGAACAGCCCAAGCGCCACCACGGACTTAAACAGCCCTAGCGCCGCGCCTATGGACAAATCTCCCACCGTGCCGCTGGTAAGCGTACGAAGCACCGCGGTATCCAAGATATCGGCAATTTCGCGCACAGCCAGGTTCGACATTGTCCACATCTGGTCAAAACCCGCGTTTAACAAGCCGCCGGCCTGTAAAATCAACAACAGCATAATTGTCTTCGCCAGGCCCGGCAATGTGATATAAAGCGCCTGCTGGAAACGCCCCGCCCCGTCTATCATGGCGGCCTCATAATTCTCCATGGGTATAGTTGCCATGGCCGCCATATAGAAAATTGTGTTATAGCCTAAGTTTTTCCACAAATCCGTAAAAATGATAATCGGGTAAAACAGGCCAGTGTCCTGCATAAACAGATGGGGCTGCTGAATTATGCCGAACCGGGTCAGCAAGTCGTTTACAATGCCGTTTTCGCCCAACAGGCTGTACCAAATGCCCGCCGCTATTACCCACGAGACGAAATTCGGCAGGTAAATAGCCGTCTGCAGCCCCTTCTTGAACCGCAGGCCGCGCAGCTCGTTAATCAGCAGGGCAAACAGTATGGGCATGGTAAACCCAAAGGCAAGTTTAAGCAAGCTGATTACAATTGTGTTGCGCAGTGCGCGGCCGAATACCGGCGAGCTGAAAACGCGCTCGAAATTCCGGAACCCCACCCAAGGGCTGCCCAAGAAGCCCGAAACTGGGTCGAATTGCTGGAACGCCATAATAGAACCCAGCATGGGCAAGTACGCGAAAAGCACCAGAATCACAAACCCGGGCAACAGGAATAAGTACAGCACGCGATACTTTTTAAACCGCCGGGCCAGGTCAGAACTCGCGTCCATAGGCATCACCTTCCCTTTTCAGCGCAAGTATACACATCACCCGCAAAGCTGTAAGTGGACTATGGTAAGATTTTAGTGGATTTTCGCCGCAATTTGATATACTATATTTATACTGCATAAGATTTTATAATCTTAAGACATATTTAAAAAAGGTCAAAAGATTAAGCCCTTGGGGCTCTGCCCCAAACCCCGCTGGGGACTCGTCCCCAGACCCCTTCTTAAGGGCGGCGGGCGCGGCGCTTTTGATGCAGGTACAGCCACCATCGGGCGGATTGCCATACGCCCCTGCGATATTAGTGTAACGTAGGGGACGATGGCAATCGTCCCGAAAACCACGGGATTGAAAAATTCCTTTGAACGCGAAATTTCGAATAAAACCGCTGCAATGATAATCGAGCAAGCTCGACTATAGGAATCCAGTTTTCAAACACGCCTTAGAAAGGATGATTTCTATCAAATTATTCCAAAAACCCACTGGCCTGATGAGGCGTTTCTTTGTTCTCATCCTTGCCTTCAGCGCGTTTTTGGCCCTTGCTTTAACCGCGATAACCGTCGGCGTATCTTCGCACTATTTGT
>JAISYE010000243.1 GCA_031297485.1 Clostridiales bacterium
AAATTTCGAATAAAACCGCTGTAATTTCGCGCTTGAATCCAGTTTTCAAACACGTCCTAAGGAATGACGAATTAATTAAACGCCAAACTTTTTCACAGGGATAGTCGAGCTTGCTCGACGAAAATGCATTTACGAAAAAGTTTGCTGTTTTTATCTTTTGTCATTCCTAACGTGGCTTGAAAAGAAAGATAAAAACGACGAAATAGCCAAAAAAATGAGATGTAAAATAAAGGGCGCGTTTATCCTATTGTTTATTTCAATTTTTGTTGACAAAATGAAATAGCCGCATTATAATTAGCATTGTTATTTCAATTTGAAAGACAATTTCAAGGAGAGGATAGTAGCAAGCAATGAGCAGGTCGGGCATATGGCAAAAAAATTTATCAAGCGCGCTGGAATATGAGTCATTTGCGCCGTCGCCCTTGCCGCCATCTCCCCCGGTGGAGCTTGACACGAAAACGCATGAGTTACTGATAACAGCGCACAAAAACCTTGCGTTGCTGGATGGGCTTTCCTCAAGGATTCCGAATGTCAATCTGTTTATCTCTATGTATGTACGGAAGGAAGCGCTGATGTCGTCACAAATCGAAGGCACACAAGCTACGCTGGAAGATATTCTTGATCCGTTAATTGATGAAAACGCTAACCAAAATGTCGCTGGCGTAATCAATTATATAAAGGCGACAAAGTATGCGATTCAACGATTAAATGATTTGCCGCTATGCAATCGGTTAATCAGGGAAACTCATGCCGTGCTGATGGAAAATGTCCGCGGACAAGAAAAAACACCAGGAGAGTTCAGACGTTCACAAAACTGGATTGGAGGCTCTGGCAGCACACTCAGAACAGCGCGCTATATCCCGCCCACGCCGGAATACATGAATGAGGCGATGTCGCGCCTTGAAAGGTTTATGAATCAGGATGAATACTTCGGCTCTTTGGACGTGTTGGTACGCGCGGCGTTGATTCATTATCAGTTTGAGACGATACATCCTTTCCTGGACGGAAACGGCAGGATTGGCAGACTTCTCGTTATATTGTTTCTTATGGCAAAAGGCTTGATTTCAACACCCGCGTTATATATTTCGTATTTTTTAAAGCGCAACCGTGCTGAGTATTATGATCGGTTGGCATATGTTCGGACGGCGGGGGATTATGAACAGTGGGTAAGCTTTTTTTTGTCAGCCATTAAAGAATCCACCTATGACGCTATTGCGGCGATAGATAAGCTGTTGGCTTTGCACATAGCAAATACAGGGCTGATTGCCGGCACGGGGCGTTCTTCTAAAACGCTCAAAAAAGTGTTCGCGTACCTTGAAGAACACCCGATTATAGAAATCCAAAAAACGGCGGCAGCGTTGGAAATATCCTTTAACACGGCCGCAAGCGCTATAAATCGTTTACTCGAAGCGGGCATACTTGTACAAACCGAAAATGTACGCAGGAACAGAACATTCTCATACGAAGCGTATTTAGATATTCTGCGTGAGGGAACATGAAAACCATTCCTTAATATACCCGGTTTCTGGGCGATTACGCTGATATTGGGGAGTTTGAACTCTCAACTTTATACAGCACTTTCAGGGTGAAGTTTCTTCCATTCTTCTCCTTAGTGGTGTATCCGCTTATAAATTTCGGAATCCAGTTTTTAAACACGTACTAGACACGCCAAAGCGAGGTAGGAGTTTATATTTTGGCGAAAAAGACAAGATAGAAAGGCGTTTTTGGATGAGAGTAGATTTACGAAGCGACACAGTAACGCAGCCCACGCGGGAGATGCGTGAGGCGATGCTGGTGGCGGAGGTAGGGGACGACATGAGCGGGGAGGACCCAACGGTCCGCGAGCTGGAGGCATACTGCGCGAAGCTGCTGGGCAAGGAGGCGTCGATGTTTGTGGTCTCTGGGACAATGGGTAATTTAATTTGCGTCAACGCGCAGACAAAACCTGGGGACAGCATAATTTTCGAGCGGACGAGTCATATCTGTAACTCGGAAGCGAACGGCTACGCCCGTATATCGGGCCTGGCGGCCGCGCCGGTGGACGGCGTAAAGGGCGTAATGCCACTGGAAAGCGTACGCCGGGCCTATAAGCCCGGAGACCTTCATACGCCCAAAACCGGCCTTATCGCCGTCGAGAATACCCATAACCTTTCAGGCGGGTTTGTCATGCCCGCAGCCGCCATGAGGGATATATACGAATTCGCGCGGTCCGTGAATATTCCTGTACACTTGGACGGCGCGCGGATTTTTAACGCCGCGAGCTACCTTAACTGTGATGTAAAAGAACTGACACAGTATTGCGATACGGTTTCCATGTGTTTCTCAAAGGGCCTTTGCGCGCCTGTGGGCGCGGTGGTGGCCGGTACGCGCCGGTTTGTGGAAAAGGCCCGCGGCGTGCGTAAGCTGGTGGGCGGCGCTATGCGTCAGGCCGGCGTACTGGCGGCGCCCGCCTTGGTGGCGGTAAGGACCATGCGCGGGCGCTTAAACGAGGACCGCAGGCGCGCCGTGCTGCTAGGAAAAATATTCCGTGACGCGGGCTTACAGGTAGACCAGGATATCCAGAGCAATATTGTCATGGTACAAGTCCCTGAGACCGCTGGTTTTGACGCCAGGGATATGGTTGACATGCTGGCCGCGAAAGATGTACACTGTTTAGCACTCTCAAAAGAGCAAGTCCGCCTTGTCACCCATTATTATATAGATGACGCGGCGGTGGAGTATACGGCGCGTGCCGTAAAAGAAATTTTTTCAAGGAGGCAATTAATATGAGAATTATTGCGTCAAAGGCGCCTTCGGCCGCCACCGCCCCCTATTCCCCCGCGGTTGTGTCAATGGGGCTGCTGTTCACTTCCGGGCAATTACCCTGCGATACTGAAACCGGTGAAATAATCGGCGCTGATATTACAGAACAGGCCGAACAGGTAATGCGCAACTTAGCCGCTATATTGCGGGAAGCGGGGACAGACTTCAGCAAGGTAGTTAAAACCACCTGCTATATTACTAACATGGAGGATTTCGCCGGGTTTGGCGCGGTATACGCGAAATATTTTACCCAAAAACCCGCCCGTTCCTGTGTGACGGTAAAATGGCTGCCCAAGAATGTACTGTGCGAGGTAGAGTTAATCGCTGAAGTATAAGGAGCATGAATATGTCAGTTGTTTTTAAGAAACCCGGCGCTATGTCGGATACCGGGATGCATTACTGCCCGGGCTGCACCCACGGGATAATCCACCGCCTGGTGGCCGAGGCCCTGGACGAACTGGGCGTGGCATCCGCGGCGGTGGGAGTGGCGTCCGTGGGCTGTTCCGTTATGTCCTATAACTATTTTGAGTGCGACATGGTGCAGGCCGCTCACGGCCGCGCGCCTGCCGTGGCCACGGGCGTTAAACGCGCCAGGCCGGACTGCGTGGTGTTCACCTACCAAGGCGACGGCGACCTGGCCGCCATCGGCACGGCCGAAACCGTACACGCGGCTGCCAGGGGTGAAAATATTACCATAATATTTGTAAATAACGCTATCTACGGTATGACAGGCGGGCAGATGGCCCCTACCACCCTGCCCGGTCAAGTTACCCAAACTTCGCCCTATGGACGTGACACCTCCACAGCGGGCTATCCAATCAAGGTTTGCGAAATGCTGGCCACAATAGACGGCGCGTCCTATATCGAAAGGGTCTCCGTTGACAGCGTCCGGAACGTTAAAGCTGCTGGCAGGGCTGTTAAAAAGGCGTTCCAAAACCAGCTGGACGGTAATGGTTTCAGCCTTGTGGAGGTTATTTCCTCTTGCCCGACCAACTGGGGTTTGGACCCTGCCGCGGCTCTGGATTGGATACGGGAAAACATGCTGCCTTACTATCCCTTGGGGGTTTACAAAGATAAGGGCCGTTCCCAAAAGGAGGAAGGCAGATGAGGCGAATATTGCTGGCAGGATTTGGCGGGCAGGGCATACTGTTCGCGGGGAAATTTTTGGCCTATATTGGCATGGCCCAAGGCAAGGAAGTTTCTTGGCTGCCTTCCTATGGCCCGGAGATGCGCGGGGGCACGGCCAATTGCGGCGTGATTATATCAGAGGAGCCAATCGGCTCCCCCATTGTTTCGGAGCCGGATATTTTAATTTGCATGAACCAGCCTTCGCTGGATAAATTCGCATCCGCCTTGTCCGGCGAGGGCGTCCTGTTTCTGGACAACTCCATAATCGAGCGCAAGGCAGAGGCGCTTAACGCCCGTTGCATTCCCGCGACCCGTCTCGCCTCGGATAATGGCATGTCAAGGCTGGCAAATATGATAATGCTGGGCAAGGTTATAGCGGAATGCGCTTTGTGCGACAGGGCCGTTGTGGGTGAAACCATGCGGAAGGCGGTGCCGGATGCCGGTAAGGCAGATTTGTTGCGGTTAAACCTGCGCGCGATAGACATTGGATGGGAATATTAGGAGGATCGTAGGGATGTCGGATTTAAACCGGGAAATAGGCGAACGCATAAAGGGCATACGGGAGCTTAGCGACTTAACCTTGGCGGAGCTGGCGGACAAGCTGAACACAACAGAGGGGCTGCTGGCGCGTTACGAGCAGGGCGCCCAGGACATACCGGTCAGTATACTGCACAATATATCCAATGCCCTTAATATTGGCATGACCGAACTTTTAACAGGGGAATCCCCCAAACTCTCCGTATATTCCGTAGTGCGCTGCGGTATGGGAGTAGGAGTGGAACGCCGGGCGGATTACGACTACAAGTCGCTGGCGTACAACTTTGTCCATCGTAAAATGGAGCCGTTTTTAATAACGATTGAACCAAGGCCCGAGGGAGAAGCCATAAGCCTAAACGCCCACAGCGGGCAGGAGTTTCATTATTGCCTGGAAGGTTCCTTTAAAATGGTGATAGATAAGCACGAACTGGTAATAAACGAAGGGGACGCGCTGTACTTTGACTCCAAGTATCCCCACGGAATGCAGGCGCTTAACGGCAAGCCCGCGCGCGAGCTTGTAATCATATTATAAAATGGGAGAATTTTCATGTTGATACATAGGTTTTGCAAAACAGATTTTTCATCCTATGAGGATTTTTACAGGAATTTTAGAGTAGACGCGCCGCCGGACTTTAATTTTGGGTATGACGTGGTGGACGAACTGGCGGCGGAGCAGCCGGATAAAGTCGCGCTGGTATGGTGTAACGACCTGGGGGAGGAGCGCATAATAACCTTTGCGGAGGTTAAGCGGGAAAGTGATAAAATGGCGAACGCCCTTAAAGGGCTGGGCATAGGCAAGGGCGACGTGGTAATGGTCATGCTTAGGCGCAGGTACGAGTATTGGTTTGTCACAGTGGCCGTGCATAAACTGGGAGCGGTTATTATTCCCGCGACTCACATGCTGACGGTAAAGGACCTTGTATATCGTATAAACACGGTTGACGTCAAGATGATTCTGACCCTGGACGACGAGCGCCTGTGCGGGTTTATTGACGAGGCGGATGTTAAGGTCGGCAGCCTTATAAAGGCATTGCTGCCCAGCCGGGGGGCGGTTCGTCCGCGTTCCGGGTATGTGGATTTCAGCGCGCTGACAGAGGCCGCGCCGGAGTGTTTTGAGCGCCCCGCAGGCGCTGACGCCGTTAAATCCTCGGACATTTGTATAGCGTACTTTACCTCTGGCACTACGGGAATGCCGAAGATAGTCGCCCATGACTACAACTATCCCTTGGGGCATATAACTACCGCGCGGTTTTGGCACGACCTGCGGCCTGACGACTTGCACCTTACGGTGGCTGATACCGGATGGGCGAAAACTTCCTGGGGCAGGATATACGGCCAATGGATTTGTGAGGCGGCGGTATTTGTTTACGATTACAGCAGTAACTTTACGCCAAGCTATTTTTTAGAGCTGATTGACAAGTATAAAATCACCTCTTTTTGCGCGCCGCCAACAGTGTACCGCTTTCTTATAAAGGAGGATTTTTCAAAGTATTCCCTTAAATCCTTAAAAAAAACCACTATCGCGGGCGAGCCTCTTAATCCTGAGGTTTATTATCAATGGCTGAAGCTGACAGGTTTAAAACTGCGGGAAGGTTACGGCCAAACGGAGTGCAATGTACTGGTGGCGGTTAACCCGTGGATAGAGCCTAAGCCGGGTTCCATGGGCCTGCCCATGCCTGACAGCCGCTGCGCTGTTATGGGTGCCGGCGGCAGGGAATGCGAGGCGGGCGAGGAAGGGGAACTGTGCGTGCCCGCACACGGCGCGCACCGCCCGCTGGGGTTGTTCATGGGATATTTCCGCGACGAGGAGCTGACAAATTCTGTTTTGTACGACGGTTTGTATCACACGGGAGACACGGCCTGGAAGGACGAGGACGGGTATATCTGGTTTAAGGGCCGCAATGACGACATAATAAAAAGCTCCGGTTACCGCATAGGGCCTTTCGAGGTAGAGTCGGCGCTGGTAGAGCATCCGGCGGTGCTGGAGGCGGCCATTACAGGCGTGCCGGACCCCATAAGGGGATACAATGTAAAGGCGACTGTTGTGCTGGCGCAAGGTTATGAGCCTTCGGAGGCACTTAAGAAAGAATTGCAGGACCATGTTAAAAGGGTGACGGCGCCGTATAAATATCCGCGCATAATAGAATTTGTCACGGAACTGCCGAAGACCATAAGCGGCAAGATACGCCGCGTTCAAATAAGGAAGGAGGACGCGAAATGAAAATAGCGGTCAGGTATTATTCCAGGTCAGGGAACACAAAGAGGGTTGCCGACGCGATAGCCACGGCGGCCGGTACGGCGGCGGAAACGATTGACAGGCCAGTCGGCGGTCAGGTTGAACTGTTATTTGTGGGCAGCGGGCTGTACGCCGGGAAGATAGACAAGGCGCTGCGCGGCTTTCTGCAAGGTTTGGAACCAAGCAAGGTTAAGCGGGTGGCGGTTTTTAGCACAAGCATGTCCGGCACTTCCGCTCACGCCGAAATCAAGAAGATTTTAGACGAACGGGGAATCGCCGTAGCCAACGAATTTTTTCATTGTCCGGGCAAGTTCCTGCTATTTAACGGAAAGCACCCCAACGACAAAGACCTGGAGGCTGCAGCCAAGTTCGCCAGGAGCTTTGCCGCCAGTGTGAAAAAGAAAAAATAGCGGAAAGCCTTGGGGTGGGAGCATGGGCGCGAACTTAAGGCTTGGGGAAGGTCAAAAGATTAAGACCAACGGACA
>JAISYE010000244.1 GCA_031297485.1 Clostridiales bacterium
CCAGCGCGGTCTTGCCTACGCGCCGCCGACCGTATATAACGGCGAATTGAAAACCGCCGCGGTTATATGCTTTATTAAGAGCGTTAAGTTCCGCCGAACGACCAACAAACATAACCTCACCTCGCAATTACTAATTATAAAATTAGCATATGCCCGTTACATTGTTATGTCAATAGAAATTTTCAGTCAGTTCTTACAACAATACCATAGGGGCGGATGGCAACCCGCTCGCAGGCAATATCCGGTCCCAAAGCCTGTACCTGCATCAAAAGCGCTTCGTCGAGCAAGCTCGACTATCGCACTCGCCGCACTTAAGAAGGGGTCTGGGGATGAAATCCCCAGCGGGGTTTGGGGCAGAGCCCCTAACGGTGAACTGTCCGTTGGTCTTAATCTTTTGACCTCCCCAAGCCTTAAGTTCGCGCCGATGGGGCAAAGCCCCAAGGTTTTAAGGTCTTGACCTCTAAATAGTCACGCTATAGTCAGGGCAGTGTTATTCTGCTGGAAAAACGCCACATAGCTTTCCGGCGGCATCCGGTCGGTAATAACCCGGTGCACGCCGGCCAGCGGGCAGTATGTCATCAAGGAGGACTGGTCGAATTTCGACACGTCCGCCAGCAGGATGACCTGCCCGCTTCTTTGTATTACCGCTTTTTTCAATTCAAACTCGGCCATGGTGGAATTGGTAAGCCCGTTGGCAATGGACACCCCTGTGGCGGCCATAAAGCACTTTGTTATGTTGTAGTGCTGCAGCGTGGCCACAGTATCCGCCCCGGAGAAGGAACTGGTCTTGCGGATCAGGGCCCCGCCCATGGCGATAACATTGACGCTGGGCATGTACAGCAGCACACCCAGGGCGCGCAGGTTATTGGTGATAACGGTGACGCCCTTTTTTTCTTTTAAATGCGGAAGCATTTGAAACGTGGTGGTGCCGCTGTCCACAAAAATCACGTCCTGGTCCTCCACAAAGCCCGCGGCGGCCAGGCCGATCCGCTCCTTTTCCGCCGCGTTTTTTGTTATGCGCTCCTCAAAAAAGGAGAGCAGGCTGTTCTTATCGTTAGCGGCGACGCCTCCGTATATCTTTGTGACGCTGCCCTTGTCGGCCAGCAGCTTCACATCGCGGCGAATGGTGTTCTTCGATATGCCGAAAACCTGGCACAGGTCGTCCAGCGTGGCGGATTCGTGCTCTAAAATATATTTTTCAATTTCTTTTACCCTGTTAAATTTCATAGGCTCATCTCCATATCACAATATACTCATAATATACCATGATTAGCGTGGCCCTACAAATATTTTTTTCAAACCTATTTACAAAGTATCATCTTATTGATATAATCATACCGTAAAAATGATTAAGAGTTGATTATATTGCGAATACATCACGGTATAATCGTCTCTTGCGTATCAACAAAATTTATTTTAGGAGGTTTTTATGTTGAGACTCAAAAAATTTCTAAAAGCGGCTGTTACCATTGCGGCAGCAGTCACCCTGGCCGCCTGCGGCGCGTCCGCGAGTCCCGCGCCCCAGCAGCCGGCCGCCCAGGAACCCGCCGCCCCGGCTGAAAAGACTAAAATCGAGGTTTGGTCCTGGTGGGGCTCGGAAGCGCGGCTGCCAGTCATCACCCACATAATCGACTACTTTAACGAGCACAGCGAAACCGTGGAAGCGGAATACGTCTACACGCCCTTCGGCGAAATTTTCACCAAAAACCTTGCGAATATCGCGGCAGGCACACCCGCGGACGTGATGTTCAACAACATGAGCGACGTGGCTTACCGGGCCAGCGCCGGCCAGACGGAAAATTTATCGCCCCTGATGGACCGGGACAGCTATACCGCGGACCAGTACCAGGAAACCTACATGCGCGGCCTGGAATACGAGGGCGGCTACTACGGGCTGCCCTTCATAATTGAAACACGCATCATCTACTTTAACAAAGAGCATTTCCGCGCCATTGGCCTGGACACGGAGGATGCCTCCGTCTTTCCGAAGACCTGGGACGAGCTGACGGGCCTGGCCTACAAGCTGGATGTTAAAAACGGTTCCGCCTTTGACCGCGTCGGCTTCCTGCCTTTGTTCGGCAACGGCGGCTGGTATCTGTGGCTGACCAACGCGGACTCCGGCAAAGGCTTCTGGGACCCGGGCACAGGGGACGTTACCATCGACACGCCCAATAAGCTGGAGGCAGTAAAGCGCATAATGGCCATGCACGACCATTACGGCGACACAGTTGTGGACGAAATGATGGCGGCCACCAGCCAGGGTATGCAAAATCCCTTTGGCTCCGGCGCAATTTCCATGGTGGCCCACAACCCCACATTTGCCAGGGAACTGGGCACCGACTTCCCTGATTTGGAATGGGGCACCTTCCTGGTGCCGGAATTTAACGAGGGCACGGGCCACTGGTCCAACGGCGACGGCTTTGTGGTAGAAATCCCCAAGGGCGCGAAGAACATAGACGCCTCCTGGGAATTTGTAAAGTACATGACTTCGGCCTACGCGCAGAAGTATTGGTCCACAAAGTGCTTCGAGCTTTCCGCCCTTAAGGAGCTGGCCAACGACCCGGAGCTTATCGGCGACAAGGTCTATTCCATCGCCCTGCAGGCTGCGGCCACCACTGACGCGGGCTTTATGCCGAACGAACTTAACGGCTGGAGAGATTATTTAAACCCCAATTTGGACGAGGTGAAGTTGCGGACCCTACCGCCGGATGATGCTTTGAAAAAAGCCCAAAGCGACGTGGAGGCGTTAAAGGCCAGACAAACGCAATAGAGCGTTAATTTACCGTGTCTATTCCGAGGTGCAAGGCTTATGCTCATGAACGAATCAGCGGGTTATTTAATGAGTGCGCGCGAAACGCAAGAAGGGGTCTGGGGACGAGTCCCCAGCGGGGTTTGGGGCAGCGCCCCAAGGTTTTAAGGTCTTAATCTTTTGACCTTCCCCAAATCTTAAATTCGCGCCAATGGAGCAAAGCCCCAAGGTTTTAAGGTCTTAGTGTTTTGACCTCTGAATAGACACGATTTACCGGGGTTTAAGCCGGGATAGAAGACGCCGCGCTTCTGTCCCGGTTTTTTGAATAGGGGATGATAAACCGTGAAAACACGCAAAAAGAGAATGAGCCTGCTGCAAATCCGCGAGGCACGTGTCGGATACATATTCATCCTGCCGTGGATTATCGGCCTCTTGGCTTTTACCGTAGGCCCAATACTGTTCTCCCTGTACACGAGTTTTACCGAGTACAATATCGCCCAGCCCCCTAAGTGGATTGGGCTGCAAAATTATATTACCGCGCTTGCCGCCGACATGCTGGTGCCGAAGTCGTTTATGAACACGCTGTGGTACGCCTGCGTCAACGTGCCCATTGTCACCGTGGGCGGTCTGCTGGTGGCTTGCGCCCTAAATACGAAGATACCTGGTATGCGTTTTTTCAGAACCGTGTACTACATCCCATCCGTGCTGGTTGGGATAGGCGTGTACTTCCTTTGGATGCTGCTGCTGCACCCGACCAACGGCCTGGTCAATTGGGCTGTTGGCCTGTTGGGCGTAAAAGGCCCTGCCTGGCTTAGCAGCCCCCAATGGACCAAGCCCGCCGTGGTGCTGATGAACGTATGGGGCTTCGGCGCGCAGATGCTGCTGTACCTGGCGCGCCTGCAGTCCATCCCGGAGGATTTGTACGAAGCCGCCGAGCTGGACGGCGCTGGGGGGGGGGGTAAATTCCTTAAAATTACAATTCCTATGCTGTCCCCCATTATTTTTTATAACCTGACCCTGAGCATCATCGGCAACCTCCAGGTGTTCCAGGAAGGGTACGTGCTGTCCGGCGACGGCACGGGCCAGCCGGCCAATTCCCTGCTGTTTTTCAACCTGCACCTGTGGCGGCAGGCGTTCTATTACTTCCGCATGGGCTACGCCAGCGCCCTGTCCTGGCTGCTGTTTATCGTAATCATGGCGCTGACGGCTGTAAACGTGCTGGTTTCCAAACACTGGGTATTCTATGAAGGAGGCGGTCCCAATGACTAACTCCAGCCACAGGCGGAAACGGGCGATGTCCAAGGCGGTCTTGTTCCTGCTGCTGCTGGCCGGCTCGGTCCTGGTGCTGGCCCCTATTTACTGGCTGTTTATTTCCTCCGTGAAAACCAGCGGCGAACTCGCCCTATATCCGCCCACCTTTTGGCCGCGGGCATGGCATTTTGAAAATTATATCAACGCCTTTAACCAAGTGCCCTTCGCGCGGTTTACATTAAACACGCTGCTGTACGCGGCGATTTCCGTGGCGGCCAATGTGCTGGTCAACTCGTTTATTTCCTATGGGTTTGCCAAAATAGAATTCCCTGGCAGAAACTTCTGGTTCGCCATGGTGCTGGCTACCATGATGATTCCCGGGTTTGTGACGCTGGTGCCCAAGTATATTATGTTCACTAAGATCGGGTGGGTTGGCTGGTATCTGCCCCTGGTGGTGCCCCAGTTCTTCGGCGATCCCTTCCGCATTTTCATGATGCGCCAGTTTTACCGCACTATCCCCAACGAACTGATAGAGGCGGCCAAGGTGGACGGCGCCAGCCATTTCTATATTTGGGCGCGGCTGATGACGCCGCTGGTTAAGCCCTTGCTGGCCACAGTGGCCATTATGGCCTTTAAGGCCGCTTGGAACGACTTTCAAGGACCCCTGCTGTATGTGCGCCGGGAAGTCTGGTATACGATACAAATAGGGCTGCAGATGTTTCGGGGCCAGAATGCCACGCAGTGGAATTATATTATGGCCATGTCCCTGTTTTCCATGATGCCCATCTTGATTTTGTTCTTCCTGTTCCAAAATTATTTTATCCAGGGCATGAATGTTTCCGGATCGTCCAAATGAACTAAGGCGTGTTTGAAAATTCCTTAAAGCGCGAAATTTCAAATGAAACCGCTGTAATTTCGCGCTACGTAGGGGCCGGGTCAGCCCGCCCGACGACTATCAGAATCCAGTTTTCAAACACGTCCTAAGAAAGGAAGTGCTTGTTTGTCTTCGGAACTTACGTTTAAGGATATTTTACGGGAAGCGGCGGCGGGCGGCTACGGCGTGGGGTCGTTTTCGCCGCGGTACACAAAGATGATCCTGCCAGTCATAGAGGCGGCTGTAGAACTCATATCCCCGGTGATTGTGCAGATTTCCGAAAAGGAATTGAACCGCCACCAAGTGGAACTGGCCATTTTTTCCGCGGAATTTTACCGCGTGGTAAGCCGATTGGGGGCGAGGCCGCCGATTCTCCTGCACCTAGACCATACTAAGACCATGGCGGTGATTAAGGAAGCCATAGACCGACGGTTTATGTCCGTCATGATTGACGCTTCTGACCGAGAATTTGACGAAAACGTCCGAATCAGCAAGGAAACGGTGGATTACGCCCATTCCAGGGGCGTATACGTGGAAGCGGAACTGGGGCGCATCAGTTCCGCCGACCTGGCGGAAACCGACACAAACGAGGAATACTTTACCGACCCGGCGGAGGCGGAGCGGTTTGTCCTGCAAACAGGCGTGGACGCCCTGGCGGTATCCGTAGGCACGGCCCATGGCTTTTACCACGGACGGGAGCCTAACATCCGTTACGGCCTGCTGCAAGCCATCAATAGGCGGGTATCCGTGCCTTTGGTACTGCACGGCGGCTCCGACGTGCCGGCGGAAAAGATTGCCCTGGCGGTGGGGCTGCCTACGGGTGGCGCGGCCAAGGTAAACATCGCTACGGATTTGGAACGGGCCATGCTGCGCGCCCTGGGCCGGGAAGGCCATATGACTGACGCGGAGCTTAACACCCTGTCTGCTGCCGAACTGGAAAAAGCGCGCCTGGCTGTCAAAGAAACAGTAAAGGACAAAATGCGCAGTTTTTTGTTCAGTGCGGGAAAGGCCACGGCAAAACAGGTTAACACTACAGCGTAAAATTTTAAGTCAAAAGATTAAAACCAACGGACACTTCACCGTTATGGGCCTAACGATGGTTTATTCGTTGGCCCCAAACCCCGCTGAGACTCGTCCCCGATAGTCGAGTTTGCTCGACGCAGACCCCATACGCGCGAATTTAAGGCTTGGGAAAGGTCAAAAGATTAAGACCAACGGACAGTTCACCGCTGGGGACCTAACGATGGTTTGTTCGTTGGCCCCCAGACCCCTTCTTAAGGGCGGCAAGTACAGCGCTTTTTGATGCGGGTACAGCCTTTTCGCTAAAGGGATTGTTTATTTTTTTCTTAAGTTCGCGCCTATGGACGCGGACCCCTTCTTCAAGGGCGGTGGGGCAGCCTTTTTCAATTTTTCAGGAGGGATGGTGCGTTGTGAACCCTGTTATGGAACACGTACTGCGCGCCCAGACGGTGGACGGCCATGAACATTTATTGCTGCCCTCCGAACGAGTGCGGGAAAACACAGGTTTTTTTGAAATTTCACATTATATTGAGGCGGACTTATACTCCGCCGGGGCGGAAATCCCATTGGCTGGCAAGCACTTGGAGGGAAACATAGATTTGTTCCTAGCCCATTATCCCCATATAAAAAATACGGCCTGCGGCAAAACAGTGCCCATGATTTTTGAATTATACGGCATGGACGGCGGTGTGAACGAGAAAACGCTGCGGGTACTGGACGGGAAGATTCGGGAAAATTCCCAAAGCCTTGAGCGGGCTACGGCGTGGTACGACGAAATCTTTAAAAAATGCGGAGTCGCGGCGGCCTTATCCGTACACAGCGGATGGGGCAACCTCTGCGGAAGCTCGCGGGAATATCCGGCTATCCGGCCTGTGGCATACCTGGATTTTTTGCTGCGGCGTTTCCAGGTCGAATGGCTGCGGCGGCAGTGCGGCTCTTTGCCCAACCTCTGCGGGGCGCGCTTTCAGGATTACCTGGATTACACGGAAAATTTTTTGACCAGGCAGTTTGAGGGCGGCGTACTGGCCGGGAAGTTTGGCACGCCCTACTGGCGCAGCCTGGATTTTGGCCCGCCTGGCGGCAGTGCGGAGGCGGAGGCGGAATATAATTCCGGTGAGGAGGCCATGCCCTATTTTGAAAGTTTTATCTTTCATTATCTATTGAGGCGGTTTGAGGCCCAGGGACTGCCGGTGCAATTCCACACCGGCCATGTGACCCCGGCCGCGGCGGATATGCCCCGCTATCAGCTTCAATGGTCGGACCCGTCGCCCTTTGGCCGGTTGGCGTACCAATACCCTGGTCTTAAATTTGTGCTGCTGCACACAGGGTTTCCCTTTCAGGAAGAATATTTTTCTCTGGTGAAAAACATTCCCAACATATATGCGGATTTTTCCTGGATACCCATTATAAGCCCCATGCGGGCGAAGCTGGCGCTGCACATGGCGCTGGAAATGGTGCCGTGCAACAAGATTATCGGCTTCGGCGGGGACGCGTACCATGTGGAAGCCCTATACGCCCATTTACGCGCCGCAAAGGCAGTGATTGGTGAAGTGCTTTCGGAAAAGGTGCGGGACGGCTGGTTTACAGAGGCGGAGGCCAAGGAGTCGGCGGATAAAATTTTATACGAAAACCCCCGGGAAATTTACGGCCTGGGTGCCGCCAATTGAATTGACGGGTTGCGGTTATTTCTTTTCAGGGCTTTGTATGACTTTACTGCAAAAAGCAATATTTATTCATTTGAGTGAATATTTTAAACTTTGTATATTCGTGTTTATTTGTGGAAATGTCCGGTCCCAATGGTTTTCGGAACGATTACCATCGTCTCATACGTGCGAGTTTAAGGTTTGGGGAAGGTCAAAAGATTAAGACCAACGGACAGTTCACCGTTAGGGGCTCTGCCCCAAACCCCGCTGGGGATTTCATCCCCAGACCCCTTCTTAAGGATGGCGAGTACAGCGCTTTTTGATGTAGGCACAGGCTTTTTAACAAAAGGGACGGTTATTTTTTTCTTAGGTTCGCGCTTATGGGGCTCTGCTCCAAACCCCGCTGGGGATTTCATCCCCAGACCTCTTCTTAAGGGTGGCGAGTACAGCGCTTTTTGATGCAAGTACAGGCTTTTTAACAAAAGGGACTGGTTATTTTTTTCTTAAGTTCGCGCTTATGGGGCTCTGCCCCAAGGTCTTAAGATTTTGACCTCTGAATAGACACCATTTAACAGTCAGATAATCTAAGGCGGCATAATTTACCTTTCGGAGCTCTCCAGCTCACCTCTGCCCCCGTTTGACATCTTTTTAAACCATATGATATACTACCATACGTTTAGATAACTAGTGGATTAAGAGGTGACAAAATGTCGCTTATAAATAAACACAATAAACATATTTTCCAAAAGAAAAGGACCGGCCAAGGAACCCTTTCGCGCAGCGCGGGCGGGACTGCGGCGATACTGGCGTTTTTGGCCCTGGCGGGGATGTTCATGGTCCTGCCGGTCTTGTATACGGTTGTGACAGCGTTCAAGCCCCTGCACGAAATGTTCTATTGGCCGCCCCGTTTTTTCGTGCGGGAGCCGACCCTGGCGAACTTCACCATGCTGTTTGAGATTGTCCAGGATATGTGGGCGCCTCTGGAGCGCTATGTCTTTAACAGTGTGTTTGTTTCGGCGCTGGGGACGGCGCTCTATGTCTTTGTGGCCTCTATGGCGGCCTATCCTCTGGCAAAATATCGTTCCAAAGTTTTGGAGGGAATTTATTGGGTTGTGGTGCTGGCTATCATGTTCAGGCCAGAGGTGACGCGTATACCCCAGTATGTAATAATGAGCGGCCTGGGCCTTGTCAATACATATGCGGCGCTTATTCTTCCGGCGCTGGCGAGTTCCTTCGGCGTGTTCTTAATGCGGCAGTTTATGACAGAGGTTCCGGTCGCTATGCTTGAAGCCGCGCGTATCGACGGCGCCAGCGAGTACGTAATCTTTTTCGGCCTTATGCTGCCTATGACGCGCCCGGCCTGGCTGACCCTTATTATATTCACCTTTACGCAGCTGTGGAACATGAACGGCGCCGAATACGTTTATGAGGAAAGCATGAAGCCCTTGGCCGCTGTTTTCGCGCAAATAGCTTCGGCGGGTATAGCGCGGGCGGGCGCGGGCGCTGCGGTGGCGCTCCTGATGATGGTTCCGCCTTACGCCGTGTTTATATTTTCCCAGTCTTCGGTAATGGAGACTATGGCGCACACTGGCATTAAATAACACGGCGGCTATTTATAATAAGTGACTCTGCTGCAAAAAGTAATATTCATTATAAAATGCATAATCATGTAAAAATAACTTTTTGCGGCGGCATTATAATAACAGGATGGTGACAATAATGGCAAAAGCCAAGCGCCCCAAACCCCACCTAATATTAACCGCCATAACCGTTGCCGTCTTAACGCTGCCGCCCGCGGTTAATGTCTCCGCGGCGCTTACAATGCGCGAGACGCCCTACGCTACCTATAACGTGGACAAATGGGGCAACGCCGTGCCTTCCCCAAACGGATACCTGCCGGTCCGAGCGGTAACAGGTTTTTCCGACCCTCAGGATTTGTTCTATGACGCGGATACCGCCGAAATCTTCCTGGCAGACAGTGGGGGGGGGGGTATAATAGTATTGGATGAAAACTGCGTGATTAAACGCGTGGTAGAGTTTACCCTGGACGGTCAGCCCTACAACCTTCAGGCCCCCACGGGGATATACGCCGCGCCGGACGCGCTTTATGTGTGCGACCGTCAGGGCGGGGCCGTGATAAAGGCTGGGCGGGACGGCGCTATACAGGCGATTTATGGCGAGCCGGAGTCAGAACTAATTTCAGACCCAGGCAATTATCGCCCCTCCAAGATAGTTGTGGATAGTTACGGTAAGATGTATGTGCAAGCCTATGGCGTGTTCCAGGGTATTTACTGTTTAACCTCTGAAGGCGGCTTTATAAACTTTTATGGCGCCAATCGCGTGGAAATGACAGTGGGCCGGCTGATAACCCAGTTGTGGAAGCGCCTGCTGACAAAGGAACAGCGCCGCGCCATGCAGAGCTTTGTTCCCATAGAGTATTCCAACCTGTATATAGACCGTGAAAACTTCATATACGCCACAGTAACAGCCACTACAGACGATTCCTCTTCCTTCACCGACACGGCGCAGGACATATACCGGGCTAACAGTAAGGAACTGGTGCGTAAGTTAAACCCCCTAGGCGTAAATGTAATGAACCGTACGGAAATGAGCTGGTTCCAAAACGCGGCGTTTACAGACATAACCGTAAACCCGGACGGCGTAATGACAATGTGCGACTCGATACTAGGCGTAATTTACCAGTGCGATAAAAACGGTAAACTGATGTTCGCTTTTGGCGGGCTGGGTCCGCAGCTGGGCCTGTTTTCGCAGCCCTCCGCGCTGGCGCAGGTGGGTGACGAGCTATGGGTGCTGGATTCCGGCAAGAGGAGCATAACCATATTCCAGCTTACCGAATTTGGCCGCAGCGTACATGAAGCCATGCGCCTGTATAACCAGGGCCGCTACCAGGAGGACATCCAGCCCTGGGAACAGGTAGTTAAAAGCGACGCCAACTACCTGCTGGCCTATGTGGGGCTTGGGAAGGCTTATTACCAGCTGGAGGACTACGAAAAATCCATGTACTATTTCAAACTGGCAGGCGACCGGGCTGGGTATTCGGACGCGTTTTCTGAGCAGTCGCTTATCTTCATGAGGGCAAACTTCGCCTGGTTCTTTTTTGGGGCGATTTTTCTTGCGGTTGGTCTGCCGCTTATAGGCAGGGTGGTGAGGGGGGTAAAAAAAGATGATACTTAAACGGTTCCTTAAAGAGGCGGAGTTTTGCTGTTTTTGCGCGAAAAACCCCAATTCCGGGTTTGACGCCGTTAAATGGGAAGGCAAGGGGTCTGTGCCGGCGGCTTTCCTGCTGGTGGGTCTGTTCTTCTTAACGGCGGCACTTAAGGCCCAGCTGACTGGCTTTATCTTTAACACGCAAAATCCGGATAAATTTTCTGCGCTTTCCGTTTTTGCCGTTACTGCCGGCGGGTTCGCGGTCGTCTTCACGGCTAATTACGCCGCTTCCTCACTGCTGCCCAGCGAGGCCACCCTGCGCCAGATTTTTATTACGCTGGCTTATCCCCTGGCGCCGTATATCGCTAGCCAGGCTGTGTATATCGCCGCGTCAAACCTAGTGGCCATGGAAATGGGAGTGTTTTTGTCGTTTGTTAATCTGCTGGGTATCGGTTGGGCGGCCCTGGAACTAATTATCGGCATGTACCAGACCCATAGACTGAGTTTCCCTCTAGTCGCCGCCGATATTGCGCTTACCGCCTTTGGCGCTGTTATAATCGTCTTCTTTATGCTGCTTCTTTACAGCTTGTTCCAGCAGCTCTATACCTTCTTTTATACCATATTCAGCGAAATCATGTTCAGGTTTTAAGGTCAAAACCATAAAACCTTAATCTTTTGACCTTATACAAAATGGAGGTGAGAGTAAATGAAGCTATTGCTATTGACCGCTATAATTGTAATTGCGCTTGCCATGCCGCTAAAAGGCCAAGAAGCGTCCGCCGGTCTAAGCGGGCGTGCGGGTAATTTTACCGAAGCCCTGGCGCGCGGCCCCTTCCGGCTTTGGGCGGACTTGTCGAACGGTGAGTTTTATATAGAAGACGCTCGTTCCGGCAGGACCTGGCGCTCCAACCCCACGGACCGCGAAAACGACTGGGCGTCCGGCTTTGACCTGCAAATGCTGCAATCGCGCGTAATAATTTACGCGAACATCTATATGGAGGAAGGCGAAGTCCCTGTCAGTACCCGTTACGCCGATTACGCGTCTAATTGCGAGGTGTCTTACAAACTTACGGACGACGCCCTTATCTTTGTTTACGACTTCCAAAAGCCCCAAATAAAAGTCCCTGTAAAATATACCCTGACAGATTCGGGCTTTTCTCTGGAACTGCTTAACAACGAGGTTGTGGAATACGGCCCTAACAGGCTGGTACAGGTGCTGGCCCTGCCGTCCTTTGGCGCCGCGGGTCCGGAGGACGAGGGGTATATCCTTATACCGGACGGTTCCGGCGCGCTTATAAACTTTAATAACAACAAGATGGCGGCGGATAAATTGTCTGTGCCGGTCTACGGCTTTAACGCCGGGGTAAGTGACAGAAGCGCCAGCACGCTGGAGCAGTACAAGCGTAAGAAGACCCTTGGCCAGGACGTCACAATGCCGCTGTGGGGCGTAAAGGTAAACCAGGACGGATACCTGGCGGTAATAACCGGCGGCGCGGCCCGGACGAATTTGTGCGCCCAGTCTGGAGGGCAGGGTTCGGGCTATAACATGGCCTACAGCAGTTACGCGTACCGCTATATCGGGGAAGTAAGGATGCTGACCAAGGGTTTTAATCAGGAACTAGTCAATATACCTGAAATCAACCCGGACCTGGACAGGAATTTCCGTGTGGAGTATAATTTTCTTGAAAGCGGCGCGTCGGATTATACGGATATGGCGTGGTTTTTCAGGAAATACCTGGGTCTGGACAAGGCGCTGCCAAAGGGCGATATACCGTTTTATCTGGACGTGTATGGCTTTATTGTGAAGCGGAAGCCCAGGCTTGGCATTCCGGCGGATACAATAATACCCATGACTCGGTTTTCCCAAGCGGCTGATATTGCGCGTGAACTAGATGCAGCCGGAGTCGCGAATATTGTGGTTAAGTACAATTATTGGCAGGAAGGCGGTTATTACGGGAAAATAATAACAGAAGCGCGGCCCGAAGGAGCGCTGGGCGGCAAAGACGGGCTGGAAAGCCTTGCGGACTATATGGGTACAAGCCTGTTCCTAACCCACGAGCCTATTAACGTTTACAAAACCGGCAATGGATTCTTCAAACTGTTTGACGCGCACAAGTCCATAGCGCGGGCGACGCAGAACAGATTCGCCTTTTCCTTGGCGAACGCCTCTGTGGACAGCCGTTATGAACCTTGGTACTTAGTGCGGCCGCAAAAAATAGCCCAATTTTTCGACAGATTCTTAAATAGCTTTAATAACGCTGGGTTCGGGGCGCTGGCGCTGGACTCCATTGGCTGCGACTTGTATTCCGAGCTTGCGACGGACGGCATACACCGCGACGCGGTGGTAGAGATAGTTAAGGCGCAGCTGGCGAAGGCGGAAGGAAATCTCATGTTAAACGGCGCGTTTTCCTATGCCGCCGTGTATGCCGGCCACATAGTAAACGCGCCGGCCCGTTCCAGCGGTATGGATATATATGATGCGGACGTGCCCTTTTACCAGATTGTGTTTCACGGCTTCAAGAATTACTCCTTAGGGGCGGCGAACCTTGCCTCCAGCCCTGGTGAAATGAAGCTGAAGGCGCTGGAGACCGGCGCTTCGCCCATGTTCTCTTGGGTGGCGCAATATGCGGACGAGCTTATAGGTTCCAGAAGCGACCGTCTTTTCAGCGCGGATTATTCCCGCTGGCTGCGGCAGGCCGCGGAAGAATACGCGGAACTAAACGGGGTGCTGGCCGAAGTGTCCGGCGAGCCTATAACGGCACACCGCAGGTACGGCGATATAAGCGTTACGGAATACGGCGGACGGGTGACGGTACTGTGCAATTACGCAAGCGTCGGCGTGGACTTTGGCGGCGTGGCAATTCCTGCTAAAGGCTACATAGTAACGGACAGTTCACCGCCAACGGACAATTCACCGTCAACGGACAGTTCACCGTTAGGGAAGGATGCTTTTTATGAGTAAGGGTTATTTGACACTTAGGCGGCGGGAGGCTTTGCACGGGTATATGTTCATTTTGCCGTGGTTTATAGGCATGCTGCTGTTTTTCGCCGCGCCCCTTGTGGAAAGTTTTATCTATTCTTTGTCGGAAGTCAAAAGTACGGGGCAGGGCTTTCAGGTACTAATAAACGGCGTTGATAACGGAAAGGGCCTTTGGGACAACTACCGGCATATGCTGCTCGCCGACGCTAATTTCCCGCAGCAGTTGGCTATAACCGCCAGGGACACCGCCGCCGCCGTAATAGTAATAACCATGTTTTCGCTTTTTACGGCGGTTATGCTTCACGCCGGCTTTAAGGGGCGAAACCTTTACAGGGCGGTATTCTTCTTTCCCGTCATAATGGCCACGGGGGTCATATACCTCCTGATACAGGAAGGCTTGGCGGGCGGCGAAACCCTTTCGTCCACAAATTTTTCCGACGCGGGTAACGCCTTTATGTTCAAAGTAACCAGCATAAGGGATATTATGATACGTGGCGGCGTAAGCGCGGGCTTTGTCGAGTTTGTCACCACGCTGGTAAACCTCATATTCAGCTTCGTGTCAAAATCGGGCGTACAGATTCTCCTGTTCCTGTCCGGCCTGGCGAAAATACCCCAGTCCCATTACGAGGCCGCTAAAATGGAGGGCGCTAACAGCTGGGAATCCTTTTGGAAAATAACTTTCCCTGTTATTTCGCCGATAATATTTTTAAACGTGGTGTACACCATGCTGGACTCGTTCATAACATACGGCACGGAGAAGTTCGGCAACGTGACTTTGTACGCCATACAGCAGATGGGCTTCGGAAAGGTTATGCGCTTCGACTACGCCGCCGCCATGAGCTGGGTTTACACGGCAATGATTATTATGTTTGTTTTGGCCGCCTATATATTAATCGGCAGGCCGTCGTCAAAAGTAACGGAATAGTCCTTTCGAAAGCAGGTGAGTATAGCTGTGCGGAACAAATTTTTTAAATTACCTGGGAATGACGAATTAATTCGCCAAACTCTTTCACAGGAAACGCCAACGCTTCAACGCGTTTCGTCGAGCAAGCTCCACTATCTGAGAAAAAGTTTGGGAGCTTTATCTTTCGTCATTCCCAGACGCGTTGATTTGCGGCGGCGGGTGGTGTCCGTCCTCATGTCGGTTTTCCGGCATTCTATCTTAATCGGGCTGTCCTTTGTGGTAATGTATCCCCTGCTGTTTATGCTGTCCAACGCCGTCAAGCCTTACGCCCAGGCTCGGGACCCCGCCGTAATCTGGATACCCAAGTCGGTCACGCTGGCAAACTTCGAGGACATAATCAGTATTATGGATTATTGGGGCAGCCTGCTTAACACGCTGCTGTATACCGTTCTTCCAACTGTGCTGCAAATAGGTGTGTGCCTGCTGGTTGGCTATGGGTTCGCGCGGTTTCGTTTCCCGCTTAAAAAGCCCTTGTTCGCTATTGTGCTGCTTACGGTTATTGTGCCGCCGGTGTCGATTTCCACGGGGTTGTTCCGCGCCTTCTATGCCTTTAACCCCTTTGGCCTGCTTGGGTTTTTAAACAGTGTTACGGGCGGCGCTGTTCCGGCTTCGGTCAACCTTATCGGCAGCCATTTCGTGACGGTTATACCAGCCTTATTCGCCGCGTCCCTTCGCTCCGGGGTGTATATATTAATATTCCGGCAGTTCTTTATCTCTATGCCGCGGGAACTGGAGGAAGCCGCGCGCATTGACGGCTGCGGCCCTCTTGGAACCTTCGCCTCCGTTATGCTGCCCAACGCCCAGAATATCGCGCTTACGGCTCTGATGCTGGCTGTGGTCTGGAACTGGAACGACTACTACACTGCCGCGACCTATATCCGTTCGCGATACACTATCGCCACGTCCCTCAGCGAGGTTAAGCAGCTTTTACAGCAGCTGGCCGGCGCAGGCAGCGAAAACCTGACCGTAGTGACCACGCGTATTCAGGCGGCGTGCCTAATGGGCATTGCCCCGCTGATAGCAATGTACGCCGCCCTGCAAGGCAGGCTGGCCGAAAGCATTGAAACCGCCGGTTTGACAGGTATGTAGCGGGGTTAAGGATATGGGTAAGGTCAAAACCTAAGACCTTGGAGCTCTGCCCCAAGGTCTTAATCTTTTGACCTTCCCCAAACCTTAAGTTCGCACGTATGGGGGTCTGCCCGCCCAGAATTGTAAATTTACTTTGGGACTTTATTGTTCATCATTCCTAAATTAAGCTACATACCCTGTGACCGCATCCAGTCCACATACTGCCGTACATTTTCCTTTTCCTGTTCCCCAAGGGGCGAGTAAGGCATTGTAACATGGGGCGTGCAAAGCCCCAACAGGTAAAGGGCGTATTTCTTCCACGCAATCACCGACATCCAGGAACCGGCGTATTTTAAGCCGTTCATTTTCGCCACCATGTCAGTAAGACGCTCAAAGGCGGTCCAGTCTTCCTCCTGAATAGCGTGCCATATGGCTGCCAGCAGCTTCGGGAACACGTTGGCCGAGGACGGGACAAATCCGTCGCAGCCCAGCCGCGCTGTTTCCGCCAGCACGTCCTCGTTGCCGGAAAGCACGGCAAAGTCGGGCCGGAGTTCTTTCAAGGCCATTAACTGCTCAAAATAAGCCATGTCGCCGCTGGAATCCTTTATGCCCACAATGGACTTGATACCGCACAGCCTGCGCAGCGCCCCAATGGATATGCCGCAGCCGCAGGTCGCGGGAATGTTATACAGAATAATCGGCAGGTCCGTGCTGCGCGCCACCTGGCTGAAAAATTCAACCGCCTCCCCTTCCCCGCTGACAGGATAATAAAACGGCAGCGAACACACCAGAAAATCCGGCTCAAAGGGTTCGACGCTTCTTATATTATCCGCAACCTGTTTCGCGGACGTGTCGCTTACGCCCACATACAGGGCGGCGCGCCCCTTAACCAGACCGGCCGTATACCCGGCAAGGCGCGTCCGCTCGCTGTGAGGCAGGCGCGCGTATTCGCCGGTTGTGCTTAACTGAAATATACCCTCCGCCCCGCCGTCACATATGTAGCCCAACAGCGCCTCAAGCCCGGCGTAATCTACGGTTTCGTCCTCCAGCAGCGGCGTAATAGTCGGGACAATTATTCCCCTGGGGTTTTCATGCACTATCTTCACTCCTCCACTTCGCCAGTAAACAGGCTGTGTATATAATATACCGCTTCCTGGGCCAGCCGTTCCCCGCCGCCTGGCAAATCCCGCGGCGCATTAAACTCCACGTCGTCGTCCCAGGCCGGCGTCCGCCGGATGCTGCCTGTGCGGAATTCTATACGCTCTATTGTATTCGCGTGGCCGAAAAAACGCAAGCCTTGGTAACACGCTTTCGGTGGAAGCGAAGCCTCCGGCTTTGTATCGGGCTGCCCTATTACAACCTCAATTGTTTTTTCGCGGCAGTCCAGCGTCATTTCAATTTCCGTTACGCCATAGCCATAGAAAGCGGCTGGCGTGAAGCCGTTGCCATGCTTTAACTTAATGGTCCTGTCCGAGTCGAAAATAACGCGGAACACCGCCAGACCCCGCCAATCCGCCACATCTATTTCCAGCCTGCCGAAATAATTCTGCCGCGCCTCAAGGCATAGGGTTATCCGCACCCGCTCGCGCTGCGGAAACACACGCACCGCCTTGGCGTAATCATAAGGGTCGCTGTGCCGCAGTCGGATGGCCTTCTTACACGGGCTGCCCTCTGTTGGATGTGATTCCAGAGAGACCTGCGCCCATTTGGGGCTGTATATGTTCCAATTGGGTATTATACCGCGAGGCTCCAAGCCCTCGAAATCGTCACGCGCGTGTTCCGTTACTGTTCCGCCTATCTCCGACGGCAGGCGGCTTACCCAGATGTCTTCCTTATTCATAGAATAACAAAGCCACATACCCCCGTCCGGAGCCGCTGTCTCACATTCCAGCCCCCTGACATACTGCGGCCCGTAATCGCGCCAAAACCCCCAATATCTCTGCGGTGGAACCTCGCCCACGGCGCACAGCATATGACGGAACTCCGCGCCGTCGTCAGAGGTCACTGCAGCCAGGGGCCAGCGATGGCAGGAATCGGAAGACGGGTTGTAGACAAGGGCGAAACGCCCGTCACCAGTGCGCTGACCCCAAATTTTCCCGCCGGACATCACTAAAGACGGGCATTTTTTTACCGGCAGCCAGGTCCGCCCGCCGTCCGCGCTTTTTGATACTTTGCCATGCTTCCAAAGTCCTACGACTGTGGGCGGAACTTCCGCCGTCCCGCTGTCCAGCCTATAATAATTAAAAGCCTCACCCGCTCCGCGCAAAGCAAACAGGTCTTCTTCGCAGTCCCTGTTTTCTTCCCAGAATTGCAACATAACCAGTTTATCCGCCAGCAGTTCCTCGCAGGCCGCGGCAAAGCCTCTGTCGCTTGAAGCGGTATACATTGGGTAAAGGGCGTTCCCCACGTCATAGCCCAGAGTATTGTTCATTAACAAAAAATGTATTGGGCCAAACTGGCCGTCCGCGTAAATTTCACGTACTACCCTGCCGATTCCTCTGCCCGCGCAGGGCAGCACAGCCACTTCCGGCGAAATCCCGTAATAGCCCAGCGCCAGCAGCCGTCCGCTGGATGCGGCGTAAAAGCCCGCCCGCTGGTGCATGCACGCGTAAGCCTTTCCCGCTTCATATAAATCCTGCTGAGGACCGTTCTCCAGGCGCAAATCCAGCGGGTAGGGCGGGAAAAGCTCCACAGGCGCTCCCCAGGTCAGGCCGTCCTCCGAAACCGACATACAGGTCCTGCTTATTCCTATATGCTCGCTGGCAGGGTTTGAAACCCAATGACAATAGAACCGGCTATTCCAATAAATCATATTAGGCGCGTGGTTATACGTATGGCCGAAGCCTTCCGCCTGTTCTGGGTGTTCCCGATTGGCGCGCATCACCTGTATATGGTGCGCTCCGACCACCGGCCGAAGCATCCCGTCGTGCCTTTCCGAATATGGTTCTTCGCTCCCTGTATATCTTATATATTCCTCTGCAATGGACACTTCGGCCATCCTCCTCTGGTAAAAGAAATGGGAAAGGTCAAAAGGTCAAAACCTTAAGACCTGGGGGGGGGGGGGGGGGGGGGGGGGGGGGGGGCGCGCGGGCGCGGGCGCACGCGCGGCGGCCCCCGCCGGGCGCGGGGCGCGCCCCCCCCCCCCCCCCCCCCCCAGGTCATGGATATTAAAGGTTTTAGGTTTTGACACCCTGCGTGGGCACAAAATGGAGCGCAGGAGATTCCCCTTGCTCTCCCGTTTGGGGGAGCGCAGACCCACGCAGGGTGTCGGGGGGGAAAGGGGGGCGAAGCCCCCCT
>JAISYE010000245.1 GCA_031297485.1 Clostridiales bacterium
GAAGAAAAGCAAAATATTGAAAACAATCCGGAATTTAAGGCCCGTCGTTGGGTTGTGGAAAGAGTTTTCTCATGGCTTAATCTCTTTCGTAAAATTCTTGTCCGTTATGAGAAATATGCTTTCACTTATATGGGTTTATTACAACTTGCTTGTGCTTTTATCACTTTTAGACAAATCAAGTTTATTTAGGGATAAGCTCTAGGTATTGATAAAATCAACAAAAACAACGAGTTATTTATCTTTTTATCAATTATACAGTACACTAGTGGTTTATCCGCTCATAAATCATAGTAGGGGCGAACTGTGTTCGTCCGCACTCCCGCGACATTTGCACTTGAAACTACTGGCCGAAAATATTTATTTCTTCTTTAAAATATCGCTGGATACACCACTAGTTTTCAAACACGTCCTAAAAGCAATGTTTGAGTTTGGGAGTTTATTCTTTTACGTTCCTTAGCTCCGGGTTATCCCGGTTCCGCGCCGGCTTACGAAATGGACGAAGCGTATTATGACGAAGCGGACGAATCAGACGAAACGTATTCCGGCGATGATGAGTACAGTAGCGAACCGGACCAAAACAGTGATGGTTACTGGGAGTACGATGAAGTGGAGGCATGGGTTTAATCTTGATCAGATGAGGATGGGGATGAGTTTTGGAATATGCTGGAGGGGACCTTGACAGAGGAAGACATCGAGGAAATCGACAATATGGACTGGGACGAATTTATCAGTTTAATGGCAGAGCCGATAAACGGATGAATAATTTGAACGGATAGGCCCTTCGCCTTGAGAGGATGAATGCGTATGCCCGATACGCGAGAATTTGTGTCTTGTCCAAGTTGCGGCGGCGCAATGATATTCAATATCAGCGGTCTTTCAAAATTTGGGTGTGGCCAAAGGTGTTCGACACTTGCTTTCTGGTGGTGGGCTAAACGCGTTGATGGATTAATTGAGCTCCCTTAATTTATGCGGTGTCACAAATTGCTATCAATACATTTGGCCCACCACAATATGGTAGGGGCGGATGGCAATCGTCCCGAAACCCAACGGGCGGATTGCCATCCGCCCCTACGAAAATCCATTTCCGATATCGGGTGGTGGGCTAAACGCGTTGGTGGATTAATTGAACTCCCTTAATTTATGCGCTGTCACAAATTGCTATCAACACATCTGGCCACCACCAGAACACTCTATGAGGAATCCAGTGTTTAGGCGGCTTTCAAGACTTGTGGGTCAAGTATAGCTTAATAAGAGGTCTGCGTCGAGCAAGCTCGACTATCGGGGATGAAATCCTCAGCGGGGTTTAGGGCAGAGTCCCAAGGTTTTAAGGTTTTGACCTTTCCCAAGCCTTAAGTTCGTGCCAATGGGGCAGAGCCCCTAACGGTGAACTGTCCGTTGGTCTTAGGGTTTTGACCTTTCCCGAACCTCAAGTTCGCGCGTATGGTACGGCCTCCCATACGTTTACCTGTCCGTTGGTTTTAAAGCCCCATATAATCGAACAGCATCGTCATTGGAAAAACGAAAATAAAGGCGGGTAAAAAATTAATCGTCTTGAAATTTTTAAGGTTCAAAATCGTCAGCCCGATTGCAAGGTCTATAAGCCCGCCAATGGCGTTAAAATTCATAATCTGGTGCCGCGAGATGTACGGGTACAGGACCCGCGCAAGTAAAAACAGAACCAGGTACACGCAAAACTGCGGTATGCTTATCGCCGCCACCGCCTTGCCTAAGGACGCGGCAAAAATCAGTGCGGTAAAAAAGTCCAATACGGCTTTGGCAGCGAGTATGGATGCGTCGCCCTCAAAACCTTCCTTTAAAATTCCGAAAACGCCGGTGCCGCTTGCCGCAAACAGCGTAATAATGACGCAGAATTGTGCCGTCCAATCGGCCTTATTATTGGAACCGCCTGTTTTTCCGCGCACAACCATCTTGCCGACAAACTTTTGGACGAGATTATCAAGTCCCGCCGCTTCCCCGGCAATTACGCCGAGAATAAGCGACAGAACCACGGCGGTCAGATTGTGCAGCTTGACAATGTTTGTAACCGCGATAACAAGCGCGCATAATCCCATTACGCCGGTGAGCAGGGACTTCTTTTCCTCGGTCAGTTTGCCGCCGATAGCTGCCCCCGCGATTCCGCCGAGGGCAAGCGCGCTTGAGTTGGCAATAGCCCCCACCGGAAGTTCCGACCCCGACTGTATAATGTCAATCATCCCCTCTGCCTCCGCACAGCCCGTCAATCCACGCGAAAAGCTCCTCTAGATCATAGTCGCCGGAATGTGGGATATTCCAAGGCAGGTGGTAATCCACCGCGCAGCCGTGATTTTTAAGTTTCAGCGCGAGCATTGCGGAAACGGCGATAGAAGTATCACGATCGGCTTCGCCGTGACGTATACGCCAATGTGCGGCGCAGGCGGACTTTGAGATATAGCCCATCGGGTTCATCAAGCCCACTGTGAAAGCGCCGGCCAAGTCCCCGTTTACCGCGCTGTTTTCGTATGCGTAGGGCGTGAAGTGTCTGCCGGTTAGTTCGTCCGTGCCGAACAGGTTGTTTTCGGGGCTTTCCAATGATAAGCCGTCAAAGGCGGGCGCGGTTTTCATACGCGTGACGTTTTTGGCGTATTCGGCAAAATTGACCGCGTTTCCTCCGGTCAGCCAGCAGGGACGGACGAAGTCTCTGTTGGAATCGGCTTCCGCACCCGCGGAAACAGCTATAAGCCCTTCGATATACCTTTTGAAAGAACCGTCGCCGTCTGCGTCAAGAGTAAGCGAAGCGCCTTTCTCGTCTTTCAGGCCCAGGGAGTTAAGATATTGCGGGAACAGTTTTTCCAGGTCCCTTGAAACCAGCGCCTGCTTGTCTGTCATAGTACCGTCCTCCGGTGTGAAGGACGGTCTGCCGCCCTCGTTTAATCGCATATGCATACGGTGAAAGCCGTAAACACCGGAAAATTGCCACTCGTATGCAGCGTCCGCGTTTTCGAGGTTCGTAATAGGGCAATAGCAATTTGCGGCAAAAATATCGTCGCGCTCGTCCGCCGCTCCTGTTTCGTCCAAATAGGCCGCATAGTCCTTAGAATTCCCCGACGCGCCCATAAGAGCCGATAAGGCCCCGCCCGCGCTTGTACCGCTTGTGATTATTCTTTCTTTGTCTCCTGGTATGTCGCCGTCAAAGCGCCGTAAAAACCTTACCGCCGCTTTGTAATCAACTATACAAGCGGGCGCTTTCCCAAACCGGCGCGTTCTTCCCCGCAGGGCGGGACAGGCGGCCACATACCCGCGCTCAAGGGCTCGGAACAGCGCGTTCGCCTCGGACGGATTATAAAACGACGGCCCCGGTTCCGCCGTAACGGCGGGCATATAACCTCCCGCCAGCGTCGGCATAAAAACCGGCGCTTTGCGCAGGCTGTATCCGTTGACTTCGCCGCCGGAATAGTAAATCTCCGGCACAAATATATTCATCTTCTGAAACTCCGCGTCAAGGGGCTTGTCGACGTAAACCGCGCCTAAGAACGCGCGGGCGGTCAGTTTGGCCCCGTTGGCTTCGTAAGTCTTAATTACGTAATTGTTCTTGCCGAATGTCATAACAATCCCCCGCCCTTATTTGACCGCGTTTCCTTTTGACCGCGCGGTTTCCTCTTTGCGCTGATTGTTAAGGATGGAACGCCGCCGCATTTGGAACATATCAAACCCAAGGACGCACAGCATTATCGCGCCTTTGGCAATATACTGATAGTACGGGTTCCACCCCGCAAGCTGCATACCGTTGCTTATAAGCGCCACAAGCAATATGCCCGCCACGCAGTTGCTTAGTTTGCCTTCCCCGCCGCGTATTGAAACGCCGCCCAGCAGTATGCCGGTAAGGACATTGATCTCCACGCCGGCCGCCGTGTTCGCCGCCGCCGCGCCAGTGCGCCCGATAAGCAGGACAGCCGCCGCGCCCACGAAAAAGCCTATCAGTATACCGATGACATACTTCATCTTGCGGACGTTTATACCCGCAAGCCTTGCGGCGGTAAGGTTGCCGCCCATAGCGAAAACGTGCCGCCCAAAGTAGGTTTTGCTTAACACAAACCCCATAACGCACACGCAAACAATCATCATCAGAGTAGCGTAGGTAAGGCTTGGGTGCAATACCGTTCCCTGGGCGATTTGCTTGAAACCCACGGGCAAGTCCGATACGGTTTTGGAGTTTGTGATAACATAGGCAATGCCTTGAAACAGCGTGGCCTCGCCAATCGTCACAAATATACGCGGTATGGACAGCAGTTCCGTCAAAAAGGTAGTGAATATCGCCAACGCGACGCTTAACAATATAGTCATAATCACAATCAGCCAAATCGGAATATTCGTGCGGGTCAGCATCATCGCGCACAAAACGCCGCAAATACTCATATGATACCCGACGCTCATATCCAAGTCGCCGCCTATCATAATAAGCGACACACCGCACATGGCGATAAGCATATAGGCGTTTTGGTTAAGTATATTCAGTATATTGGTGACGGACAAGAAGTTGGCCGTAGTCAGGCTGAATATAACGCCCGCGATAACAAGCAGCACAACCGCCAGGTTCTTTTGGCAAAAATCCGTCGCTTTTCTCATGTTCGCCCCCCCCCCTATGACGCGATGCCGGAAGCGAGTTCTAAAACCCTGTCTTGGCTGAACTCGTTCTTTTCCAGTTCCCCGGTCTTGCGCCCTTCATATAAGACGACGATACGGTCGGACATTCCCAATAGTTCTTCCATATCGGACGTAATCATAATAATCGCGTTACCGTCTTCCGCCAGTTGATTCATCAGCTTATAAATCTCCTGTTTCGCGCCTACGTCTATGCCCCGGGTAGGCTCGTCGAATATGAGGATATCCGATTCCGCCGCCAATGCCCGGGCGACGACGACCTTTTGCTGGTTGCCGCCGGACAGCAGCCTCACAATCTGACGCGTAGAGGGCGTTTTGATTTTAAGCGCCGCCACGTACTTGTCCGTAAGCGCGTCCACACGCTTTTGACTGACTATCCCAAACCGTGCGAGCCGTTTAAAACTCATACTTGGGATGTTCCAATCTATGGAATAGTCCATAAACAGCCCTTCGGCCTTGCGGTCCTCCGGCATAAGGGCAATACCCGCGTCCACTGCCTCGGACACGGAAGCGAAGCGCCTTGCCGCGCCTTTCACCTCCATAGTGCCGGAAACGGGCTTAACGTCGCCGCACAGCATCTTGGCGAGCTCCGTGCGCCCCCCGCGCCCACAAGCCCCGCAATGCCAAGTATCTCGCCTTTGCGCAGTGTCAAATCAAGGTGGAAGTCGCCGTTACCCGTCAGGTCTTTTACGTTAAGCACCTCACCGCCGATACGCGTTCCGTGAACCGGGTAGGTTTCTTTCAGCTCGCGCCCGACCATGAGGCGTATCAGGTCCTTGCGCGTCAAGCCCTCAATATCCGCCGTGGTTACATATTGACCGTCACGCAGTATGGATACCCTGTCGCACAGCCCGAAGACTTCGTCGATTCTGTGGCTTATATAAATGACGGTAACGCCCTTCGCTTTTAACCCGCGCACAAGACGGAACATATTTTCCACCTCCGCCACGGCAATTGCGGCGGAGGGTTCGTCCATTATCAGCACCTTACAGTTGCTTACTATCGCCTTGGCAATTTCCACAAGCTGCTGCTGGGAGGTAGACAGCTCAAACACAAGGGTTTCGGGCTTGATGTTCGAGCCCAGGTCCGCCATAGCCTTCGCGGCGAGTCTGTTCATTTCTTTCAGGTCCGGCAAGAACCTGCCTTTTCCAATGCGCTTGCCCATAAAGATGTTCTCCGCCACGCTGAGAGACGCCGCAAGGTTAAACTCCTGGTAAATAACGCTGATACCCGCGTTTTGCGCCTCCGCCGGTTTCATCCCGCCGTAGGAACGTCCTCCGGTTTCTATCACGCCGCTGTTTGGCGTTTCCGCCCCCGCGATAATCTTTATGAGCGTGGACTTGCCCGCGCCGTTTTCGCCCATAATGGCATGAATTTCACCCTTCGCGAAAGAAAGGGACACATTGTCCAGCGCCGTAACGCCAGGGTAACGCTTCGACATATTTTTGACCTCAAGGATAGTATCCATATCAGTCAAACTTGCTGGAGTAGTAGTCTTGATAGTTGGCAGTGTCTATGACGACGCACTCCTCGCCGTAAACCTTGTTTACCACCTTAGACGCCCATTCGCCCGTCACTATGCTGAAAACCGTGTACGGCGTGCCCGCGCCCAACTTAATCGCGCGGCGTATAAGAGACTCGTTGTTTGCGGATTTGCCTATGCCGTCCAGCACCACATCGATGGAGTCGATACAAATAATCGCGAAGCCGTCTTTGCCGCTTACCTGTTTCATCGCCACTTCGTCCGCGCCCAAAGCCATACCGGAACCATAGCAGAGGAACAGCTTAAGGTCCGGGTGTTCCATAAACGCCTGCTCGGAAAACTTCATCGCGTTTTCCTGCGATTGGTCGGAACCCAAGTCGTACTCGTATACCTTTACCTTGTTATTAATGCCGGCCAACGTCCTCATCCCGTCCACACGTACAAGCGTACCGGGGTCGGATGTGGCTACAAGCAGCGCGACCTCAATGGAGCCGCCGGCCGCGTCGGGATATTTCTCGTCTATCCAGTCGGAAGCCGCCTGCGCGCCGTAGACTCCGCTCTCCCGCTGGTCTACCGTGATACAGACGTCGTAGGCGTCCGCATCCTTCATTACGTTCGCGATGACCACAACATAGACGCCCGCCTGCCTGGCTTTAATCAGGGCGTCCGTCGCCGCCGATTCATCCACAAGGAATACTATAAGTATGTCCGTGCCTTTTGTGATGAAGTTTTCGATGTTCTCCACCTGGGTGGCGGGATTCGTGTCGGCGGACAGGGCTGTATAGGACGCCCCGCGGGATGTGAAGAAATGGTCAAATTCGTCTGACATCGCGCTGAAAAACTCTACCGTCAGCGTAATACAGGAAAACCCTACCTGCTTGCCGCTTACGTCATACCCTAACTCGCCCACCACTTTTTCGGCCGCTTCCGTCGGGGACAGAACTTCTGTCGGGGACAGAACTTCTGTCGGGGCCGCCGCGGCGTTTCCATCGGAACCATTCGTTCCCTTTTGGGGCGCGCAGCCCGCCAAGAGAGAAAGAGCGAGGGCGAGCGTAAGCAAAACGCATAATGCCTTTTTCATAAAAACCTCTCCTTTATGAAATCTATTTATCCTAACATCGTTTGTTAAGACGCTTTTATTATAAGTTGTATAAAAGAAGATTGGAATTGCGCAAAACGGTATTGCGATATTCGCAATATCATGATATAATAAGTAAAAAAATAGAAAAGCATAACAATGGGAGATAAGCTTATGACGATACAACAATTGAGGTACTTCATGACGTGTGCCTCGCTGCGCTCGTTCAAAACCTCGGCGTTTATTTCACATTGCAGTCCCACGACAATAACGAGGCAAATAGCGGCGTTGGAGGATGAACTGGGCATAAAGCTGTTCCAGCGTGACACGCACAAAATTCAGATAACGGATGAAGGTTGGATATTTTTCGGCCACGCAATGCGCATACTTGTCGCTCTTGACGACTTTGACAACGGTTTGGTGGCAAGCGGCAGAAAGCGCCCCGGCGGAAAGCCGGACTTCCGCGTCGCCGTATATACAAGCGACGGGACGTTCGGCAAAATCGCCTGCGCCATAGAGGGGGCATACCCTTCGGAACAAATCGGAAAACCGTACAGGTTCTATCATCCGCATCCCGGCGGTATGGTGGAGGCCGTCCTGGAAAACGGTTACCAAGTGGGCGTGGAATCCCGCGCAATTCTCGCGGATTATGCCGGCCGCGTAAACTCACAATTGCTGTATCGAAGCCCGTTCAGGCTTGTAGTGGGGAGCAAGGCCCCTCTGTTCGGCAGGAAAAGTATCTCCGTAGAGGAATTAGTCGCGAGGTACGACCGGTTCGGCTTTTTTTTACCGGAACCATTGGGTTCACCAGAAATACGTGAAAGGCCCATCACCTGCGCGGCGGATTTGCGTGAGCTTGGAGAATTTTTGATAACCCAGATACCTAACATTGTGCCAATTATGGTCCGCTTCGACGCGCCCGAGGACATAATGCTGCTGCAGCCACGTCAAGTCAGCCTTAACCAATCTAAAGAAACGTCGTCCATACGGCTTGAGGACGACAGCATAGCGACGGATTATATGCTGTTTTGGAAAAAAGAGGAGCGCGACCCCGCGTTAAATGTATTTTTGCGGTTAATGGCGCGGTTTGCCAATTAGGGGACGCAAGGTCAAGGAATGACGAAAGTATGACTCTGCTACAAAAAGTAATAGTTATTCATTTGCGTGAATATTTAAAACTTTATATATTCGTGTTTATTTATGTGTATTTGTGGGAATGAATGGTTTTAATGATAGTCGAGCTTGTCCGGCGAACATCTGACTAAAAAACAAAACCACGCATGCCGGGCTTCGTTCGACTATTGGACATTCATTTCCGTGAATAAAATACATAATTATGCAAAAAGGAGTTTTTGTGGTGGAATTAAGTATAAGTTACCAAACTTTCACTGGGATAGCCGCGCGCGGCTATCCCAATGAAAAATGTTTCAAGCCACATCCGGGTGGGTCACAGATGACCTTAATAGATTGTATATTAACACTACAGCGTGAAATCCGGAATAGAACGGGCAGACCCCGCTACATACACAATATGGTAGGGGCGGGGTCTGCCCGCCCATTTGCAGGAATTGGCTTTATCGCTGGTCTGCCGCATTTATCGCGGCGACGAAGAATCCTTGATTTTTGTGTTGTCATTCTCGAAACTCACGCTGTAGTGTTAAGGTTCATCGTTATAATAGCAGGATGGCTGCAAGAAACCAAGTGTCGAATCCTCTGCCACCCAAGTTTTGAAATATCCATCTTTATCAATTCTTTATCATTTTCTTAATTCTTTCTTGGATATTGTCTTTTATAATAAGGCCATAGTTAATTTTGAAAGGAGATTGCGCATGAGCGAGTATGTGCTGCGCACAAGCGGAATCATCAAGAAGTATGGCGGCGCCTTCGCGCTCCGGGATGTGAGCGTGGAGATAAAGCGGGGCCAGATTTATGGGCTGATTGGGTTAAACGGCGCGGGCAAGTCCACCTTTATGCGGGCGGTTATGGGGCTGATTACCCTGACGGGCGGGGATATTGAACTTTTCGGCACAGGCGGCGGGAAGGCGCTGCGGCAGGGCAGGCGGCGCATAGGCCAGTCCATTGAAACTCCGGCGCTCTACCCGGACATGACCGCCGTGCAGAATTTGGAGATTCAGCGCCTCACAGGCGGCGTACCCGCCAGAGAAAGCGTCAAAGCGGTTTTGGAAACCGTGGGGCTTGAGGACACGGGCAGTAAAAAGACGCGGGATTTTTCCCTCGGCATGAAGCAGCGGCTCGCGTTGGCCATGGCCCTGATAACAAACCCGGAGTTTCTGATTTTGGACGAGCCGGTAAACGGCCTTGACCCCAAGGGCATTATAGAAATGCGGGAGCTTATGCGGCGTCTGGCCAGAGAGCGCGGCCTGACCCTGCTTGTGTCCAGCCATTTGCTTGACCAGCTGGCGCAGGTGGCGACACATTACGGCATTATCCACAAGGGGCGTCTGGTAAGGCAGCTTTCCGCGGAGGAACTGGCGGCGGAATCCCGGCAGTATGTGAAAATTATCACGAACGAAACAGCCCGGGCGGCAGCGCTTCTTACACAAAATTTCGGCGTGGCGGATTATCAGGTTATTTCCAAGACCGAACTGCGTGTATTTGAACAAACCGAAAAGGCAGGGGAGATGAACGCCATGCTTGTGAAAAGCGGCGTCACTGTGATAGGTCTCGCCGCTGCCGAACAGAAGTTGGAAGAATATTTTACAAGTTTGACAGGAGGAAGCACGGCATGACTACTTTACTTTCAGCTGAAAAATATAAACTGCTACGCAGCCGTGCGCTGTACGTTATCCTCGGGTGTCTGGGGGCGATATTCGCTTTCTCGCTGTGGAAAGCGGTCACAGACGGATATGTTACGCTGGGGAAGGACGGCGTATACGCCCCTGCGGCGATGGATTTCATCTTTACCCTATGGTTCCCTGCGTTTATAGGCTTCTTTGCCGCGATGGAATTTCAGAACGGGACTATCAGAAACATCCTGTGTCTTGGCAAAAGCAGGCTGATGGTGTACCTGTCAAAGCTGGCCGCCGTGTACGCGGGTGTGGCGGTTATGATTCTGTTCGTCAGCGCCGCCGCCACCGCGGGATACAGTGCGGCCTTCGGCTTTGGTGATATTGCTCTTGAAGAATATGCCGCTTCCTTTTTACGGGCATTTCTGCTGCAGATTGTATGCTTTTCCGCGCTGGCCTCTGTGTTTACAATGTTCGCCTTTATATCGGGAACACCGATTATGACCGTGATTCTTGGCGTAGGTTATATCATTACCAGCCTCTTCTTCCGGCAGGGTTTGTATACCATGTTTAACGGACGTCTGGCGTTTCTTGCCGAGTTCTTCCCCGACTACTATTTGCAGCTGCTTGCGCAGCAGGGGCTTGAGCGCGGAGTAACGATCCCAGCCGCGCGGGCTGCTGTCTTGAGCCTTCTGTGGGCCGCGGCGGCGGCCTTCATCGGGTACGGCGTTTTCAGCCGCAAAGATTTGAAATAGTTTAAATCCGCGTCCGGGCAGGATTTGGATGAACATATGGTCCTATTGGCGCGAACTTAAGGAATGGGGAAGGGCAAAATCCTAAAACCAACGGACAGTTCACCATTAGGGGCTCTGCCCCAAACCCCGCTGGGGATTTCATCCCCCAGACCCTTTCTTAAGGGTGTCGGGTATAACGCTTTTTGATGCAGGTACAGCCTTTTTAAGGATAGTCAAGCTTGCTCCGACGGCGCGGCCGCCTTAACGGTGATTTCCCCGTTGCGCGCCCTTAGGATTCATATCTACCAGCGGAGGAATCCGTTTGCCAAATTTCAACGTTTGCGAGTATAATCAGACTAGCATGATAGCCTTAAAATTACTCTGTATTCCATCCAAATTTTGAAAGGACTCTAACAGATGAACGAACCGATTCTCGTGGTTGAGGACGACGCGGCGATTAACCATTTGATCTGCGAGATGCTTACAGGGGCGGGATACCGCCCTAAAAGCGCCTATTCCGGCAGCGAGGCGCTGCTTATGCTTGCGGGGGCGGATTGTGTCCGCCCGCAATGCGTGATACTTGACCTTATGCTGCCTGGAAATTCTGGTGAGGAAGTACTCGCCGCGCTGCGCCAAAAAGATAACGCGCCTGTCATCGCGCTGTCGGCCAAAACGGATAAAGAGAGCAAACTTGCGCTGCTGGCGGGCGGAGCGGACGATTACATGACAAAGCCTTTCGACGCGGACGAGCTTTTGGCCAGGGTCGCGGCGCAGTTAAGGCGGTTTACGGTATATTCTGACAACGAAACAGCCAAGTCCCTGCGATGGCTGGACATTCAAATTAACCCGCAGACCCGCGAGGCGGTGGTGGACGGCCAGCCCGTACATCTTACAGGCCGGGAGTTCGACATTCTGGAACTTCTGACGCGCCACCCGCGGAAAGTCTACAGCCGCGCGAATATCTATGAAAGCGTATGGAACGATGATTTTATGGGCGACGAAAAAACCGTCAACGTTCATGTGAGCAATCTGCGGGGCAAACTGAACGCTCTGTCCCTGTACAAACACATCAAGGCTGTATGGGGCGTGGGCTTCCGGTTGGCTGAATAGCCGGACGCAAAAGACGTCAGGAGGGACACGTGATGGTTTGGATAATCGGCGTGTTATGCGGCCTTTGCCTGTTTTTGGCTCTGCGCCTTTATCTGATGCGGTGGGAAACTAAACGGCTCGCGGAGCGGCTTAAGGAACTCGCCGAGCGGGCGCGGTACGGCGCGCGGCTGTATTTGGAGGAAAGCGACAAGGTTCTCGGAGAAATCGCGGCTTCCTTGAACCGCGTGATTGACGGGTACGAGGAAAGACTTTGGCGGGCGGATGATATGGAGAACGGCGTCCGGCTGTCCGTATCCGGAATATCCCACGATTTGAGGACGCCTCTGACTTCCCTGAGAGGTTATGTACAGCTTTTGGGAAAAACGGACTCGCCTGAAAAAAGAGAAGAATATATGGAAATCATCGAAAGCAGCGCACGCGTGCTCTCAGATTTGATTGAGAACTTTTACGACCTCTCGCGGCTGGAGATGGGCGACGATATTTTCAGTTTGCGGCCCGTCAACCTTGAACGCGCGGTGTGCGAGCGCTTCCTGGGATTTTACGAGAATTTTTTGAAAAAGGGCATTGAAGTTACAATCCATGACGCCGAAACCGCTCCGATTGTTTCCGCGGACCCGCTGGCCCTGGACCGGGTTTTGAATAATCTGATTCAAAATCTGCTGCGGTACGCGAAAGCTGAGGCGGAAATCTCATTTTCAGAAGAGAATGGATACTGTTTGCTTACCGTCAGCAACAGCACGGATTCCGCACTGCCGGAAGAGACCGGCAGGATTTTTGAGCGTTTCTATACTGCCGGGCCTGTCCGAGGCGGAAAGAGCGCCGGGCTTGGTCTGTACGTTACCCGCAAACTTGTGGAGGGCATGGGCGGTGCGATAACCGCCTGCGGGGCGGGAGGCAGAGTGGTTTTTATTATAAAACTGATGAAAGATAGCCGAGCTTGCTCGACGCAGCGGCGGGCAGTTAACATATGACGTCGTCGTTTATTGCGGCTTTAATGTAACGCTTACCTCACGGACGCCGAGATTTGGTGCGGGGGCGGTCTGCGTCCGCCCGCGCCTTTCTGTTATCAAAGATTCTTATCATAATCAAAGTTCCAATTAAATTTAGACAGTATATTTACACCTAAGGCGTGTTTGAAAATTCCTAAAAGCGCGAAATTTCGAATAAAACCGCTGCAATGATAGTCGAGCTTGCTCGACGCTTCGCGCTGCGTCGAGCAAGCTCGACTATCGGAATCTAGTTTTCAAACACGTCCTAGGAAAAACGCGCTATTCCGCAGCGAATGTTGATTGATCCCGTGCCCGCCGCTCCGCCGTCAAATTATACAAAGTTTTTACACTAAACCCGCAAAGGTTTGCCGCCTCTTTGCTCGTTAATTCCTTGTTTCGCCAACGCCGGTAAATTTCGTTGAAGTCATCCGGCACCTCCACGCTCTTACGCCCAAAGACTACTCCTCTAACTTTGGCGGCGGCGATGCCCTCCGCCTGCCGCTGAAGAATATTCTCCCGTTCAAGCTGCGCTGAAAAAGACAGCACCTGCAGCACCAAATCCGATATAAAAGTGCCGAGCAGGTCTTTGCAGTACGTGGTATCCAACATTGGCATGTCCAATACCTTGATATCCACACCTTTCTCCCTTGTCAACAGCCTCCATTGCTCAATAATTTCCCCGTAATCGCGTCCAAGCCGGTCAATGGATTTAATATACAGTAAGTCGCCGGCCCGCAAGGTACGGAACAACCGCTTATATTTCGGACGTTCGAAGTTCTTGCCGCTCTTTTTATCAATGAAGAGATTTCCCGGCGGTATTTGGTACGGCTGAAGCGCGATAATCTGACGGTCGGCGTTTTGCTCCTTCATGGAAACACGGACGTAACCGAAGACTTCAGGTTCCCGTATAACTTTACTTTTCGACATATACATGCCCTCCTTTACGAATTTACTTTTAATTGTAAAGGGGAAGCGGACTGCCCTGAGGAAAATAATTGGCCAGGGCAGGAGCGCCGCCGTAACTGAAGCGAATGCCCTGAAAAAATTTCCATTGTAATTTGGCTAATCCTATGTTAAGCTAAATAATAATAGTTTTCTTGATTACGTAATAATTCATAGTTTCTTACATAGTATCAGATGGTCGCGAAATGTCGTGTTTCGCGGTTTTTTTTGTATTTTAATTCCCCAAAACCCCCTTTGCAAAAATGTATGCTTTTTTACAAAGGAGGTTTCGCCTAAAAAAGCGCGCAAAAAACCGTGGCGCCAGATGTATCACTGCCCAAAAATACTGCGCAGCAAATCAACTCTTTACCAAAGGAATGACCAATAATTAAGCAACCAAACTTTTTCACAGGAAATGCGAACGCTTCAACGCATTTCGTCGAGCAAGCTCGACTATCTCCGAAAAAGTTTGGTAATTTATGCTTTTGTCATTCCAAAGTGGTTATTATCGTGGGTATGAAATACTATCAGGAGGAATATTATGCCAAGTTGCAAGTACCTTGATGTACACAATATATGTACATTAACCAATACCGAGCCGTCCAAGGATGTCAGGTTCAACACCTGTCTGACAAGCAAACAATACGATTGCGTCCATTACAAAGGAGCAAATTCATCGGGTTGTTTTATAACTGCGGCGGTTTGTGAAATGCTCGGCAAAAAGGATGACTGCCGCGAATTGATGTCCCTGCGCTCTTTTCGTGATAATTGGCTGGAAAATCAACCGGGCGGAAAAACCGAAATCCAAGAGTATTACTCTCTTGCTCCGAGAATCATTGCGGCGATTAACGCCCAAGAAAATGCCGGCGAGATTTACAGCGGTATCTGCGAAAAATATATCGTTCCATGCGTTGGACTTATAGACAGGGGCGAAAATGGCGCTTGCCATGCGTTGTATAAGTCAATGATTGAGAGTTTGCGGCAAAAATATGTTAATGTGGCTGTGGAGGTGTAGAAATGGAAATCTTTGTCGGGATTGCTGCGGCTTTGGCAGTATTATTTATAGTGTTCATAGTGGTTAATAGCAAAAACAAAGCCGCCGCGAAATACGGTCTAACGTTTACGGTTGAGAAATCTGCGGAAATGGTCCGGCAAATCATCAAAAAAGAATTTTCAGGACTTTTATGGGCGGACGAAGGCGGCGGCTTCAGACGCAGAGGTACAAAAAGCGGGTATGGTTTCGCGATTTCTTACGAAATTTGCCCGGAAGGTAATAATACCACTGTACGCCTTTGGCTGTCATATTCTGAGTCGCACTTTAGTGCGGGTTATGGCGCGTGGGGTAAAATGGGCAGGGTATGTAAAAAATTGTATAGGTGATATAGGCGCTATGGCCGCGAACGCTCCGATTTGCCGCAAGGTGCGGGGGACTCCCGCACTTCGCCCGCACAGGGGCGGAACTTCCGGAAGTTTGTCGAGCAAGCTCGGCTATCTTGGGAATATATTCGTTCGCGAGTATATATTTATACTAAGGCGCGAAAAAAAAGGCACTTTTCGCGCCGGTTGTTGGTTGCTCACACGCGAAAACCCGGAATTTTCGTCGCCTAACGGTGACTTGTCCGTTGGGGCGCGGCGAAAACGGCGTTTTGCATCGCCCTTGTTCGTCGGGTTCTCTACTGAATGATTTTTAGCGATAGTCGGGCACAGCCTGACGAAGATGTTTTCGTGTGTGAGTATAACGCTTACGGTAACAAAAAAGGGAGGTTTTAATGTGGGATGGTTAGTAGTGGTTGCAATAGTGACAATTGTAATCTTTGCCGCAATAAAAAAGCGCAACGCAAGACAGCAAACGGTATCAGACCAGGGCAGCCCATATCCGCCGCATATTGCAAAGTGGATGGCGATGTTAAAAGACCCTGATATGATTTTTGTCAGCGACTTTGGTTTCCGCGCCGCGCAAGATGCCAGCTACGCCGGCGTTGACTTGAATCGGACGGTTGAGTTTATCAAGGCGTATATCCGGCTCGTACCCGAATCGGATGAATTTCAAAAAAATTATATGGCGACTGCTGCCCTTATGGGTTTTATAATGGTTTTCATGGCGAAGCCGGGACTGTTTTTTAAGAATTTTGGCCTTGTAGATGCGGATTATTTTATGACACAGTTTGACATAGAACTTCAAAATCAATCTCTTGTCAACGGAGAGGTTGATTATAAGCAACTCTATGCGCGCTATAGGGAATATCTTGATATGATTAAAGATTATCCGGCTATGGAGGCAAAGCACTATCAAATGCCTGTTGAACAGACAAACTGGTACAAGGTTGTGGAAATTCTGCGAGACCGCGCCGAGGGCTGAGAAGGAACATACAGAAACGGGCGGCATACAGGCAGTCAGCTTCCGGACGTGTTATGCCCGCGGACGAATACATTTTCCAAACTTAATTAAGGCGTGTTTGAAAATTACTTAAAGCGCGAAATTTCGAGTAAAACCGCTGCAATTTCGCGCTGCGTCGAGAAAGCCCGACTATCTAATCCAGTTTTCAAACACGCCTCAGCGCTTATGTGGCGGGCGGAAAATCTCAACGTTCGCGAGTATAAATCGCCGGGCTTTTTGAGGCAGAGGCCGGTGATTTCGGTGCGGGTTATATTGCGCCTTCCGCTAAAGTCAAGAACTGCGCTTGATACACCTTTTCAAGTAATAAGTTTTCCCGCGTATTGTCCAAATCGCGCAGGATTTCTTTATGAAGGCGGTATTAGATTACCGCTCCCGCTTTTTCGAGCAGGAAGCCGATTGATTTTGTAAGGTTCATCGTCATTCTCATTTTAACGGCTTTCGCACCACATAAATATCTTCCAGTTCGTCATATACGGCAAAACCGAACTTTTTGTATAATTCCATTGGCCCCATAAAATCTTGGAACTCATTGACGAACGTCTTTTTCGGATAAGCTTCAACGCAATCAAAACCTTCATCTCTCGCGTCTTTACAAACCCGTTCCAATAATTGTGTGGCGATACCCTTTCTTTTCATCTGAGGCGCAATTGTAAAACAGTATACAGACTTTACCTTGCTTTCGGGAATTTCCGTTGTTTTTACAGAGGTCATAAACCGTAACCAACTGATGCAATGCAGACATTCTGATTTCGTGTTGGCGTTGCACCAGCCCGCAACCTGACTGCCGGCATACGCCAAATAGCCCTGTATAATGCCGCTGTTGATGTACTGTATCGCCAAATCCCGCCTCTTTTCAGGCGATGAATCGTCTATTTCCAAACGGTGGTCGGCGCTGCACCAACAAACGCAGTAACATCCGTACCAATCCGGATCCGGGTTGTCCGCATTTGCTTCGGTTTCAAAGAAACGTAGATAATCCTCCAATAGGGCAGGTGTTAATTTTTTGATTTCCATGTCCATTTTTGTCACCTCAATTTCTTTGATATACCGCGAACGGTCAGAGTTTTCCCGCCCGCCCAATAAGGCGGGTGTGGTGCGCGGATGTAAATTTTAACCATTTACAGACCAATCTTTCTGTCAGTTTTTACTTTCCGCTTGTTTTTCGTAAGTCCCTATATTGTAAACCTGGCGCTGAAACTCACCCCGTTTTCCGAGGACGCCATGTGCAAAAGCTCCACCCTGTAAAAACCCTCGGAGGTCCTCAAACGCTCCAAAAAATTCATGACATAGTCCTTGCTGTCCGCAATGCCCTCCACATGGATAATGTCCTGTTCTATGGTTATTTTTTCTATTGTCAGGCCCTCATCAAGGGCGGCGTCCATGTCGTATATGCGGCTTGGGTCCAGCGGTGCGGCGTTTTCCAGCAAAAAGGCGCGTATGGTTTCAAGTTCGGCCGAATGCCTGCTCTTTTCGAGAATATCCTGCGCGGCTTTTTCCGATTTCAGATATTTTTCATCGGCCAGTAGGGATTCGTAAGCAGCGGCACGCCGCTTTAGGGCCTTGTTTGCCAGCGGCAGCGCGCCGGCGCACAGGCAGGCGCAAACTGATAAAACAGATGTAATAATGAAGGCAAGCCGCAGCGATTTTCCGACGCGCAGTTTTTTTGCCTGCTTCTTCGGCAATAAATTTACTTGTTTCACTTAAAACCTCTTTTTAACAATATTTTTAGTATTTCGTACTTTGTCTCAAGCATGGTCACCTCGGCGCCGCGCGCGTTAAAATATTCCGCCAGCCATTCCGGCCCGTCCAACACATACACCTCGTCTATGCGCAGTCCGCCATACTTCATGTAACTGTCAATATCATCAGCGCATACTTCCGCGCTGGAATGGGCAAAGTTAAACCACTGCCGTATTTCTTGGCCCTCGATCAGTAAGAAATTTATTATCGGCCCGGTCTTCGGCATATAGGGCGCAAACAACGCAAACACCCCGGCCTTGCCCTTGTGCGCCTCCGCTATATTTAACACGTACTCCGCCGCGCAGTCCTGGTAAAACGCCAGGTGCGCGAGGGGCATGCCCAGTTCCTCCGCCGCGTCCGCATAGCGTTCCGCCAGAGATTCCGGCACACCCGTGTAAATTATTTCAGCAGGTTTGGGGCGAAGCCAAAATAATTTGTTCGTGACCGGCGCAATAATTTTGTAGTCAATTATATATCGCGCTATTAACACATCCGGTATATAGCGCGGCATGCTATACATGGCAGCCTGCCGCAGCTCTCGCGCGGTAATCGCGGGAAACCGCGCGTGTTTCAGGATGAAGTCCGACGTCTTGATGGTCATGCAAATTTTTTTCGTTCCTATTTTGTGCCGTTTAACAAAATCCGCCACAATTTCCTTAAATTCCTCCGCGTCCATTAATCCGTCGCTGACTTCGGCGCTGTAGTGCCGGGAGTATATTATCCGCGCGTCTTTACAGTTCCCATAGGCCAAGGCTGCACCGTCATCGTTTATCTCTATGGCGAGCCCCATATTAAACACCACACAACCTGTTAACTAAAACATATAGAAATATATATTTTAGAGTTTTCCTATTTCAACGTGTCCCATTTCGCCGAAGCTACTATGATTTGGTATAACACTCCATAGGCGTAAATTCCCGCGTTAGCCCACGGTACACATCAATAATCGCTTTAGATAGTCGAACTTGCTCGACGTTGACACTAAATTATGGATATACTCTAACACATTTATATCTTGAATATTTTACGTGCCAAAGGATTTAGACGCTTGGTTTTCGCTATCTTGCTTTTCTTGGCACAACCGCATATATTCAGTTGTCAATGTCCGGTTTAGAATACTTATCTATTTTACATTGACTTGAAATAGGTCAAGGTTTATTTAAGAGCCTATCCCTTAATAGACAAAAATGCTGATTTTGCGCCATTTCTGTGTTTTTAAATCCAGTATTTAAGCCATTTTGATTTATTCAGGGATAAGCCTAAATGTATTTGTTTTTATATATTTCTATGTTTTTACTTTAGTTAACAGTTTTCACCTCCTGGATCTTTCGTGTTGTGGCTGCAGACGCGGTAACAGGTTTTGTACAGTCACTGTATACTCGCGAACGCTGATATTTGCCGCAGGGGCGAACCAACGGACAAATCAGCGTTAGGTTCCGCCCGTACTTATTTGTTCATGAAATATTTTACTCCCCTGTTGCTCTAATTGTCTTTTCAATCCACATCCGGGCGGCACCCGAATGACCCATAGTCGAGCTTGCTCGACGAACCGCCTAATACACAGTATTTAGGCTTCATGCCATTATAATAGCATGACACCCAAATTTTTGAAAGACTCAAATTAAGAAAACACGCGCTCAACACGCGCGCCGCAGGATTCTCGGACAATAATCTGCGGGTCATGAATAAAGCCGACAGAATCCTTCACACCGTTAATGGCGCTGATAAGTGACAAAATACTCAAGCGGCCCAGGTGTTCGTTCTGCTGGTCCACCGAGGTAAGGCGCGGGGTAATAAAATCGCTTTCAAAAAATTGATCGCCGCTTACAACGGCAATGTCCTCCGGGCAGCGCAAACGCCTGTCGTGTATGGCGCGTATGGCGCCGATGGCCACCGCGTCATTCACCGCCACTACGGCGTGGGGGCGCGGCCCGTCGCTTAGCAGGCGGTTCATGGCTGTGTAACCGTCCCCAATGTAAAAGTTGGAGAGCGCCACAATCCGTTCGTCAAATTCCAGGCCCAGGCTGTCCAGTGTGGTTTTATAGGATTGCAGGCGGGCGGTGGTCTGCCGCACGCCTGGCTCCCCGCCCACAAAACCGACGCGCTTGTTGCCCAGGGCGGCCAAATGCCTGACCAACGCGGGGAAGCCGCCGCTAAGGCTGCGGTTTAAAAACTGGCAGTCGCAGCCCGCGATAGGCGGGCCGATGATTAACACCGGAATACTGGCCGTCAGATGGTTTAAAGCCGAAAGATACTCGTCCGAGATATCGTTTTTGTCTATTTCACCGCCCGTGATTATAACCCCGTCCACATCCTTGCAGCGGAAACCGTTAATGTACTCTGCTTCGGTAAAGGGGCTTTTGATGCCGTGGGACGCGCCCCCGTAAAGCGTGTTGCACAGTATAATGGACATGCGGTTTTCAAGGGCGTAACGCTGTATTTCCAAAAACAGCATGGCAAAATAGGGGTTGACAATATCAGAGGTAATAACGCCCAGCGTATTGGTGTGGTTGCTGTTCATGGCCCGCGCCGCCGCGCTTGGGGTAAACTTATATTTCTCTATTACGGGAAGCACCCGGGCCAGCGTCTTCTTGGATACATGAGGGCTGCCGTTGATTACGCGTGATACCGTGGATACGGAAACACAGCTCTCCTCCGCTATTTGATATATGGTAACGTTCTTTTTCATTTTTTTGACGTCCTTATCGCTCTGCTTGTTCATTCGGAAGAACACGCTACAGCTTCGATTTCCAGGGGAATAGGCAAAGCGTTTACGTCAACCGCCGGGCGTTACCCGCCTTCCCAAACGGTTCCGCAAACCGCCGGCTGCTCGTAAAATCATCCTTGCCCGCCGCAAACGCAAGTATCTTGAAGCCGCGCGAAGCCCGACGAACAGCCTTTTTACCAGCCGCGCTTTAAAAGTTTTCCCGCGCGTCCTTCCAAGAGGGCGCCGCGCCAAACCACCTCGCCGTTCAGAATAACAAATTTCATATTCTCAGCCGGCCGCGCCGCCGTAAAATCCGCGCAATCCGTAAACGCGCGCGGGTCAAATACAAGAACGTCCGCGCGGCAGCCGGCCAGAAGCCGCCCGCGGTCCTTCAAACCCAGGCGCTTCGCGGGCATTGCCGTCATTTTTTGAATTGCCTGCCCGAAGGAACATACCTTTCGTTCAAAGACATATTCCCTCAAAAATTTGGGGAACGCGCCGTATAACCGTGGATGCGGATGTTCAGTCACAGAATAAAGGGAATCGGAAATCAAGGCCGTATAGGGCAGCCGCGCAACCGCGTCAACATCCGCCTGGCACATGCTCATTAGAATTATACCCACATTGCCGCCTCCGGCAATCAAATCCGCAGCTAAATCGGCAGGGTTCTCGTATCCCGCCAGGTCCGCCGCCTCCGTCAGGTTCTTCCCCAGAAGCCGCCCGTGTTCCGCCAGAGCCGAGGAACTTACAAGAATACGCTCCCAGCCTATGCTCGCGGCCATGTTGTCCCAGCCGCTATGTTCCCTGCCCAGTTCGCTCCGCAGCCGTTCCTTGCCCGCCTTGGTTCCCAGTTCCTTATACAATTCCGTCATGTTCTCTTTCAGCATAGTGGGCGGCACCAAGGACAGCAAGGAGGTGGAACCGGATGTATAGGGGTAAAAATCCGCCGTTACATCCGGGGCTCTGGACGGAACGCCGTCTGCGGCGCGCTCTATCAGCTCGATTGCCCTATAAATACCGCCGCCCCAATTGCGGAGTCCGGTGGCCTTAAAATGACTGATATTGAGCCTGACTCCCGCGCGGCCGGCTATATCTATAATCTCCCGCACCGAATCCAGGAGACTGCCGCCCTCGCACCTTATATGCGCGCAAAGCAGGCCGCCCGCCTGGGATACGGGCCGCGCCAGCGCAACCAGGTCCTCAAAAGCCGACCAACATTCCGGCTGGTACATCAGCCCGAAGGAAATGCCATACGCTCCGGCTTGCAGGCCCTCGCGCACAAAGGCCACCATCCGTTCCAACTCGCCGGGGGAAACAGGGGTTTTCGCGAACCCCTTCACGGCGGTCCGCACAGCGCCAGCCCCCACAAGAAACCCCATATTAATCGGAAGCGGACACCTTTCCAAGGCATCCGTATAGTCACTGTAGGAGGTGAACTCCATGCCTTCCGGCACAGGTCCGGTCACCGGCTCCATATAGGAGTAAGCCTCCTTCCGCCAAGCCGGAGAGGTTGGCACAGGAGCGAACCCGCAATTACCCGCAATTGCGGTTGTTATTCCCTGGGCAAGCTCCAGCTTGCCGAAATCAGGCCGTGCAAAGGGCGCCACATCGCAGTGACGGTGGATGTCTATAAAACCCGGCGTAACTACGCAACCCGCCGCGTCGATAATAACCGCGTCCTCCGCCAGGGGCATTCCGCCGGAAGTTCCTGTCCTGGGGGCAATAGCGGCAATTCTCCCGTCTTTTATCAGGATATCCGCCGCGCGCCCCTCGTGGTTTTCGCCGTCGTACACAAGGCCGTGGCGTATCTGTATCTTCATACTCCGCCTGCTTTCAAAACGCTTAAGGTTTGGACACACAAACTACTCAAGGCGTCAGGGTTGAATGTGGATTTAAAGGACTAACGCCTTATTACGATAATTCAAGTCAGGACGTGTTGTAAACCCCATACGCTCCCAGAAAGCGTTGCCGTCCTCGTTGCGGCGGAACGTAACTAGGGCCGCTTTATTGATTCCCTCTGCACGGAGAGCCTCCAAAGCCCTGTTGACAAGCCGCGTTCCTATGCCTTTATGGCGGGCTTCGCTTGCGACACAGGCGTGGTAGATGTAACCGCGCCGTCCGTCGTGGCCGCTCATAATCACACCGGCTATACCGCCGACATCTTCCAGGTCCGCCACAAAGCAAGTGCTCGGGTTGCGCTTGAGGTACTTAGCGATGCCTTCACGGCTGTCGTCAATGTCATTCAGGCCCATACCTTCGGTTCCGCACCATAAGGCGTACACCGCGTCATAATCCTCTATTTTGAATTCACGAATTTTCATTGCTTACCCTCCTTGGTTTTCGGACGATTCTTGCTACGTGCGCGTCCCTGCCTTTGTTTGGCCAAACTTCCCTTTCCAGAGACAAATCAATTTATCGCCTTTTTCACTGTGCAAATTTATTATAGCCTGTTTGGTGTAAAATAGGTTTGTTTCAATCCACATTTGGGTGGGAACCCAAAGGGCTAATAGTCGAGCTTGCTCGACACTTGCAGCGTCAAAAGGCTTCGCTTTCGGCCGGGGTCGGAACGTCCGGTGTAACGGCGGCTTCACCGTTAAGAATCCACATCCGGAGCGAGGCTCGGATGACTGCTTACCAATTTTAATAATAACAGGAGGGCGATAAAATTGCAAGCGCCGAGCACTCTCTGCCCAGGACAAATGCATCCTTTATTTTACATCTTGTTTTTTGTGCTATTTCGTCGTTTTATCCTGATTTTGGCCGGTTTTAAAATCCGGCCTTTGTAAATAACAAAGCTCGGAAAGCCCGTCAGATAAGGCTTTTCAGCGATTTGACGCGTTTGTTCTGACCCGCTGCCACCCAAATTTTGAAAAACTCCAAAATAGCAATAGACACCACGACGTGAAATTTTACAGTAACAGGCTTTGTTGTTAGTCTATCGTACTTATGGAGCGAGGAATAATCCCCAATTTGTGCGTTGTCGTTTTCGGAGTCCATGCCAAAACCCTCCATACAGACAATAGTTTAAGTTGCTGTCCGTATGGGGAGGGGGGTATATAGACATGACTCCGCTGCAAAAAGTAATATTTATTCGTTTGCTTGAATATTTTAAACTTTGTATATTCGTGTTTATTTGTGGGAATGAATGGTTTTAATGATAGTTGAGCTTGCTCGACGAACAAGGAATGACGAAAGTATAGGATACCAAACTTTTTCGGAAATGCGTTGAAGCGTTCGCATTTCCTGTGAAAAAGTTTGACGTTTAATCAATTCGTCATTCTCAAGTGACTAAAAAATAAAACCATGAATGTCGGGCTTTGCCCGACCATTGGGCACGAATAATATGAAGGTTTATGCTATTAGCGGACAATTGTACAATGTCCACATTTAGTCATTTAAAATACATAATTATAAAAAAAGGATTTTTGCGGTAGAATCATGAATAGTAAACCAGCAGCGGCTGCCGTGCCGAATAGCCGCTGCCGCTGGTTTACTCAATTCTGTTCAGGGTTGCCTTGTGTGGTCAGTGACAATATCCGCGCTGTCGGCAGACGCGTAATACGAGCGATGGTTTCAACCGGAATATTCTCCCGCAACATGCCAAGAGCATATTCTATTTTCGCCTGCTTCTTACCCTGCTTCTTACCCAATTTTTTGCCCAATTTTTTACCCCGCGCTTCCGCAATATCGGTAGCCAAAACCAACCTATCCGCTATCATCTCATACACTCCTTCCTGGCGTAATATTTCAT
>JAISYE010000246.1 GCA_031297485.1 Clostridiales bacterium
TGAACTTAAAAAAAGCCCCGCCACTTGACGCGGCGGGGCAGGGGGAAACGTATTGTGCCCTCAGCTTTTGGGTGTGAGGGCCTTTATGGTAAAGTTCATGCAAAGAAGCGCGCCGCCGAGAATAATAGCACCGCCTATAATAAGAACCAAGAAGTTGTTAAGTATGCCGCCAAAAGTAAATTCCTCAATTCGTATGGCAGCTATTGTCAAATAGGCGAAAGCGCAGTTGTTGCAGGCAACTGGTAAAACCGTGCCGCCAAGTATGATGATGGCCAAAATAATGAATATAAGCAACGCGAACGCGCCGAGTATACCCATGGAAGGCGCCAGAATCTGCAGACCCACAGCGAGCATAACCGCGAGAATCAGCCCCAAAACAGCGCCGCATAGTATTTTGGGAATCTGTTTTGTATCGTTGCCCAGCAGGAAAAATAGGATTGCGACGAAGAACATCGGCCAGCTTTCAATCCCGATTATTACCGCGGCCACATTAACGACAAAAATCCAGAGAAACACGACGAAGGTAACAATAAATTCGCCTTTGTCAAATTTTTTGATATACATTTTTACCCCTCCATTTTTCAGTTTGGCAAACGCTTATTCCAGCCAGCGCAGGGAACGTTCCACGGCTTTCTTCCACATTGCGAAGTGTTCCTTGTCTTTTCCGCTGTCCGGCGCCGGCTTGAACACATCTTTGGCCGGCATACCGGCGGCGCAGTCCTCAAAGGTCCTCCAGCCCAGCGTAACGGCGGATAAAGCAGCCGCGCCGTAGCCTGTGGCCTCAACGCTTTCCGAGCGTTCAATATCCATATCCAAAATATTGGACATGATCTGTACGCTTAAATCACTGCTGGACACTCCGCCGGAAACGCTCAGCTTGCGTATATCAACGCCTAGGTCCTTAAACGTCTGGATTACGCCTACTGCCGCGTATGCCACCGATTCCAGCACCGCGCGCGCGAAATGCCTGCGGTTCGCCCCAGGTCCTATACCCATAAAAGAAGCTCTGGCCGTGGGGTCCAAGTAAGGCGCGCCGGACATTCCTCCAAGAGCGGGCACAAAATATACGCCGTTGCTGTCCGGCACAGACGCCGCGTCCTCGTTAAGCCGCTCCACGTCCTTATAGAGTTCCAGCTGCTTCTGCGCCCATTCCAGGCAGCTTCCCGCCGTGTAGGAATTGCCCTCAAACATATAGGTTATCTTCCCGTCAAGCTGCCAGGCTATGGTCGTGAAAAAATTCCCGTATGTTTTGTATTCGCTTCCAATGTTGACATTAACGAACGTGCCGCTGCCGCTTGTACATTTGGCGACAGTTGGGCTAAAGCACCCCTGCGCGAACATGGCGGCCTGCTGATCGGCTATCATGCAGCAAACCGGAATTTCCGCGCCAAACACATCCGCGGAAATATTGCCGTAGCCGGCGTTTTCGTCGCGTACTTCCGGGAACATGTCTTCGCGCATTCCGACAAATTGCGCAATGTACTTACTCCATTGGCCGCTGGGGTTGTCAAGCATGGTGCTGTTACTGGCGGCGCTGGCGGAAGTGGCGTAAACCTTTCCGCCTGTAAGCCTGTACAGCAGCCATGTGTCCACATTGCCCCATTTTACGTTTTCACCAGCCAGCGCTTCCGTAAAGCCGGGGATTATCTCCTTATTGGCCACAACCGCCACTGGCACGTAAATCGAAGGCAGATAAGGCGCAACACCGGGGAAATAGGTGTTGAAGGTTTCGTTTTCCACAAAATGCTTTTGCAGGTAGTCCACACCTCTTGTGTCCTGCCAGGTAATAAGGTTGCACAAAGGCCGACGCGTAACGCCGTCCCAGAAAAGCCAAGAGGTGCGCTGGGTTGTGATGGCGGCGCACGCCACGTCCTCCGGGGCCGCGTTCTTTTGCGCCAGCGCTTCCTTGGCGGTTTCTACCACCAAACGGTAAATTTCTTCCGGGTCCTGTTCAACCATTCTGTCGCCCGGATAATAACTTTTTACATTCCTTACCGCTATGCTGACAAGGTTCAAATCCCTGTCGTACAAAAGGCTTTTTACGCCGGTAGTGCCCGAATCTAACACCAAAATGTAATCTTTCATACATACCGTTTCCTTTCGCCATTATTTCTGCGTATTACAGCATTTTTAGGACATGTTTGAAAACTGTATTCCGATAGCCGAGCTTGCTCGACCGGGGCCGGAACATCCGGCGGGGCCGGAACATCCGGCGGGGCCGGAACATCCGGCGGGGCCGGAACGTCCCGTTCATTGCAGCGGGTGCATTAGAAATTCCATTGGAAATTCCGCGCTTTAAGGAATTTTCAAACACACCTTAGCAGCGCGTCGGCAACCGCGTATAAATCTCCCGCAATCGGAACGTCGGCCTTTAGCATAATCGGCGCGTCCTTGTCCAAATTAACCGCGCAAATCCTGCCGGACATAACGCCGGCCATAAACTGTACGGAACCCGACACTCCCATCGCAAGGAGCGCTTCCGCCCTGACGCCGCGCCCGCTTAGCCCGATCTGGCTTTGCCGGGTAAACCAGCCGCGTTCCACAAGCGCCCTGGAACACATTAATTCCGCCTTAAGCCTGCCCGCCAGGCGGCGGAATATTTCCACATCTTCCTGACGGCGCACCCCGCCGCCTATGGCCAGTACGTTGGAAGCCGCGTTCTCCGCCGCTTCCGTAACGCGGTCCAGCCATTCGGCTTTTTGAGCGCGCGGATTTACAATTTTTGCGCTGTTCACGATAATCTTAGACCCGGCCGGTCCCCTGCGCGGTAATTCCGGCGCCAGCCCGCGCAGCGTCGCGATTTGCGGGCGGGCCCACGGCGTAATAATCTCCGCCGTCACGTCGCCGCCGAAGGCTGGCCGGGTTTGAAGCAGCAGACCATCTTCGCGGAAAGCCACCTTTGTGCAGTCGGCGGTTACACCGGTCTTAAGGCGCGCGGCAAGGGCCGGGGCAAGGGCGCGGCTTTCCGGCGTGGCGCCGAAAAGTATGACGCCGGGTTTTTTTTCTTTTACAAAGGCCAGCAAAACCTCCAGGTGTTCCTCAAGTACAAAATTGCCCAGCAAGCTGTTCACAAACACGTACACAGCGGTTAAGCCGCTCCGCTCCAGGACCGCGCTCTGTCCGGCGCCGAAAGCGGCCGTCAAAAGAACGCCGCACAGCTCGCGTTTTGTGTCCCCGGCAAGGCCGAGCGCGGTGTTTATCGCGTTCCGCGAAGCCGGATGAATATCTTGCCCCAAGGGTTCCAAAAACACCAGGATAGGAGAATCAGCGCTGTCAGGAACTACTGGTGAGCACATTGGCGCTTACCCCCATTTCTTCCGCGATTTTGCGGGCGGCTGCAGACGGGTCCAAGAACAGGGGCTGGCTTTTCGCCTGTTCGTGTACGCGTTCTATTTTCACAACGCGTGTCGGCGAGGCGTTCAAGCCGTAAGGGCCCTTGCAGGGCAGGTCAGCCGGGCCCAAGGTTTGAATAGCCAGCCCGCGGGCCTTAAGGCGCCCTTTAAGGCTGGGAGGGATTGGCTGGCAGGTCTCCATGCCCGCGGCTATCACGGCGGGGAAGGGGAAGGTGAGACGCTGGGTGCCGCTGCCAAGTTCCTGAAGCACGGTCATTTCACCAGGCGACACTTTCTCAATACGCTTAACCCATCCCACGGCGGGTATTCCCAATTGAACGGCAAGGGAAAAAGGCAGCTGTGCCGTATCCCCGTCCGTTGACTGCTGGCCGCAGAATACAATGGCGAATTCCCCCAGTTTTTCTATGGCTCGCGCCAAAGTGAAAGCCGTGGCGTACACATCCGCGCCGCCGAACTCCTTGCCGCAGACCAGCACGGCGCTGTCCGCGCCCATAGCGGCGGCTGTGCGCAGCGTCTCCTCCGCCTGGGGCGGGCCCATGGAGATAGCGGTAAGGGTTCCCTTCAGGATTCGGGCGGTTTGCAACGCTGCTGAAACCGCGTAAACATCCCATGGGTTTATAACATTTTCCCCGGCGGCGCGAATTAACGCGCCTGTTCTTGGGTCCAGGGGCCTATCGCCTGAAGGGACCTGTTTTACGCATACCGCGATTTTCATTTTAGTACCTCCGGCCATTGCTTTAATAACGCGCGGGCTGCCGCCGCCCCGGCCGCGTCTTCCGGCAGTAAGGCCGCCTGCAAATGATTTTGCAGCAAGTGACCATATACGGCTCCTTGTATACCGCCGGTTTCGTCAAGCTGACGCCTCAGGGCCGCCAAATATTCCCGGAACTTATCCTCCGGGCCATGGAAACTCCGTTCCGCGCGAATGCATCCGGGTATTACCGCCGAACCGATAAGCTCCGTAATTTTATGACGCAGGCCGCGAAAACGAGAAACGCCGCTTTCCCCGTTTTCAGCCCAAGTATCATCCTCCTGTCCTCCACATTCCAAGAACAAATCCAAATGAGCGTTCAGGCTTTCCTCTAATTTATCCTCATTATCGCCGCGCAGTTCCGTATAAATTGCGGAACGTGCGTCAGCGGAGAATTCCGGTGTGTTTTTGTCGCTTTTAAGCAGGAGCAGAGCGCCGTAATCGAAGTATTCGGCGCAGTACAAGTCCTCCTTGGCGTTAGGGCCCTGGCCGCGCCAGGATTTAAGACGCGAAGCAAAATTTGTCAGCTTAGTATCGGAACTAAAAAAATATACAACGCCCCACACTGCTTTTGGCAGGACAGCAAGCCGGAGGGTCAGTTCGGCGGCCGCGCCGTCCCGCCCGCCGCCGCCCCAAAGCAGGCTTGGTCCCATGGAAGTTTCCCGGGGTTCACCCCGCAGGTTTATCCATTTCACGTTTTCAAAATATTGCTCCGGCTCGCCGAAGCGCAAGCCGTACAATCCCGTCGCGCCGGAAGCGTAGACTCCGCCCAGGGTGGCCGTGTCTTCCGTGGAATTTACCGGAAAAAACAGCCCTGTCTTGCGGAGCGCGGCGGCAACGTCCCCCAAGGTTGCTCCTGCCTGAACGGTGATACGTCTGTTATTTTCACCGGAGGTTCCGGTCTCGTCCGCCTGGAAAATTTTATTCATATTGGACAGGTTGACGATAATTCCGCCTTGCGGCACCGCGCCGCCCATAATACCCGTTCTTGCGCCTTGGAAAGTTACGCGCTGGTTTTTTTCAGACGATTCTTTCAATATTTCGGACAACTCACCGGCGTCGGTTGGAAACGTTATCAAATCCGCGCTCCCGCGCAGGCGCGACTCGTCCTGCAGGTAGCTTTCGTATTGCGGGCTTACAGTGTTATAGGTCATGAAAAATCTTCCTTATTATTTAAGCGTACTGAAGGTATATTTTGGAAACAAGGGCTAAGGCTAAGGGTAAGGGCTAAAACCTAAGACCTAAGACCTAAAACCTAAAACCTAAGACCTAAGACCTAAGACCTAAGACCTAAAACCTAAGACCTAAGACCTAAGACCTTGGGGCTCTGCCCCAAACCCCGCTGGGGACCTAACGATGGTTTGTTCGTTGGCCCCCAGACCCCTTCTCAAAGGGCGGTGAGTGCGATAGGAAGGTGTATTTGGAAACAAGGGCTAAGGCTAAGGGCTAAGGCTTAAGACCTAAGGCTTAAAACCTAAGACCTAAGACCTTGGGGCCTAACGATGGTTTGTTCGTTGGCCCCAAACCCCGCTGGGGACCTAACGATGGTTTGTTCGT
>JAISYE010000247.1 GCA_031297485.1 Clostridiales bacterium
GTTTGGCCCCTAACGGTGAAGTGCCCGTTGGTCTTAAACTTTTGACCTTTTGCCATTCCGCGCCGCGGCGGTCACCTCCTTGGCGATACCCATTCCGCGGCGGCCTCCGCCTGTACGCACAGTTCGGCGGCCTTGAAGATGTGTTGCTGGCTCATGGCGTTTTCGGTCCTGTTAAGGCAGTCGAGAATCATTTCCCCGAAGAACGGGAACCCCACCAGTCCTTCCACGTTAATGTACTGCTCGCTGTCGCCTGTCACCAGGTACAAGTTGCCTCCGCGGGTGTCCCGGCCTACGTCGATGTACTTCCGCAGCTCAACGTACCCCTTGGTGCCCAGGATAAACGCGCGACCGTCGCCCCAGGACCCCAGGCCGTCCGGCGTAAACCAGTCCACGCGGAAATAATTCGTGCAGCCGTTGTCAGCCAAAAGTGCGGCGTCGCCAAAATCCTCAAGCTCCGGGTATTGGGGGTTGTTGTAGTTGCCGACCTTGCTGTGCAGCACCTTGGCGTCCCGCGCCCCCGCGTAGAAAAGGAACTGCTCTATTTGATGGCTGCCTATGTCGCATAGAATCCCGCCGTACCGCTCCTTTATGAAAAACCATTCCGGCCTGCCTCCGGCGTTAAGCCGGTGCGGCCCCAGCCCCAGCACCTGTATTACATCGCCTATCACCCCTTCCTTTATAAGCGCTCCCGCGTGTATGGCCGCCTCGCAGTGCAGCCGCTCGCTGAAATACACCATGTATTTCCTGCCAGTCGCCGCCGTAGCCGCCTTGGCCGCTTCAATTTGCGCGAATGCAGTGAACGGCGTCTTGTCCACAAAATAGTCCTTGCCGCAATTCATCACCTTTACCCCTAACGGCCCCCGTTCGCTGGCGATTCCCGCGGCAGCCACCATACAAACCCCGCGGTCCTCCAGAATCTCCTCCAGAGACGCCGCCGCCCGCGCCTCTGGATACGCCTTTATAAACCGCTCCACTTTCGCGGGGTCCTTGTCGTAAACCAGTTTGCAGACGCCGCCAGCCTCCAGCAGGCCGTTTACCATGCCGTAAATGTGCCCGTGCTCCAAGGCTGCTGCGGCAAAAATAAACTCACCTTTTTTAACTACAGGCTTCGCCTTGCCTACAGGTGCGTAATTCATGCCATCGTTTTTCTGCATTGCTCTTTCATCCTCCTTTTTCTGGCGTGTTTCAAAAGTTGTAGACATTTTTCATTATACTCACACACGAAAACATCTTCTAAAAATCTTTCAGTGTTTTCGTGTGTGAGCAACCAACAACCGGCGTGAAAAGTGCATTTCTTTTCGCGCCTTAGTATAGTGCGAACGCCGGCAAACCTTGAAATTACGGAGTTCTTGGCATATACTAAAAACACACGTTTTTGAAACACGCCCTTTTTCTTTAATTATAATACATTCTTCAAATAATTTAAATACTCTATTTCATTTTTCGACAATATACGGTACTCCCCTTTTCTTAAGTCCCCAAGTTTCAGCTCGCCTATTGCCACCCGCTTAAGCGCGCGCACAGGGTGCCCTATTGCCTCGCACATGCGCCGTACCTGGCGGTTGCGGCCCTCGTGTATTGTAATGATTATCTCTGCCTGGGCCGGAACTTCAGGACCGCCCGCCCGGGTTTTCTTTAGCCCTACCCGCGCGGGAGCGGTAACGCGCCCGTCCAGGAGCACGCCCCGCCTCAGCTTTTCAAGCGCCGCCTCCTCCGGCACCCCACGCACCGCCGCGGCGTAGGTCTTTTCAACGCCGTAACGGGGATGGGTCAGCTTGTAAATTATATCGCCGTCGTTTGTTAAAAGCAGCAGGCCCGACGAGTCATAGTCCAGCCGCCCCACAGGCACAACCCGCGTTCCGGGGGGCACAAGCTCGGCGACGCAGGGCCTGCCGAACTGCTCGGACATGGTTGTCACATACCCCTCCGGTTTGTTAAGCATCAGGTAAACCATTTCCAGCCTGTACCCTAAAGGCTGGCTGTCCAGAGTAACTGTGTCCCGCTCCGGATCAACCGATATGCCGGGTTCGGTCACAACCTCGCCGTTTACCGCGGCGCGGCCTTCCGCTATGAGTTTTTCGCAATGTCTGCGGGAAGCCACGCCGGACGCGGCCAGAAATTTCTGCAAACGCATTTTCATATTAGCCTCCTGTGAATTACCTTCGCCCGTATTTTTGTCGTTTTATGTCATTAGATCATCCGCGTCCAAGGCGGAGAATTTTTGGCGGCATAAAACAAGTCGCGCCTTAATATAATTGTAGCAATATGAAATTTTATCCTGAAAAAAATTTTTTGTAAACCTTAAAATCATATTGCGATAATTATTTTTTAGGTATATACTAAATGCGAAAGGTGATGAAAAAGTGAAAATTTTGTCGTGGAATGTAAATGGACTTCGAGCGTGTGTTAAGAAAGGTTTTCTTGAATTTTACAACAAAAGTGGTTTCGACATTTTTTGCGTACAGGAAACCAAGATGCAGCCCGAACAGCGCGAGTTTGAACTGGAAGGCTGCGGTTACTGGAACAGCGCTCTTAAAAAGGGTTACTCCGGCACGGCGGTTTTTGCTAAACCAGAGCCGCTGTCTGTGGAAACAGGCATGGGAGAATCATGGCATGACACGGAAGGGAGGCTGATAAAACTGGAATATGATAAGTTTATATTGCTTAATGTCTATACCCCCAATGCCCAGCACGGCCTGCCGCGGCTGCCGCACAGGCTGGAATGGGAAGACGCTTTCCGCGCGTTCGCGTCAGGGCTGGACACTCGTAAACCCGTGATAATCTGCGGCGACTTAAATGTCGCGCACACGGAAATGGATATTAAAAACGCGCGGTCTAATATGAAAAACCCGGGCTTTACCCAGGAGGAACGCGGGAAAATGACGGAACTCTTAGACGCGGGTTTCGCGGACACTTTCAGACGCCTTAACCCGGACAGACGCGACGCTTATACCTGGTGGTCCAACATGGCCAATGCCCGCGAGCGAAACGTCGGCTGGCGTATTGATTATTTCCTGGTTTCGGAAAGGATTATGCCGGACATAAAGGAAGCGTTTATCTGCCAGGACGTTTACGGCAGCGACCACTGTCCTGTGGGAATTGTTGTTGACGTTTAAGGCTGACAAAATGTTATTAACATTTTAAGGATACTGCCCGATGTATTATACACATACATTTTGGCGGGCGGACACAGTTCGTCCCTGCAATCTGCTGGATATACACGCTGTGTTTAATAACACTGCAGCGTAAAATTTTGCGGAAATGGGCTTTATTGCTGGTCTGCCGCATTTATCACGGTAACGGAGAATCCTTAATTTCTGCATTGTCATTGTTGGAACTCACGCTGTAGTAATAATTGGGTTTTTGAACGGCGGGCGTGAGAAGTAAAAACTGACGGAAGAAGATTGCGGCGGTAAGTGGGAACTGCCGCGGTGAATAGAAAGATTGGCGTGTTTCACATTGGGGCTTAGGGCTTATCCCTGAATAAAGCGGAATGGCTTAAATACTGAATTTTAAAACACAGAAACGGCGCAAAATCAGCATTCTTGCCTATTAAGGGATAGGGGCTTAGGGCTTATCCCTGAATAAAGCGGAATGGCTTAAATACTGGATTTTAAAACACAGAAACGGCGCAAAATCAGTATTCTTGCCTATTAAGGGATAAGGGCTTAATCAGTAGACGCGTTTATTTCCAAGCGCATCAAAAGTCTGTATTTGTGCGGATATTCGCTGCGATGGGAAAATGCGCGTCCGCAATTTTAAAAGCACGCCGAAAGATTTGACGCAGGCCATTTGGATTCTCACCCAAATGGGGATCGAAACGAACAGATGGGGGTAATACTTATGAACAAAAAGCGTCTTATCGCTTTCGCGGTGGCTTTTGTCATGCTGGTGGCAAACATTACGCTTGGGTCGGGAGGCATTTTTCCGATTTTCGCCAACGAGAGCATTACGGAGCCTGAAGTCGCGGTTAACGTGGTGAGCGAATCTGTAGCGGAATCCGCTGCGCTGGGGGAAGGGCAGACTTCATCCGGCACTGCGGGAACAGGGTTAGAACAGACGCAGGAAGACAATACCGGAGACGCGTCCGAGCCAACAATAACACCGGAGCCGACGCCCGAACCAACGGCAACACCGGAGCCGACACCAGAGCCAACGGCAACGCCGGAGCCGACACCGGAGCCAACGGCAACACCGGAGCCGACGCCCGAACCACCGGAAACACCGGAGCCGACGCCCGACCCAACGGAAACACAGGAGCCGACGCCGGAGCCAACGGAAACACAGGAGCCGACGCCGGAGCCAACGGAAA
>JAISYE010000248.1 GCA_031297485.1 Clostridiales bacterium
AGCTCGCGCCTATGGAGGGTAAATCTTTCGGAATTTTCGCCGCCTAACGGTGATTTGTCCGTTAAGACGCGGCTTCGCCGTGCCCTTGTTCGTCGGGTACTTTAATGTTTGCGAGTACAAGTTATTTTTGGGGTTTTCCCCGCCGGACACGCCGGAATTTTCGCGAAGCTGCTGCGGAGCTTCGCGTTTCCCTTGTCCGTCGGGTTCTTTGTTGAAAAAACTTGTGACATAGAAAGGGGCAGGAGCAATGAGCGGCAGTATTGATTCCAAGGAAATATATACGTTTGACGAGGCTTATGAACGGCTGCTGGGCATGGACCTCAACGGCGTGCCCGGCATAGCGGCGGGCATCAAGAACGTTCCTCCGATGGAAGATTTGATCAGTCTGGAGGGCAAGACGGCTATCGTTACCGGCGGAGCGAGAGGCTTGGGGATAACTATTGTCAACAGGCTTGCCGAGGCCGGGGCAAAGGTAGTCATCGTTGATTTGGCGGTAGAGTTCGCCGAGGCGGCGGTCGCGTTTTTTGGCACGAAAGGCTATCAGGTGAAATTCTTCAAAGCGGACATTCGAGATTTGGACCGGATTCAGGGCGCGATAGATTTCGCGGTTAAAGAATTCGGCAGTTTGGATATCTTGGTAAACAATGCCGGGCTATGGCAAATCAAGCATTACTGTGACTTTACTGAGGAAGATTGGGACCTATGCTTGGACGTTTGTTTGAAGGGGACATTTTTCTTCACACAAAAAGCGGCGAAGCAAATGGTAAAACAGGGTACGGGCGGCAGAGTCGTAAACACCATATCGGTGGGGGCGTATTCCATGGAAAACTATGTCGGCTGCATGTCTCCCTATGTGGCGGCAAAAGGCGGAATACTGGCCATGTCCAGGTCCCTGGCCCGCGAATTGAAGCCCCTAGGGATCGCGATAAACTGCGTATGCCCGCCGGGTATGGCTACCGTAGGCGGCGCCCATTCGGGTGTTCCAAAGGATATCATGGAATTGATGGGGACTTTCCCGTCAGTGCCGGTCGCGGATCCGGATAAGGTGGCGCGGGTGGTGCGCATGGTGGTTTCCGACGTGGGCGTCCTTTTCCAAGGCTCCGATATTGTGGCGGATGACGGTACCCGTTGGCAGCTTAGAAAATAGCCTGTCAAACAGTTATACTCGAGAACGAATACATTTTCCGTATGTGCGAGATTATCGGCAAATTTCAACGTTTGCGAGTATAATTAATCAAACATAAATGAAGAAGGTTGGAAATGGGCAAATTAAATGGCAAGGTAGCTGTTATCACCGGATGCGCAAGCGGGCTTGGCAAACAGGAAGCCCTTCGTTTCGCGGATGAGGGGGCTAACTTAGCAATCTGTGACATTTTGGAAGAAAAACTGATGGAGACTAAGCGCCTCTGCGAGGAAAAAGGCGTTAAGGTTGTAGCCAAGCGTTGCGACGTATCGAAATACGACGACATGAAAGCTTTTGTCGATGCGGCCGTGAAGGAATTCGGAACTATTGACGTTTTGGTTAATAACGCGCATAAAACAACGCCGCTGGCATCATTCCTAGAGCATGATGTGGCGGATTTGGACATTGAACTGAAAACTTCGGTTTACGCGCATTGGCACATGATGAAGCTATGCTTCCCCTATATGAAGAATAAACCCGGCGCAGGCGCATCCATTATAAATTTCGGTTCGCGCTCCGGTATTCAGGGTATTGCGTTGCAGTCGCCCTATGCCGCGGCTAAAGAGGCGGTTCGCGGGTTGTCCCGCTCTGTCGCCAGAGAGTGGGGGCAATACAATATCCGCGTTAATAACCTTTGCCCGGGCGGCTTTACGGATAATTGCGAGACGGATATGCATAAGCAAAGCGAAGAAGCGCAGCAGTGGATTAAGTTTGCGTTCCAAGACAACCCGTTTAAACGTATCGGAAGGCCTTATGATGATGTCGCGCCGGTGTTGGTATTCCTGGCCTCCGACGAAAGTCAGTGGATGACCGGCCAAACCCTGAACGCGGACGGCGGAGGCTGCATAACGGCATAGCCGCGTATTTACAGGGCTGTTGGAGCTTAAGTTCATTTTCCCCAACAGCCCTTTTGAGATAAGGCGAGAAAGGGAGAGTGCGGATATGGACTTAGCTAAAAAAAGCAAGAGCAAAGCTATTCTTTCGGCAATTGGCGCGATAATGATATTTACCTTTTCAACGGGTCCTTTTTCGATGATGTCGCTGTATTGGGAACCGATATCTAAAGAAATCGGGACTACTGTCGGCGCATTGTCGATTTCATTAAGCCTTGCAACCGCGGTAGCGGTTGTAGCGTCGCTCACTATTGGCAGAGTTCTTAAGGTTTTAAGCCCAAAGATTATGATTATTGTGGCCGGAATTTGTATTTTCGCTTTTCAGTTTGCGGTTTCGGTTTCCACAAGCATCATTCCTATTTATATTGTTGCGTTGTTAAACGGCATCGGCACAGTCTGGGGCGGCATGGCAATGTCGCAGATTGTAATATCGCAATGGTTTGAGAAAGCCAGGGCTACTGTGATGAGCCTGTGCATGGTCGTCCTGGGTGTCGTGCTCACGGTCGTTATCCCGATTGCAGGCAATCTTGTGGCGCAGATTGGATACCGTCCTGTAGTCCTTGCCGTAGGCATCATTGGCGGCGCGGGAGTTATTATCGGCGCGTTCTTAATCGCCGGGCCTCCTGAGAAATATGGATTAAAACCATATGGCGCCGGAGAGATAAATCAAAGCGCCGGGGCGGAAGCGCAGGCCATGCCTCCGTCTTTGCCGTTTGACAAGATTATTAAAAACGCGTCTTTTTGGTCTGTCGTTATTATCGCGGCTTGCGGCTCACTTGTAGCACAGGGCTTCAACAGCCAGGCGGTGGTAGTTTTCGGCTCTTTTGGGCTTGACGCTGTCACAGCGGCATATGCGTTTGCCATATTTTCCATGATTGGTCTGCCTTGTCAGTTTACGTTCGGTTTCTTGTGTGATAAAATAGGACCCAAACTTACTATGGCCATAGCAGGATGTATTTGGGCCGTTGTATTGTTTTTAGGCTTCATATGGAACGGCTTTGCCGGCGCAGTCATATTCGCGCTTGGCATGGCGGCGGGCGGAGGCCTTGGCGGGTTATACGGCCCGAACATGGCCACGCGCTTATTTGGCGTCGCCAGCGCTGGCGACATGATCGGTTTTATAACCGTGGGTTCGAGCCTGGGCGCAACCATAGGTCCCCTTATCTTTGGGTTTATTTATGACGCATTTGGAAACTATTCAGCGGCTTTGATCGCTATGGGCGTAATCGTTCTCATATGTATAGCCCTTAACTTTTGGCTTAACAACAAGCAAAATATTGATAAACTCAAAGAACAAATCGCGCTTGAAAGCGCAACTTAAAAACAGTTTTTTTCAAAATTTGGATGGCAGAGGTTGCTCGGCTCTTGCAATTTTATCGCCATCCTATTATTATAAATAGCATAGGCGCGAACTTAAGGAAAAATAGACAATCACTTTTATTGAAGCGGGCGAACCAACGGACAATTCACCGTTAGGTTCGCCCCTACAGAAAAGCACTGTACTCGCCGCACTTAAGAAGGGGTCTGGGGCAGAGCCCCAAGGTTTTAATCTTTTGACTTTTCGCATTCCTTAAGTTCGCGCCAATGAGGCAGAGCCCCAAGGTTTTAAGGTTTTGACCTAATCACTTTTGTTTAAAAGGTTGTACCTGCATCAGCGAGTATATATGGAGATGTGAGATAAACAATGAAGAATATTTGCGTAATTACAGGCGGCGGCAGCGGTATGGGGCTGGCGGCGGCGAAGCTCCTGGGAAAAGACCATTCAATCATCCTTGCCGGCCGGACTGTGTCCAAATTGGACGGGGCGGTTTCCGAATTGAAAGGGCTTGGCATAGACGTGTCCGCATACCCATGTGATGTGAGCGACCGAACTTCGGTGCAGGCGCTTGCAAAAAAGGCGGCGGCAGCGGGCGCAGTCAAAACGGTGATTCACGCCGCAGGCATATCGCCGCATATGGCGGACGCGGCATCCATTTTTAGAGTGAACGCTATTGGCACAATCTTCGTAAACGAAGAATTTCTAAAAGTAATGGAACCCGGCGCTTGTATTGTCGATGTCGCGTCAATGGCGGCGTATATGATGCCGGAAGGTTTCGCGACCGATTTCTACAGTATGGCGTTGAGCGATATAGATAAATTCCGGCAGACATCCCTTGCTGTTCTTGAATCAGTTCCAGAGGACGCGTCGCGCGGGTTTTCCTATGTGCTTTCAAAGAACTTCGCTGTATGGTACGCGGCGGAATGCGCCTGTTTGGCTGGAAGCAGGGGAATACGCGTCCTGTCTGTGTCGCCGGGCACGTTCAAAACGCCCTTAGGTGAAATTGAGGGCAAGGACGCGTCGTCTATCGCCGAATCCGGAGCGCTCGGCCGGGTTGGCGAAGTTGCGGAAATCGCCGGTCTGCTCGCCTTTGTGGCGGGAAGTCAAGCGGCGTATCTGACGGGAACGGATATACTATGCGACGGTGGCACGGTCGCCATGCTCAACAGAAACAAACGCGAGGCTGCGGCGAAATGAATGAAACAATGACCATAGCCGAGAAAAAAGCCGCGCTAAGGAGTGTGCTCCGAAAGAAAGCGCGTGATTTACCGGCCACCGAAGCGCGGATTTCAAGCGAAGCGATATGCCGCAGCGTGATCCAGTGGCTGCCCGAATACAAAGACTCCGGCACGCTATTCGTTTTCGTTGGTACAAAAATGGAAATCAATACGGACAGTATAATAGAACACGCGCTCGCGGCGGGTAAAACGGTCGGAGTTCCACTCTGCGTGAGTCCTGGGGTAATGGAAGTGCGGAGTATTACGGGATTTCGCGATTTGGAACCCGGCGCCTACGGAATACTCGAACCGAAAAAAGAGCGCCCGATTATCTCTCCTGGCGACATCGACCTGGCAATTGTTCCATGTATATCCTGCGATAAAAAACGGCGCAGGCTGGGGCAGGGCGGCGGTTTTTACGACAGGTTCATGGCAAAAGGCAATTTCCCTAAGATTGCGCTCTGCCGCGCGGACTTTTTGCTCGAAGAAGTTCCTGTGGAGCAATGGGATTTACCTGTCGACGGGGTTGTGACTGAAACAGAAATCATTTAACGAGGGCGGCTATTATGGGCATATTCGTGAAAAACTACAAAGGTCTTCCCATAAAAAAGAGTGACGCGGGAAACAGGGAGGCGATTATCGAAAAATTACTCGCCGCGAACGACATTGATGTGCCGCAAGAGCTTGTTGATAAGGAGACGGCTATGCTTTTTCAAGAGTATAACTATCGTATGCGGTATGAAAAGATGATGAATCCGGGCGATTTGAGTTTTTTAGATATCAATTTAAACGAACGCGCCGAAGAACTAAAGGCACAGGCTTACTTGCAGGTAAAGGCCGATTTAATCATAGAGGGTATAATAGATTCAGAAGGATTTGAAATCACGCGGGACGAAATGGAAGAAGCGGTAACGTCCATTGCGAAGCGGCAGCATATGGACCGCGATACTGCCGAGGGGTTTTTAGGCGGGTCCGCCCTGCTCAAAAGGGATTTGCTTGTGGAAAAAGCCCTGGATTTTGTCTGCGCAAACGCGCGGATAGAAGGATAA
>JAISYE010000249.1 GCA_031297485.1 Clostridiales bacterium
GGAGTTAGGCTGATCATGCATTTTAATAATCTAAAACACAGGCATTTTTGGGAATGGCTTTTATGACAAAAATACATCAAAAAGTTTCTTATTTGATTTTACCTGATTATAGTAACTTATGATTATTTTAATACATTCTTTTCCGATGATTTTTTTATTTTTATAATATTAACAGAAAAATTTAGGCGCAATTTCGCATAACTCTTATATAGACGCAAGTTTTCTATATAAAAATGCGCAATGGCAATCGCCGTGTTTGCAATGGATTAAGGGGATTTTCTATATTTTTTGCGCAATGTATTTCACCTCTTTTCTATAGGTTTTCATGTTTGGCAAATGTATTCGTTCGTAAGTATAACACGGGCGAACTGTGTTCGCCCGCTTAACCTGTTGACATTGCTTCCCAATCCTTAATCCCGCGCCATCAATTGAGCATATTCTCTATAAAAATTCCGTACCCCTTGGCCGGGTCCTGTACAAATACGTGGGTCACAGCCCCGATAAGGCGCCCGCCTTGAATAATGGGGCTGCCGCTCATGCCCTGCACAATCCCGTTGGTCTGACGCAGCAGTTCAGGGTCAGTTATGCGGATAACCATTCCCCGGGAACTGTCGCCGGAATATCGGTTTACTGTTTCTATATATACATCGTAATCGCGCACTTCCCTTCCCGACACATTGCTGCGTATAACAGCCGGGCCCTCGTGCACCATGCTCTGAAACCCGACCTTCATTTTTTCGGCAGGCATGGCGCTTAAGGCCGCGAAATCCAGCGTGCCGTATATCCCGCACGAGCGGTTGTCCGTTATTTTTCCGTATACACGGCTGCGCTTTATTTCGCCTATCAGTTCGCCCGGCGAACCTTTGCCGCCCTTTTTTACAGAGGTTATTTCCGATTCCATAATTTCGCCGCTTTTTATTACCATCAGCTGCTTTGTATCCACATCTAAAATTCCGTGGCCCAAAGCCGCGAATTTGCCGTTGGCTGGGTTGTAGTACGTTATCGTCCCTATGCCTTGAGTACTGTCCCGTATCCAGACACCTATCTTGTTCTCGTTTTCCGATACGTTCTTTACTGGCGTAACTGTCGCCTCCAAAACCTCGCCCTTCCTGCTGAAACGCAGCTTTACGTCCTCGCTTTCATTTATTATGCGGATTAGTTCCTCCTTGCTGCTTAATTCGCTGCCATTGGCATTTAAAATTAAGTCGCCGGATTTTAATATTCCATAGCTTGGATTGTGGGACGTGCCGTCGCCGCCTTCCACCGCTCCGGTGCCAAGCACCATTACGCCGTTTGTGTTAATGCGCACGCCTATGGCCATTCCGCAGGGCACAAGCTCTATGTCAGGCGTTACGTCTATTACCACCTTCTTAAGGGGCAGGCCGAAAAAGTTCAGCAACATGCCGGCCTTGCCTGTCTCCTCTGCCTCAATGGTGACAGGACTTCCCAGACTGACGTTTATATTCTCCGAGACCGGTAGCTGATTTACTTTTAACGCCTCGATGCTCCCTGTCTCAATTACGGCTGAAATCGGCAGCGAAAAGTCCAGGCGCGACTCCCCGCGCGTCAGTTTTATTTCACTTGGTATATTTAAAAATTGTATTGTAAAGTAAATTGTTATTGCGCATAATATTAAGGGTGGTACTGCAAAAAATTTACGTAGCTTATTTAAAAACAATTTCCTCACCCCGGCTTTAAACAGATATACTGCAGTACAGCTTGCGTGGAAACACCAGAAAAGTATTTTGACATTTCCAAGCAGTATATAAATTAACCGTTTTTTCGTACGCTTATACCGCCTTTTTTGCAAAATCATTTCATTATAATGAAATTGTTACTGACTTGAGTGTGTTTGAAAATTCCCAAGCGCGCGAAATTTCTAAAGAAAAATACCGCAATGATAGTCGAGCTTGCTCGACGCTTCGCGCCGGAATCTAGTTTTCAGGCACACCCTAGTGGTGTATCCGTCGATATTTTAAAGAAGAAATAAATATTTTCGGCCAGTAGTTTCAAGTGCAAATGTCGCGGGAGTGCGGACGAACCCTAACGGTGGGTTGTCCGTTGCGGTGGGTTGTCCGTTGCGGTGATTTGTCCGTTGGTTCGCCTCTACTATGATTTATGAGCGGATACACCACTATACTAAGGCGCGAAAAGAAATGCGCTTTTCACGCCGGTTGTTGGTTGCTCACACACGAAAACACTGAAAGATTTTTAGAAGATGTTTTCGTGTGTGAGTATAGGAATGACGAAAGATAAAGTCACCAAACTTTTTCGGAGATAGTCGGGCTTGCTCGAGGAAATGCATTGAAGCGTTAATATTTCTGGTGAAAAGTTTGGCGTTTAATTAATTCGCCATTCCTTATAAAAAACGCAATTGACTTATAGACTATATACGACTTATTATATATGCGCGGTCACTACGAGAGGAGTCATAATTAAGAAATGGATGGCAAGGTACGTAACATAGTAAAAAATTTTTTAAAAGGGAATTTGCGTTGTGTAGAATTCGCGGTAACGAACGCCTGTATAGCTAAGTGCTCTTTTTGCGGCATATGGAAGCAGCAGCCAAAAGTGTTTGTGGACAAGACCAAGGCCCTGGAGGCAATTGACAAGCTGGCGGATTTGGGCGTGGGGCATATGACGCTTACGGGAGGCGAGCCGCTGCTTCACCCGGACATTGTGGAGTTTGTAAGGCGCGCCAGCAGGCACAATATTAATAACTCCGTGCTTGTGGCCGCGCCGCAGCTGTTAAGCCGCAAGGATACCGCTGCGCGGCTCGCTGACGCGGGCGCGGACATGATAAGCGTGTCCTTTGATTCCGAGGACCCGGAGATTTGCGCGCGGCAGCGGCAGATAGAAAACATCATGGGCCTTATGGAAGACGGCATAGACGCGGCTAAACGCGCGGGTCTCAGGCTTATGGCAAGCGTACTTATTTGGAAAGGCAACTGCGACAGGCTGGAGACGCTGTTTGACAAGGCCCTTGCCCTCGGATTTGACTTTATTGCCGTCAACTACCCTACGTTTTCAGAATCTTCCACATACTCGCTGGGCGGCGAAGGCATAGACATTCCGCATAGCAAGGTCAAAGAGTCTTTGGAAACAGTTATACGCTTAAAACGCGCGGGCAGGCACCCTATTATTAATACCGTCCATTCTATGCGCAATATACTCAATTACCTTGACGACCCGCCCACAGCCAAATTCCCTTGCCTGGGCGGGAACAGAGTGTTGTTTGTGGATTGGTTTTTTGACGTGTATCCATGTATGCAGCTGCCTGACAGCTTGGGCAAAGTTTTTGACATGGATGAACGCGCTTTGAGTATGCCAATGTGCAATAAGTGCAACATGAGCTGGTATCGCGATATCAGCGTGTTTTTCCACGGCATGCGTTCGGCGCCGCTTATTTTTGAGGCGATTGCGTCCAGTGGGAAATATCTGACCTGAAACTGGTCCGGCGTTTTATAATACAGGAGGGATCGGCAAATGCGACGGCAGGGCGCGCTAACAAAGGAAATTTTAGATTTAATTTCGGCTGTAGTACAGTATGTAGACGAAACGGAGCGCAGTCAGGCGGATTTGCCCGGCCCGCGCGGAACAGAGGAGAGCCGCGGCCATGACACAACAGGATAAAGAGGCTTATGTACTGCGGGTATCATCGGCTTCGCCCGTTCAATTGGTAGTAATATGCTATGAGCTTGCCATTGCGGCGTTGGACGAGGCGCTTTCCGCTTACGGCGGGCGAGGGTTCGCCCAAAGCCTGGACAAAGCGCGCAACTGCCTCGCGGAGCTGCGCGGCACACTGCGCGTCACAAATAGTATTGCGAAAGATTTATTTATCTTGTACAATTATATGGAAAGGATTTTAATCGCGGCGCAATACTCAAATGACACAGCCCCGGTCATTGAGGCGCGCGGCCTTTTGCGTAAACTGCTGGAAGCCTGGAATGCCGTTTCGGCGCAAAACGGGGACCCTGCGGCCATGGACGGCTCGCAGGTTGTGTACGCCGGTCTGACTTATTCCAACGGGAAATTGGACGAATACGTCGTAGACAAACGGCAGAAAAGCTATGAAGCGTAAATTTATGCCGTTAAGGAATATATCATCGGGAGGGATCTCTGTGACAGATTTGAGTCTGATGAAAATAATCGGCAACAACATTCGTAACGCGCGGATTACTAAGGGCATGAAGATTGACGACCTGGCAAATGTGCTGGGCGTTTCAGCCGGTTATGTGGGGCTTATTGAGCGCGGCAAGCGCGGTACTACAGCCTCTACGCTTAAAAAGATTTCCACGGTCTTTGATGTTCCCATAGGGGACTTTTTCGCGGAAGAAGGCTTTATTCTAAGCGAGAGCGGCACCCCCAGGCATGAGCTAATCCGCAGCCTTACCGTAGATTTTGCTGACCCTGAGTTGGATTTCGTTATTTCTATAATAAGGAATTACAGGGCGATGCGCGGAAACATTTCCTACAGCGAGGATGATGATAAATGAACAATAATTGCGTGTTTTGTAAAATAGCCGCAGGCGAAATACCTTCTTTTACTATATACGAAGACGAGGAGTTTAAGGTCTTTTTGGATATTTCACCCGCGACCCGCGGCCATATGCTTGTGATACCACGGACGCACTGCGCTGATATTTTTGAAATTGACGCCGGCATGTGCGCGCGCCTGCACAAACTAACCGTGGCAATGGCCGCGCGTATCCGCGGCGCGCTGAATACGGACGCCCTTAACGTACTGCAAAACAACGGCCCCCTTGCCGGTCAGACGGTGCGCCATTACCATGTGCACCTTATCCCGCGTTATGAAAACGACGGCGCGGACTTGATTCCCGCCCAGACTGAGGTCAGCGGCAGCGCCCTTGCCGAGCTGGCGGAAAAACTCCGCAGGCCTTTGCCGGGCGGACATCAGTAAGGAGCGATTAATATGGAAAAAATACGAATAAAAGACGCGATTAACAACCGCGCGAAGGACAAGGCAATAGGCGGACAGGCTGTAATGGAGGGCGTGATGATGCGCGGCGAAAAATCATACGCAATGGCTGTCCGCAAACCCGACGGCGATATTGAGACAGTTGCGCGGCCCTACGCGCCCCTGTCGGACAAATATCCGGTTCTGAAACTGCCCCTGGTGCGCGGGGTGGCCATGTTTATAAGTTCGATGGCCCTTGGGTTTAAGATTATGACGGCTTCCGCTGAAATTGCCGCGCAGGGCATTGAGGACGAGGAACCGCAGTCGCGTTTTGAAAAATTCCTGGTCGATAAACTCGGCGATAAACTGGCTGATTACCTCGTCTACTTCAGCGTCTTTCTCGCGATAGTCATGTCAGTGGCCCTGTTTATCTTCCTGCCTGCCCTGGCCGCGCGGGCGGCGCTGGTATTTATAAAAGAAACCTGGATGCTGAGCCTTGTGGAGGGCGCGGTCAAGCTGGCGATTTTTGTGGCCTACCTGGTTTTAATATCCCGCTCCAAGGATATCCGGCGCGTTTTTGAATACCACGGCGCGGAGCATAAGACAATTAACTGCTACGAACATGACGAGCTGCTAACGGTGGAAAACGTCCGCCGCCATTCCCGGCTGCACAAGCGCTGCGGCACAAGTTTTCTGCTCATTGTCATGCTTATCGGCATTGCGGTGTTTCTTTTTGTGCGCTCCGACAGCCTGCCTGTGCGTTTTGGCCTGCGGCTGCTGCTGCTGCCCTTTGTCGCCGGGCTCTCCTATGAGGTGATTAAGTGGGCCGGCGCTTCCAATTCCGCTGTCGTCGGGGCGATAAGCTGGCCCGGCCTCTTTATGCAGAAGCTGACTACCAGCGAGCCGGACGACTCGCAGATAGAAACAGCCATAACCGCCCTGCGGGAAGTACTGCGGACAGAACCCGGCACAAAGGAACCGCCGGACAAATGATTACACTTAAAGATATGCTGCGTGAAGGCAAAGCCTACTTACAAGCGCGCGAACCCGGGACTTTCGCCTTGGACGCGGATTTACTGTGTATGAAGGCTGCCGGCCTGACCCGCGCGCAGCTGTATACCCGCGGCCACACGGAGCAGGACGAGGAGACATCCGCGCGTTTCTGGTCCCTGCTGCGGGAGCGGGGGCGTGGGGTGCCTGTGGCGTATCTTTTAAATTCCCGGGAATTTATGGGCTTGGACTTTTACGTGGACAGGCGCGTCTTAATACCACGCCCGGAAACCGAGCTGCTGGTCTGCGCCGCCGCGGCGCGGGCAGGTCTTGGCCCTTCGCGCGTGCTGGAACTTGGCACGGGTTCCGGTTGCGTTGCTGTGGCTGTGGCGTGGCACTGCCCCCGAACCGTGGTGACGGCGGCGGATATAAGCGCGGAGGCGTTGGAGGTAGCGGCCTTAAACGCTGGCAGACATCTCACGGAAGGCGCTGTTAATTTTATTTTGAGCGACTTGTTTGGAAATATTCCGAATTATGAAAGCTATGATATAATAATGTCAAATCCCCCCTATATTTCCTGGGCGGAGTACGAAGAACTTGACATGGCTGTAAGATACGAACCGCGGCTTGCCTTGGACGGCGGCCGGGACGGGCTGGACTTTTACCGCCGGATAGCGCCGGAGGCAGGCGCCCGCCTCAAGCCGCGCGGTGCGCTTATGTTTGAGATAGGCGCGGGGCAGGGCGCGGAAACTGCCGCAATAATGGGCGCGAATGGATTCAAGAATATTAAGATTGAGAAAGATTTAGCTGGGCATGACCGAATTATTATCGGAGAATCAGGAGGTGATGAAAATGATTGAACGTTTGAATGAGCTTGAACTTAAGTATGAGGCGTTATCCGAAAAAGTAAACGACCCGGAGGTGATAGTGGACCAGCAGCGGTGGCGCGCGTTGATGAAGGAACAAAGCGGGCTTATGGAAATAGTGGAGGCTTACCGCGGGTACAAGAAGCTGGCGGCCGCGGCGGAGGAGGCCCGGACAATGCTGAGCGAGGACCTGGATGATGAGTTCCGGAAGTTGGTAAGAGACGAGTACAAAGAGAATCAGGAGAAACTTGAGGCCGCGCTGGAGGGTTTAAAACTGTTGCTGCTGCCGAAAGACCCTAATGATGATAAGAACGTAATAGTGGAAATACGCGGCGGCGCCGGGGGCGATGAAGCGGCGCTGTTTGCGGGCGACTTGTTCCGCATGTACTCACGCTACGCGGAGCGCAGGCGGTGGCGGGCCGAGGTGATGAGCTTAAGCGACAGCGGCATAGGCGGCATAAAGGAAGTAATCTTCATGATAAACGGCAAGGGCGCGTATTCCCGTCTGAAGTACGAAAGCGGGGTACACAGGGTGCAGCGCATACCCGTGACAGAATCCGGCGGAAGGATACACACATCCACAGTAACGGTGGCCGTACTGCCGGAAACAGAAGATGTGGACGTGGAACTGGACATGAACGATGTACGCGTGGACGTTTTCAGGTCCTCGGGCAACGGCGGGCAAAGTGTCAACACCACGGACTCGGCGGTGCGCGTCACCCATTCGCCCACTGGAATCGTCATATCCTGCCAGGATGAAAAATCACAGCTTAAGAACAAGGACAAAGCGCTTAAAATTCTACGGGCCAAACTGTACGATTTGGAGCTTGCCAAGCAGCAGTCACAGCTTTCGGCCAAACGCAAGAGCCAAGTCGGCACGGGCGACCGCAGCGAAAGGATACGGACTTACAATTTCCCCCAGGGGCGCATGACGGACCACAGAATAGGACTGACCCTGTACAGGCTGGAGTCTGTGCTGGACGGCGACCTGGACGAAATTATGGACACGCTTATTACCACTGACCACGCGGAAAGCCTGAAGGCTTCCGGGGAGGATTGGAGCGCATAGGGCCTGAAATAAGAAAGGCTGAGCGGAAATGAGCGCGGAAAATAATATGAACTGCGCCAACGAATATATTTTCCGAACGCAATTTTATTAACAAGCGGGTACGGGGCCGCCTGTTGGGGGCGAACTGCGTTCGTCCGCACCCTTATGGAAAATCTCAACGTTGGCGAGTATAGATTCTGGATATGGTTCAAAAGGGGACATCAAAAGCGCGGGCTTTGATGTCCCCTTGGGATTTTCTTGCCGCGCCCTTGCTGTTACAGCAAACGCTATGAGCTCAGCGTCAGCGCTGCCAGCTCCCGCAACCGTTCATAGCTTATTCCTGTGATCTTTATAATATCATCCCAGTTGTAGTTCATAGCCGGCATGTTGCGGGCAATTTCCTCGCGGCCTTCGTCACAGCCCTCCTTGCGGCCTTTCTCGCGGACTTCCTTGCGAATTTCCTCGCGCTCCGCGTCCAGATAATCGTCCATGACGGTCCTAAACTTTGTCTCGGAATTTTCGCTTCGCGAAAACGGCGCTTCGCGCCGCCCTTGTTCGTCGGGTTCTTTAGTGTCATTGTTATGTCCGGAATTTCTCTTTT
>JAISYE010000250.1 GCA_031297485.1 Clostridiales bacterium
GAGCAAGCTCGACTATCGGGGACGAAGTCCCATAAGCGCGAACTTAAAAAAAAATAAACAATCCCTTTTCTTAAAAAGGCTCTACCTGAATAAAAAAGCGCCGCCCTCGCCGCCCTTAAAAAGGGGTCTGCGTCGAGCAAGCTCGACTATCGGGGGCGAAGTCCCCAGCGGGGTTTGGGGCAGAGCCCCAAGGTCTTAAGGTTTTGACCTTTCCCTATGTTTGCGCATATGAGGGCGCGGGCGAACATAGTTCGACCATATTGTGGTTTGTAAACGGATACACTTCTAACCTCGGATGTGGATTCTTAACGGTGAAGTGTCCGTTACACCGGATGTTCCGGCCCCAGTCAAAAGCGAATACTTTTGACATTGCAAATGTCATTTGGATTCCCACCCAAATGTGGATTTAAACATAGGATAGAATTTTAAAGTAAAGACCGCGCCGCCGTCGTTAGCCGCTTCAATGTCGCCGTTTTGGCGGCGCATAACCGCCAAACTGAAGGAAAGCCCAAGTCCGGCGCCGCGGCGGTTCCGGAGCGGGTCCCGGCCGCTTCCCCTGTAAAAACGCTGGAACAGGCGCGGCAGGTCTTGGCGGCTTACGCCCGGCCCGCTGTCTTTTACTGAAATCCACTTGCACAGCGGGTTCTCACCGTACCGTACATATAAATCGCTGTTTTGCGGCGAGTGTTCCGAAGCGTTTTTTAAAATATTTGCCAGAGCTTCGGATGTCCATTGCTTGTCGCAGATAACGGTCATCGGCACGCCGCCTTCCACACGCACCCGCTGCCCCTGCGCGCCCAGCAGGATTTTCAGCGCCGCCAGCGCGTCGTCTATCAAGTCTTGGACAGATACAGGCCGCAGCTTAAAATCACCGGAGGTTCCGGTCCCGCCGGAGGCTCCGGTCCCGCCGGAGGCTCCGGTCCCACCGGAATCGGCGTCCAGTTTCGCCATTTTCAATAGGGTCAGGGCCAGCCATTCCATGTGGGCCAGTTCTGTGCTTAAATTTTTTGTAAATTCTTGTCGTTTTTCTTTTGAAAGCGTGTCGTCCTCCAAGAGTTCCGCCATCATGGAGAGCGAGGTAAGCGGTGTCTTCAGCTGGTGGGAAATATCCGCCAGGGCGTTTCGCAGGCCGGCTTTGTCCTTTTGCAGCGCGGCCACGTTTTCTGACAGCCGTGTGACAAGTTTATGGATTTCATTCTTCAAAATCGAAAGTTCGCCTTCGTCGTAGTCGCGTATGTCTGTGTCATAGGGGGCCGGAACTTCCGAACGGGCCAGCCTGCGCAGGTAGGCGGACAACTCGCCGAGACGCTTGTGACGCCTGCGGGTGAACAGGCCGAAGGCAGCGCATAACGCCGCCATACCCACAAGACAAATCACGCCTGCCGCCATTGAGACATAAAAATCGGCGGCAGACGTGATTATGAAAATAGAAAACATTATTATTATCAGGCGTTTAACTTCTGTACTCATGTCCTGTACCCCATGCCCCGCACCGTTTGAATTATCGTCTCCCCGCCAGGCAGTTCCAGCCCCGCCAATTTTTCGCGCAGACGCTTTATGCAAACTGTAAGCGTGTTGTCATTTACAAAATTCCCCGCGTCGTCCCATAGTTTCTCAAGCAGCTGCCCTCGGGTAAGCACCTGACCTTTGTGCTGGGCAAATACGAGCAGCAGGCGGTATTCCATGGCGGTAAGCGTTATTTCGGTCCCGTTTCGGAGGTTCCGGCCACCGGAGCCGGAAGTTCCGGAGGCGAAGACCTTCGCGGTTCGGGTGTTGATACTTAACGGGCCAAGGGTTATTACAGCGCCGCCAGGGTCCGAGCTTACGCCGGGGTCAGAGCTTCCGCCGGGGTCCGAGCTTCCGGCGGGACCGGAGCTTCCGGCACGGCGAAGCACCGCCTTGATCCGAGAGAGAAACTCGCGCAGGCGGAAGGGTTTGGTTACGTAGTCGTCCGCGCCAAGATCAAAGGCGCGGACTGTGTTGCCTTCGTCGTCCACCGCTGTAAGGAAAATTACCCCGGAAGTTCCGGATTCCTTCAGCCGCCGGCAAATTTCAAAGCCCGTGCCGTCAGGCAGGCTTAAGTCCAAAACCGCTAAATCGAAGCCGGAGGTTCCGGCCCCGGCGGATTCAGCCGCCGCCAGGGAATCGGCCACGGTGGCGCGGCGCGTTACGGAATAGCCTTCGTTTTCCAGCGCGTAGACAAGCCCCGACGCTATTATGTCGTCGTCCTCCGCCAGAAGTATCCTTACCTTATTCTCCGCCGGAGGCTCCGGTCCCGCCGAAAAAGGTCTAAATGGCTGCATAGCAGCGCGCACCTCTATTCAAATAATTTATCTATGAAAACATTTTTGCGTTCGTCTATTTCAACATTAGCCTTTAGCACGCTTGCGAAGAACAAAGTCGGCACATAGGCCACGCCGTTAAGCATGAACGTTATATAGTCCGGGTTCGGAATTTTGCCGTCGGCGGAAAACACATAGAACGTACCAAAACCGGATACAAACACAACGCGCTCGCTGGGCAGCCAGTCGATTTGATAGCCCAGGGCCTCGGCGGGCGCGCGGACAGGAATGTATACCACGCCGTTTACGCCGGTGAAGGTTTCCCCGCGGACCTTGCTTCCGTTCACAAACACGGAATTGTATATTGACTGTGTCTGCGATATGGGGAACGGAATCTTTATCATGTTGGCCACAAAGGCGTCGTCGTTGGCCTCTTTTAAAAACCGGTCGAACAGGCCCATGTCCGTCGGATTGGTAAAAGGATTTTCTTCTGTTGTGTCCGCCGCTATAATATAGTCTGTGGTTTCCAGAATTTTGCGCTGTGTTATGTCGTTGCGGCTGGACTTGTCATATATCAAAATTGAGATTAAATACGCTGGTTTCAGCAATTTATCTTGCGGTTCGTAGTAAAAGTTTATTTTTTCCAGCACTTCGGGAGTTCCGGCCTCGGTCGCGCCGTCAACAGACTCCCGTTCTGCCGAAAGATAATTGGACCAGAGGGATGTAAGGTTTATGTGGAAATTATTGCTTTCGCATACTATGCGATTTTCCGACATGTCAACGCGTGTGGCCGTGCTTACATAGGCCGGCACAGGCGAGCCGCGCGCTATATGGCGCGGCATGCCTGACGCCAGCACGCAGGTATTTATTAGTACAAATAAAAGCCGCCTCATAGCATCCGTACCTTTCCCCGGAAGTTCCGGACCCAGCTGAGTTATACCCGCGAAGGTTAAGATTTGCCGCGGGCTGCGGGCAGAATCCAGCGCGCCTGCGGCCCGTTCGGAAAATGTATTCGTCCGCGTGTATAACAGGTCATTTGTGATGTTAAGCGGGCGGACGCGGTCCGCCCTGAGCCTTTTGATATTCACAGCATGAGCGGGTCCAGGCTGCCTTTTGAGGTTGACATTTCTTCCCGTATTTCATCCAGCAGCCCCATAACCGCCAGCGAGAACTTATGGCTGATAGTGGAATTTTGCTTGCGTCCACGCAGAATGTCGTCCACAACTGCGTCGAACTCAAATTGATAGCCCTCGCCGGGGAAATCCATTTGATAAGCCTCTGTGGAGCGCGGCTCATCCGGTCTTTCCCGAACCAGGGCGGCGCTTTTTGGCGCCCAGAAATGCGGTATGACGATATGACCTTTCTCGCCGCCTATAATCGCGTCTTGGGGTTCAGTGGACGTAAACCCGAAAAACATCCTGGAAATACCGCCGGTGCGGTAACGGAAGTTGACCGCGCACATCTTATCCACTCCGGTTGGGGCTGCGGCGGACATTACATCAATTATAGCGGGGTGGAAGCCGTAAACCATCTGCGTCAGGGCCACGGTGTACACGCCCAGGTCCAGCAGGGCGCCGCCGCCAAGCGCGGGGTCGTACAGCCGCGATTCCATGTCAAAGGGATGATAAAACGAAAACGAGGCATACAGGGAGCGGACCAGCCCTATCCTGCCGTCGTCTATCCGGCTGCGCGCCCATTGTATCACGGGATTATGCCCGGTCCACATGGCTTCTGATAAATATACGCCTTTTTTGACCGCCATATCTATCATTTCTTCCGCTTCGCCGCGTGTAAGCGCGAGCGGTTTTTCGCACAGCACGGGCAATCCGCGTTCCAGCGCCAGCATGGTGTATTCCTTGTGGGAACTGTTGGGCGTCGCCACATACACGGCCTTAACCTCCGGATCGGACATCGCTTCCTCTGCCGTGCGGTACGCCCGCGCGCCGCTGATTTGCGCAAACTGCCGCGCGCGCTCGAAATTGCGGGAATAAACCGCGGCGGGGAAACTGCCGGACTGCGTATTCGGCAGGTCGCGCAGCACGCGCCGCGTTATGGAACCACATCCTATAAAACACCAGCCGAACTTTTCCATTCAAAAAACGCCTCCTTAATTAAACCGGACCTCATCTATGCCAGCGCCGGGCGATACCATCGGAAACACGTTGTCGTCAGGGCCTACCTCGCAGTTTATCACCACAGGCCCCTTAACCGCCAGGGCCTTGCCCAGCGCCCGGTCGAACTCATGCTGTGTCGCCGCGGTTATGCCCAGGGCCTTGTACGCTTCCGCGATTTTTGCGAAATCCGTAGTGCGGTTAAGGGTTGTATGGGAAAACCGCCCGCCGTAAAAGAGTTTCTGCCATTGCCGCACCATGCCGAGGGTATGGTTGTTTATTATAATGTCAATTACCCGCGCGTTGTATTCAACTGCTGTGGCAAGTTCGATATTGTTCATGCGGAAACAGCCGTCGCCTGAAATATTTATAACCGTCTTTCCCGGGTTGCCGATGGCCGCGCCAATGGCGGCGCCAAGGCCGAAACCCATGGTGCCCATGCCGCCGGAGGTCGCCAGCATTCGCGGCCTCTCGAAGGGTATCAGCTGGCAGGCCCATATCTGGTGCTGGCCAACGTCAGTGGTGATAATTATGTCCTTGCGGCTGCGCACGGCTTCGCCCACTTTGTGGATACAGTACTGGGGCTTAAAAACATCGTCGTTTACGTATTTAACAGGGTATTTCGCCAGGTTGTCCGCGGCCCTGGCCCGCCATTCCCTGCGGCGCTGTTCGCGCAGCAAAGGTGTCAGGCGCGCGAGGGTCTCTTTTAAGTCGCCCACGATATAGGCGTGTGTGAAGACATTTTTGTTTATTTCCGCCGCGTCTACGTCTATATGCAAAATTTTCGCGTTAGGAGCGAACCGTTCCACATTGCTTACGACCCTTTCAGAAAACCGCGCGCCTACCGCTATGAGCAGGTCGCATTCCGTTATGGCCATATTGGAGGCTTTGGAGCCGTGCATTCCAATCATGCCGGTAAAATTCGGATGGCTGGACGGCAGTCCGCCAAGGCCCATAGTACTTAAGCCGGCAGGCGCGTCCGCGAGTTCCACCAGGTTTTTAAATTCCTCCGACGCGCCGGAAAGGATTATGCCGCCGCCTCCGTACACAAACGGGCGTTTTGCCTCGTTTATCAGTTCCGCGGCCTTTTCAAGCGAGGCTTGGGTTATTGTGCCCGTCAGCCGCGCGGCCGCTTGCGGCTGGCGCCGCTCGTACTCGCACGCGCTGGCGGTCGCGTCCTTTGTTATGTCTATCAGCACCGGGCCGGGCCTGCCTTCCATGGCTATGCGGAACGCGCGGCGCACGGTTTCCGCTATGGTACGGACATCTTTGACTATGAAATTATGCTTTGTGATGGGCATGGTTATACCCGCGATGTCTACTTCCTGAAAACTGTCTTTGCCCAGCAGCGGAGTTGAAACGTTTCCGGTTATGGCTATCAGCGGCGTCGAATCCATGTACGCCGTGGCGATTCCCGTCACCAGGTTTGTAGCGCCTGGACCGCTGGTGGCCAAGCAGACCCCCGCGCGCCCTGTTGTGCGCGCGTAACCGTCCGCCGCGTGGGCTGCGCCCTGCTCGTGCGCCGTGAGTATATGCCGGATTTTTTGCTGATACTTGTACAGCGCGTCGTATATGAACAGCACCTGGCCGCCGGGATATCCGAATATAGTGTCCACGCCATGCTCCAGCAAACATTCAATTAAAATTTCAGCGCCTGTTAAACGCATTTGGGTCAGTCCTTTCGGGAATAAATGGGCGCGGCAGACGCGGTTCGCCCCCATAGTGCGAACTTAAGGCTTGGAAGGTCAAAAGATTAAGACCAACGGACAGTTCACCGTTAGGGGCCTAACGATGGTTTGTTCGTTGGCCCCAAACCCCGCTGGGGATTTCATCCCCGATAGTCGAGCTTGCTCGACGCAGACCCCTTCTTAAGGGAGGCGAGTGCAGCGCTTTTGATGCAGGTATATTTTCTTCTTAAGTTCGCGCTTATGCGACCGCCCCTAGGAAAATCCATTTCCAATATCGGGCAGTGGGCTAAACGCGTTAATGGATTAATTGAACTCTCTTAATTATGCGGTGTCACAAATTGCCATCAACACATTTGACCCACCACCCCACAGTTAAGGTTCTTTCACAACCCAAGTGCCTTTCATCTTCGAGCCCTCGCGTACCAGTAGCCCAATTTCCCTTAAATGCGCCATATCGGTTTTCACGGTTCTGACTGACCGCCCGATTGCCTTTGAGATTGCGTCCTGCGTCGCGCTTGGGTTGTTCCGCACAAACTCAATTATCGTTTTTTCAGACAAAGTACAATTCAAAGTGCAAATTTTGCCCTTTGATTTCGCCCTTTGATTTTCACCGAGCTTCGCATCGAAGGAATAGCTGTCGTCAAGGGGCACTATCGTCCGAAACACGTCACCGTCCAGCAGTTGAGGGTCTTTGCCGGAGTAGCGCGTAACGTACCGAAACAGCTTGCGAACGCCGGAACCGAGTTCGTCCGCAAGTCCGATATTGCGGAAAAACGCCGCCACAATCGGGTTCTTTGGGTTCGGTTCAAGGTTCTCCGGCGTAATCGGGTTATCGCTCGCGGCGCGGTTGGCGTTTTCTGTGAACATTCGGTCTTTTTCAATCACAAACTTCGCCACATAGGAACTTGTGAACTCGCGGTGCATCAGCGTGTTCGCGAGTATTTCCCGCGCTATGGCGTTGCGGAGACTGATTCTCGCATCGTCCTCCAAATAGAACTTATCCCACAGGTGCTTTTCGGCGAAACCCATTAAAAGCCCGTAGCTCTCAATGAGGTTCGTCTGCACCATTAGCCTGTCATCATAGCGGTCTACATTCACCTTACGGAGCAGAGCGTCGGTGCGGTAGGCGGGGACGACGGAACGAATCACGTCGTCCTTGCCGAGCAGCATAACCGCCGCGAGCAGATACCCCTTGTCACCCGTCGCTTTGTCCTCGCCGTAAAGCCCCGCACTTTTGAGCATTTCAAGGTCGCCGAGCATTCCCCACGGGTGGTCGATAATACGGTTCACCGCCATTTGCCGTAATCGCGGTATAAGGTCGAGCCGTAAATCTTCCTCTGTCACATACTTGAATACGCGGCGTTCGGTGAAAATATTGTGCTTGCGGATATACATCTCCGCTATGCGGTTCGTGCCTTTAACCCGTATGTCTGCGTCACCCGCGCGGTCGTACACAACCCTTTTATAGGTGTGAACGTCAGCGGAAACGGGGACACGGATATGGATTACGGTCTTGCCCTCATATTGGAACACTTCGGGCGCAAGGTAGGCCGTAGGCGAAATCGCGTCGGGATTGCCGACCATATTGATGAAGTTTTTCACCATATCCGGCGCGGCTTTTTCGGGAACGCCGCTGACCGTGCCATCGTCCTCTACGCCGAGGTAAACGTCGCCGCCGAAGCGGTTCAGGAACGCGCAGACGGTTTCGTAGGCGTCGGCTTCAATCCCCGCTCCGCAGCGTTTGAACTCCACCGCCACCGTCTCGCCCACAGCGAGGACGCTCTTGAATCGTTTTAAGTCCATTAGTTTCCCCGCGCCTCCTTATCATCCGCTTCGCCGCCAGGCAGTACGTTATATCGTCCAACGCGCAGTCAAGCGCGGCGCATATTTCACGAGAATCTCTATGTTCATGTTTTCGCCTTGGGAGAGTTTCGTCAACGAAGCCGCGCTTATCCCCGTTTGGCTCGCGAGGCGCTTCAGCATATCACGGTTTATCAGTATCTTCCACAGCTTTTTACAGCTGATATGCATATTCGCGCCCCTAATCGTGCCGTATTATACTCATACACGAAAACATCTTCGTCGGGCTTCGCCCGACTATCGCTAAAAATCATTCAGTGTTTTCGTGTGTGAGCAACCAACAACCGGCGCGAAAAGTGCCTTTCTTTTCGCGCCTTAGGACGTGTTTGAAAACTTGATTCCAGCGCGAAGCGTCGAGCAAGCTCGACTATCATTACAGCGGTTTTATTCGAAATTTCGCGCTTTAAGGAATTTTCAAATATGCCTTAGTGTAGAAACCAGTATGCTTAGTATATCACATTTTCACTCGAAAACCAAGAACAAATCAGAGCTGACAGCGGCGAAGCGCGTTAAATTCGTGTCTATTCAGAGGTCAAGACCTTAAAACCTTAGGTGGTGGGCTAAACGCTGCACTAGCCGCCCTTAAGATGGGGTCAAGGGGCG
>JAISYE010000251.1 GCA_031297485.1 Clostridiales bacterium
TGTTCCTGTAAGGAACATATTGTATATCTTCGCGGGATTGCCGTGAGGCGCCAAGAGGCCGATACGAGGATGTTTGTGTCCGGAACCGCCCGGAACGCTGTCATACCCCGGCCCCTCGCACTCTCGGTTCAGCGCGGGTAGCCGCGATTTCTGCGTCTATTTCCTCTAATGTCATTTTGTCCGTGCCGTTCTGCGTTGATGATTGCCCATATACGTTCGGAAGCCGCCATTGCTTCCCCCGCATAGAGATAGCTTTGCTCTCACTGTCCGTGAGGGAGATTTCAAAGGGGAGTTTTTCTCTCTGACTGCTTGACGCACAAATACGGTAATTGCGGTGGCAAAACTCATGCCCATTGCGCTGAAAACTTTGTCCGCCTGGTCTTTTAAGGGTCTATCCCTTAATAAACGGGAGTACTGATTTTGCGCCATTTCTGCATTTAGCAAATCCAGTATTTAAGACATTCTGTTTTATTCATGAATAAGCACTAAATCCCTGTCAAGCCTTATGCTCAAATTCTCAAATTTGTTGCGTCATCTATAATAACTGCTCCTTTCAAGCTATATTCGCGAACGTCGAAATTTGCCGCGGAGGTGCGGGTGAACACAGTTCGCTCGCGTCTCGTTTGGAAAATGTATTCGTTCGCGAGATATATAGGGTGTTTATTACGAAATTCCTGACAAATCAAATTTTCCTTATTTGCGGCCAAATACATCTTCCGCCAGTTTCTCGAAAGCGGCAATCGACTTCTCCACTTTCTCGCGGCTTGTGCAGTAGGCCAGCCTGAAATGTCCGCCATATCCAAAAGCCGACCCCGGCACAAGTAAGATATTATATTTTTTTGCTGTGCCGCAAAACCTCGCGTCGTCAGCGTCCGGCGACTTCGGATACATGTAGAACGCGCCTTCCGGCTTCACGCACTCAAACCCCAGGCGGGTAAGCTCGCTGTAGAGCACATCCCTGTTGCGGCGGTATGTTGAAATATCGCAGCACATGTTTATGCAGCGCGCCACAACCTTTTGAAATAGCGAGGGCGCGTTTACAAAGCCCAGTATGCGGTTCGCGACAGTCAGGCCGCCCATTATTTCCTCAAAGCCGGACATCCTGCCGGGCACAGCCAGGTATCCAATGCGTTCGCCAGGCAGTGAAAGGGTCTTGCTGAAGGAATACGCGACAAATGTGTTGTCGTAATATTTTGTTAAAAAAGGCGGCTTCGCGTCGCTGTATACCAGCTGCCGATAGGGTTCGTCAGATACCAGGTATATCTCGTGCCCGTACTGGCGCTGTTTTGCGTAAAGAATTCCGCATATGCCCTTTATCGTGTTTTCGTCATAAATAACGCCTGTTGGATTGTTGGGCGAGTTTATAATAACCGCCTTGGTCCTTTCGGTGAAAAGTGTTTCAAAAGCCTTTAAATCCGGCGCCAGAGTTACGGGGTCCGGAAGTGATATTATTATGCGGCCGCAGTAATTGGCTACGTAATTTTTATATTCGGTAAAAAAAGGGGCAAAAACAATCACTTCGTCTCCTGGGTCCAATATGGTTTTAAAGACAGTGTTCAACGCGCCTGCCGCGCCCACTGTCATTATAATGCCGGCTTCTGTAAAATTTTCGCCGAATTCATTGTTAAGCGCGCTGGCTATGGCGCTGCGCGCGCTTTCGTATCCCATGTTGCTCATATAGCCGTGAAGGACAGTAGGAGATTCCTCCCGCAAGACTTCATTTATGACTTTCTCTATTTCTGCCGGCGGAGGCACGCTCGGGTTTCCCAGGCTGAAGTCAAAAACGTTTTCCTCGCCGTAAATGGCGTTAAGCCGCCGCCCTTCCTCGAACATGGCCCTGATAACCGAGCTGCCCTTTAACATTTCTTTCATTGATGCTGATATCATATCCATTCACTCCTCTTTTTTAATTTTAATGTTGGCCGCCTTATCCCGTTCGGTTATGAAGTGCCCAGTGGATGGCAGCACGGTCGTCCTGTAATAATCCGGATCGTCCGTAACAAAATTCTCCAGGGGAATTACCTGAGTCATCCGGCTGTTTTTCTTAAGCGAATAAACCTGAATTCCGTTGGATTGCTTAGTCGCCTTAAGACTGATAAGGGATGTGTCAAACAGCGTCGCCTTGTCGGTGTCGCGCACCGCCAGCAAATCCGTGTCGTTTAAAATATGCTGGATAAAAATAAGCGGCGAGTTAAGCGAGTAGGCGTTAATCAGTTTCTTGCGGTTTTTTGTGGCGTAACAGTCCATACTGACCTTGGCGATTTTACCGTTTTCAAAGGCGAAAATCATGAAACCCGTGTAGTCGCTGGTAGCTGTCAAGTATATTATTTTTTCGCCTTCCGCAAGTTCCAGCACGTTGGAAAGATATTCACCAAGACTGGAAGCCTTCGAGTCCGCAAACTCGTAGGCCCTGGCTTTGTATACATTGCCAAGCTGGGAAAAGAATAAAACGTCGCTTCTATTGCTGGTCTCCAGTTCTTGAATTATCCGGTCGTCCTCTTTTACATTGTGCCCTCCGGAGGAGCGCAGGGACACCAGCGATATTTTCTTGAAATAGCCGTGCTCCGTAAGGAACAGCTTTAATGCGTAGTCGTCTATCAGGTTGTCTTCCGGTATTTCCAGCATTTCTTCCTCGTATACTATGTTTGTCCTGCGCGGTTTGCCGTATTTCTCGGATATGACTTTTAACTGGGCGCATATCATCTTGTTTATCTTTTTCTCGCTGGAGAGCGTGTTTCTTAAATTCTCTATTTCTTTCTTCAGTTTATCCAGCTCGTTTGTCTGTTTCAATAAATATTCCTTGTTCAGGTTCCGCAGTTTTATTTCGGCTATAAATTCAGCTTGAGGCTTATCAATGTCAAACCCGTCCATAAGGTTGGGGATAACCCGCGCGTCCTCCTCCGTATTGCGGATTATTCTTATAGCCTTGTCGATGTCCAGCAGCAGTTTGGAAAGTCCAAGCAGCAAGTGCAGCCGTTCCTCTTTTTTTGAAATATCGAAAATTAGCTGGCGGGTTATGCATCCCCTGCGGAAGTTAAGCCAGGCGTCAAGTATTGCCTTTATGCCCATGGTGTAAGGATGACCGTCCACCAGAATGTTGAAATTACAGCTGAATGTGTCCGAAAGCGTCGTCATGCCATACAGTTTATGCATGATAATGTCCGGGTTCGCGCTCCGCTTAATGTCTATGGCTATTTTAAGACCGTTAAGGTCGGTTTCGTCGCGCACGTCGGTTATGTCGCGTATTTTATTGGCTTTAGTCAGCGCGATTATTTTATCAATGATAGCCTCGATTGTAGTGGTATATGGTATTTCAAAAACTTCAACGCAGCTGTTTTTCTTGTCGTATCGGTATTTCGCGCGCAGTCTTATGCCGCCGCGCCCGGTGGCGTATATTTCGTCCAGGTCCTTCTTGTTGTACAGCAGATCCCCGCCGGTAGAAAAATCCGGCGCCAGCAGATACTCGGAGATATCGCAGTCCTTGTCTTCAATATATTTTATTGTGGCCGCGCACACCTCTTTTAGATTAAAGCTGCATATGGAACTCGCCATGCCCACGGCAATCCCTTGGTTGGAAGTGACAAGTATATTAGGGAAAGTGGATGGGAACAACACGGGCTCCTTCATGCTGCCGTTATAGTTATCTATAAAATCCACCGTGTCTTTGTCAATGTCAGAAAAAAGCTGGGTGCAGATTTCGTCAAGCTTTACCTCGGTGTAACGGCTGGCCGCGTAGGCCATGTCCCTGGAATACTGCTTGCCGAAATTCCCTTTGGAATCAATAAACGGATGCAGCAGCGCGTCGTTCCCCCGCGTCAGCCGTACCAGGGTCTCATAGATAGGCCCGTCGCCGTGAGGATGAAGCCTCATTGTCTGCCCCACAACATCGGCGGACTTTATCCGCGCTCCAGTAAGCAACCCCATCTTGTACATGGTAAACAGCAGTTTGCGGTGGGCCGGCTTGAAGCCGTCTATTTCGGGTATGGCGCGGGAGACGATTACGCTCATGGCATAGGGCATGTAGTTAAGTTCCAAGGTGTCTGTTATCGGCTGCATTGTAACATTATCCATGTTATCCTCCTTATACTGTTTCGCTTAAGTCGATATATTTGTGCCCTACTTGTTCGATGTGCTCCTTACGTCCGCGTAGGTTGTCACCCAGCAGCATTTCGAAAATTTCGCGCGCGTGCTGCGCTTCATCCGGAAGCACCATAATCAGCTTGCGGGTTTCAGGATTCATAGTGGTTTGCCACATCATTTCCGGCTCGTTTTCTCCAAGACCTTTGGAACGCTGTATGGAATACTTGCCGGACAGCTTCTTTACTATATCGTTTTTTTCCTTGTCGCTGTAGGCGAAAAAAATTTTCTTATGCGCGGTTATTTCATACAGCGGCGATTCCGCTATAAAAACTTTTTTTTCATCTATAAGCGTTGGCACAAGGCTGTACAGCATAGTTAAAATCAGCGTCCGTATCTGGAAGCCATCCACGTCGGCGTCAGTGCAGATTATTATCTTGCTCCATTTTAACTGTGACAGGTCGAAGGAATTAAGTTCCGAATGCTTGCTCCGGATTTCAACGCCGCAGCCCAGCACGCGCAATAAGTCCGTGATTATTTCATTGTTGAGGATTTTTTTGTAATCCGCTTTAAGGCAGTTTAATATTTTGCCCCGCACAGGCATTATTGCCTGGAATTCCGCGTCGCGGCCCATCTTGCAGGAACCCAGCGCGGAGTCGCCCTCAACTATATACAACTCCCTGCGCTCCACGTTCTTGGTACGGCAGTTTACAAACTTTTCGACCCTGTTGTTTATGTCAATGGCACCCGTCAGCTTTTTCTTTATGGACAACCGCGTCTTTTCCGCTAACTCGCGGCTGCGTTTGTTTACCAGCACTTGCGCCGCTATTTTATCCGCGTCCGACTTGTTCTCAATAAAATATATCTCAAGCCGCTTCTTTAAAAAATCCGTCATGGCCTCTTGTATGAACCTATTTGTTATGGATTTTTTAGTCTGGTTCTCGTAGCTTGTTATTGTGGAGAAAGAGTTTGATATAAGCACAAGGCTGTCCTCAACATCCGTGTATGCTATTTTTTTCTCATCTTTTTTGTAAATAGCGTTGCCGGAACCATTTCCGGTTTTAATATAGCTGTCTACCGCGCATACAAACGCTGAACGCACTGCCTTGTCCGGAGAACCGCCGTGTTCAAGAAAACTGGAATTGTGAAAGTATTCCGTTTTGTTTACTTCGCTGTTGAAACAAAAGGCTATTTGAAACTTCAATTTATATTCCGGTTTATCCTCCCTGTCGCGGCCCTTTGTATCGCACTCCCAAAACTGCGGCTGCGTCAAGGGCGCGGCGCAAAGCTCGTTTAGATAATCCTGTATGCCGTTTTCGTACAGGAAGGAATAACTCTCGCCCGTGTATTCGTCAACAAGCTCGAATGTCAGGCCGGCGTTTACTATTGCCTGGCGTTTTATGGTCTCTAAAAAATAATCCAACGGTACGTTTATGTCTGTGAACACTTCTATGTCTGGCCGCCAGGTTATACTTGTCCCTGTGGGGCCGGAATTTCCGGCGGCGATGATGGCGGCTTCGGAATCCAAAGATTTCTTGTGCAGCCCGCCGACGTTTTCGCCTTTCTCGAAACGCAAAGTGAATACCTGTCTGTCGCGCCTGACAGCGACATTCATGTACTCGGAACTGTACTGGGTGGCGCACAGCCCTAAACCGTTAAGCCCCAGACTGAATGAGTAGTTGGCATCCTCGTCATTGTTTATGAATTTGCCGCCAGCATACAGCTCGCAAAAAATTAATTCCCAATTAAATTTCCCCTCCTTTTCGTTGTATTCTACGGGAATACCGCGGCCATAGTCTGTGACAGTGACGGATTTGTCTGTATGACGGATTATTTCAATTTTGTTTCCAAAACCCTGCCGTGCTTCATCTATAGAATTTGACAATATTTCAAAAATAGAATGTTGGCAACCTTCGATACCATCTGAGCCGAATATAACCGCTGGCCGCTTTCTGACTCGTTCTGCGCCTTTTAAGGATGTGATGCTGTCGTTATCATATCCGGCCTTTGTGTTTGCGTCCTTCATTTATTACCTCCATGTTTAATGCAGAGCTGAACTCCATGAAAGTGTCACACATTGGACATCTCTGTAGAGTAGAACTCTGCAAAATTATTTTTGATACATGCATAGTTATTGTGGAAAAGTATACAATAAATATTTAGAATGTGCAAATATATTTCTGTGGGTGAGTTGAAATGCTAATAAGTGGGGAGTTGGATAAAAACATAGCTTATCTTGAAAAGACCTTTAAGGATTGCGGTGATATAGTAAAACGTAAGTTTCCTGTGGGGGAGACGAGAAGGCAATGGGTGTTTGTTATTTATGCAGATAACATGACAGATCGGGCGGAACTGGAAGTAAACATAATCAACAGCCTGATGATTTCTGTCAGATATGTGGAACCAAGCGTGGAGGAACTGGCCGGCAATGTATTCGAAGGCCTGCGTGACGGCGGGATATCTTCGGCTGACATAACGGAGACTGCTGAAATGGACGACGTGGTGTTTGCTGTGCTTTCAGGCAACACCCCGCTGCTGTTGGACGGTTACAAAAAGGCTCTGATAATATCCACAAGAAAGTACCCGACCAGGGGCGTACAGGCGACGGATACGGAGGTTGTTATACAGGGCTCCAAGGAAGCGTTTACGGAAGTTATGCGGATGAACACCGCGCTGATAAGACGCAGAATACGCGACCCGAACTTAAAGATAAGGCAGCTGCGGGTTGGGCGGAGAAGCCAGACGGATGTGGCGTTGGTATATATGGAGGGTATAGTGAGGCCTCAGGTGTTGGGGGAGGCGCTTAAAAGGATAGAGAGAATCAACATAGACGCCATATTGGACAGCGGATATATCGAACAGCTTATTGAGGGCAATTGGCTTTCGCCGCTGCCGCAGGCACAAGTAACGGAACGGCCTGACAAATCGGCCGCGGCGGTTTTGGAGGGAAGGATTGTTATAATTGTGGACAATTCGCCCTTCGTATTAATTATTCCCGCGACCTTTAACACATTCTTTCAGGCTGTGGAGGATTATTATCAGCGCTGGGGTATCATGTCCATGCTGCGTTGCCTGCGGTATACAGCCGGAGTACTGTCTGTTACACTTCCGGGACTGTACCTGAGCGCCACGCTGTATCACCCCTCCATGCTGCCCACTGTCTTAATTTACAAACTAGTGGAGTCGCGTATGCCTGTGCCATTTCCAGCGGCAATAGAAGTGCTGATTATGGACGCCGCCTTTGAATTGCTGAGGGAAGCAGGAGTGCGTCTGCCCGGGCCTATAGGGAACACAATCGGAATAGTGGGTGGGCTGATTATTGGGCAGGCTGCCGTTGAAGCGGGACTGGCAAGCCCTATAGTTGTAATTGTAATTGCGCTTACGGGCATTTGCGGGTTCGCGATTCCGCACGTTTCTCTGGTGACAGGGTTCAGGCTTATGAAGTACTTGATTCTTATAATGGCGGCGGCACTTGGGCTGTATGGGTTCTGCCTGGCCTCAATTATAATTCTGATTCATATGGCGTCGCTTAAAAGTTTTGGCATACCGTATATGTTTCCATTTGTGTCAGGAGAAGTAAATAATTATGGCGATTTTAAAGATACGCTGTTCAGAGTGCCATTGTTCATGATGAAACGCAGGCCCATATTCGCGAAACCGGACAATGTGGTACGTCAGAAATAAAACCAAGGGTTGAGGTTAATGTTTTCGTGTAATGAAAAAATTTCTGTCAGGCAGCTGCAGGCACTGGTTATTTTGTACGTGTTTGGCGCTGGTGTGACGGTGCTGCCCAGACGGGCGGCAGAAGCGGCAGGCAGGGACGGTTGGTTTGTCGTGATTTTAAGCGCCGCGCTGGCTATGCTCTGTGTATACGTGATTGCATCCTTGGCTGCAATATTCCCGGGCGAGGGTTTTGTGGATTACAGTTCCAAAATTTTATCGAAGCCAATAGGCGTGTTGCTGGGGTTGGGTTTGTTCGCGAAAATAATAATCAGCTCGGCCATGGAATTGAGGATTTTCAGCGAAATAGTTCAGCAGACTATGCTTGCCGAAACGCCGCGGACTGTGGTTTGCGCCTTAATGCTGGGCGCCGGCGTGTACGCGGCGCTGTGCGGTTACGAGGTGCGAGGCCGTATTGCTGAGATTTTATTGTTTATTACCGCACCACTGACGCTGGTGTTTTTTCTCCTGGCTGCCGCTGACGCGGATTTTTCGAACCTGATGCCAGTTATGGTCTTTGCGGACGCCTGCGAGCTTATAAGAGGTTCTGTTACAGTGGGTATGTCCTTTACGGGAATTGAGTTGTGTCTGTTAGTGTTTCCCTATATAAATGCATCGGAAGGGGGTCAGGCGGCGGCGATCCGTCCCGCCCTAGTGAAAACGGCAGGTCTGATTGGCGCGGCGATGGTTATGGCAACTGTGATTGCAACCGCTAAATTCGGAGCGGCGGATTTAAGGGAACAGCAATGGCCTGTGCTGGAGCTGATGGACGCCATAGAGTTTCCAGGCTCGTTTATAGAGCGGCAAGACGCTATTGTAATGGTTTTTTGGATTTCTTCGGTTTTCGCGGTGATGAACGCGGGAATATTTTTTTCAGCGCTGCTATTAAAGGATATATTTAAGAAAGAATGGCGCGGCGTATATATTGCCGTGTCAGGGGCGCTGATACTAGGGCTGGCAATGCTGCCGCGCAGCGAGGCGCAGGTCTATGAAATCCAGAAATATATTTTCTATACTTTTGGCGCGGCGTACATGATTATAATACCGCTGTTAATAATTATCGCGGCGAAACTCCGGAAGTCGGAGGCAGACGTTGGCTCCAGTCACCGCGGGAGGACAGGACGTGAAAAATAGGATTATTCTTATGGCGGCGCTTATGCTGCTTAGCGGGTGCTGGGACAAGACGGAACTGGAGAACAGGGCGTATGTAAATACCATAGGCATAGACAGCACGCGAGGGCGGTTCACTGTGACAGTGGAATTTCCCAGGCTGGAAAGCAAGAAAGAAAAAACAGGGGAAAGGTTTGCGCGGGCAGAGACAGCGGAAACTGTACGCGCCGCGATGCGGAAAATAGATGGCAGTTCCGATAAAAAAATGTACTACGGCCACACAGAGGCAATAGTGCTGGGCAGCGGCTTATTTGAAAACGAGGGCATGTTCAGGGAAACGATGGACGCACTGCTGCGAGGCAGGGAAGTTGGCCGGAATGTGATTATGCTTTCGTCCAAGGTTGATGCCAGGACGATAATAGAAAGCGAGACAGAGGACATCGATTGTCTGGGCACGTTTATAACGGATTATTACGGCAACAACCCGCCGGACAAGCCGGCAAGGGATTTGCAGGGGCTGATAACAGGGCTTCGGGCGGGAGACAGCGCGTTGATACCGGAAATACGTCTTGAGGGCGGCACATACAGGTTGGGCGGCGCGGCGGTTATTAAGGGCGGCAGGCTTGTGGGTTGGCTGGACGACAAGCGCGTTCGCGGGTGCGTATGGATAACAGGCGGAGCCGGAACTTCCGGAGGCGGACGCGGAATGGCGGTTACCGCAGGGGTCGGAGATTCAGGGGAGAATGAGACACGCGGGACCTTGGATGTGACGGGAAGCAGGCGCGAAATTAGTTTTTACGATAACAACGGCTGGCCTGTATGTGAAATATCCCTGGACATACGAGGGAGTGTAGAGGAATACGCTTTCCAATCGGAAGTTCCAGAATTGGAGGCAGGCGGAATTTGCTGCAGAGGCGAAGTGCGTTCGCCCGCGATAAGCGCGCTGGGCAGTGCCTTTGAGACGGAAATTGAGGAGGACATAGGTGCGGCATTTGACTGGCTTACCGCGAATAAGGCGGACGCGCTGGGGTTCGGGGAGATAATGCGGAAGAGATTTTACGGGCTCTACATGCGGTACATCGGCAACTGGGAGGAGGCCTTCGCGAATATGACACTTCAAACAAACATTCGAGTAGATATAGCGAGCGTGGGCGCGGTGAAATAAAATAGGTTTGCGGAGCAAAGGAGGCTAAACAAGCATCCCTTTGCTTGTCACATCATTTTGCCAGACAATCCACATTTGGATGGTTTGCTGTCCATCGTTTACCATGGCATGTTTGAAAATTGGATTCCAGCGCGAAATTGCAGCGGTTTCATTCGAAATTTCGCGCTTTAAGGAATTTTCAAACACGCCTTAGAATAAAACTCAAAACTCGCGGCGCATAATTGCAACATCATACTTTTCAGAAATATTTACGAATCCGGCGTTCTCGAAAATCCTGACAGGGCCGTAGTAGTCGAATTCCTCGCGTTTGTCGCGTTTTCGGGGATAACCTTCTATCGCGGCATAGCCGTCGGTTTCCGCGTCGGCTGCCGCGCGTTCCAGCAGCAGGGA
>JAISYE010000252.1 GCA_031297485.1 Clostridiales bacterium
TGCGCTAGCTGCCTGAAGCGGCAAAGTCAGCTGGCCAGGGAGCGGGACGACCTCACGGCTGAGATGCACTCCCATTCAGACGCGATACTGACAGGCCAGCGCGCTATAGACGCGCTGGAACAGGAGCGGGCGCAATGTGAGCGGACCCGCGCCGAGCTGTTGAGCACCCACGCCGACGCCCTTTCTTTAAAGGAGCGCCTGACAGCCCTGGAGGAGGATATCGCTGACACGGACACGCGTGTGGACAAAAAGCGGGAAAGCCTGGAAGCGAAGAAACGCCAGCTTCTCAAGTGCGAAAAGGACTTAAAGGTGGTGCGGGATGAAAGCGAGATGCTCCAGGACCTCCTGGAAGACCTTGTCAATGACCTGCGGCAATACGCGAACGACTGTGCCTTTGAGGACCACGGGCATTTTCAGTCTGAATTTAAACCGGAATCCGGTTACGATTTTATTTTGGCAAAAGACGCCGTAAAGCGCTACAGGGGTATTTTAAGGCAGGGGCGAAGGCAGATAGAGGCGCTGGCGGGCAGAAAGGCCGAGCGTGATGCCTTGCAGGAGAAGCTGGACTCCCTTGGCGTTAACCGTGACAAACTCGCGGAAGACTTCGAGCGCGAGGAGACGCAGCTGGCGGAAAGCCTTGGACTTCTGGCGGACGCCGCGCGTGATTGGGCGCGGGAATGCCGTGTGTTTCCGGTGGAGGAGACTCTGGCCTCTGAATTGCGGCAGCAATGCGAAAATTTTGTGTACAGCCAATATCCGCTGGGCTTGCGAGCCTTATTGCAGCAGCCCTACATGTCGGCGGTGCAGGCCCAGGGTGAACTGGCCGGAGCGCTTCTTTCCGAGCGCAAGGCTCTGGAAGAACACAAGCGCGGGCTGGAACAGGAAATATTGGACTTGCAGAACCTGCCCGAAGTAGAGCCGGAGCGCGACGCCGAAACCCTCGCCAACCGCCGCCGGCTTCAGGAACTTGGCATACCCTTTACGCCGTTTTATAAGATGCTGCGCTTTAAGGACGATTTGGAGGACAGGCAGCGCGACAATATAGAGGAAGCGCTGTACCGCATGGGAGTACTGGACGCCCTTGTAATTCCTGATAAGCACAAGGGCGACGTGCTGCGGCTGGATGGCGGGGTATGCGATAAGTATATTTTCTATAATAATAATGTAAAACCGAATATAAGGGATATATTGGAAATAGACGCGTCCATAAACGCGGACACGGAGTATGGGCAAAGCATGGAGGCCATGGTTCGCGGGGCCTTTGGCGCTATAGGCTATGGCTTTGGTCAAGACGCCGCGGCCACATATATAGAAAGCAGCGGGCAATATCGTATAGGCGCCTTGGCCGGGAACACTTCCGGAAGCTATGTGTCGCGGTATATCGGCGAGGCCGCGCGTGAACGCGAACGCTGCCGGCTGATGGAGGAAATCCGTGGTAAGCTGACGGCGGTTGACGCGGAACTAGCCGCTCTTGACGCGCGGGCCGCCGCCTTGGAAGCGGATCGCGAGGCCTTGCGCGCGGAATACGCCCGCTTCCCTGACGAAACCGGGGTCAACGAAACGGCGCGAGTCCTGGCAGAATTGGATTTCAAGCTGGATGAAATAAAGAAGGAAGTAGAGCGCCAACGGGCGTTGCTGACCCCGGTGCTGAGCGCCATTAACACGCTGCAGATTGAGGTTGTCAAGCTGCGCGAATTTACCTCTCTCGCGGCCACAGTGGAAGTTTTTTCTGAGGCTGAGGAAGGTATGGAAAATTACAGCCACACGCTGACCGAGGCAGAAATAGAGCATCACAGGCTGATTGCCGCCCTGGAAAAAGAAGCGGACCTTAAGCTGCAGCTGGAGGAATTGGAAGTCAACCGCGAGGAATTGGATTACGAGATGTCCCAGCTGGAAAGGACCCTGCGGAGACTGCGCGCGGAAGAAGGAGCACTTAATGAGAAATTGCGGTTAAGCGGATATGAGGAAGTGCAGGCTAAGATAGAATACTGCGTCGCCAGGGGAGCGGAGCTGAACGCTGCCCGCGACCAGCTTTTGGGAGCCGTAAGCGCCTCCCGCGCACAGGCTGAGCGGCTGGCCGCCGACCTGGAGGCCAAGGCCGAGGCCCTGCGGGATGCGGAGACGCGCGCCACGGCGGTGCGGCGGGCCTTAACGGAGGAATTAAGCCTGGGCTACGCCCTTGACGGCGAGGAGAACGCGCCCGACCTGAGCGGCGCGTCTAGCCTGGAGAGGCTGGCTAGCCGCTTGGAAAGCGTGAATCCATTCCCCAACAAGGATTCCGCTGAAATGAACACAGAGGTTCAAAGCCGGATGGTGCAGAACAGTCAATTCTTAGCGGACTACAACTTGGTGATGGTGGAGCTGTTTGCCAATGAGCCGCTGCTGCCCTTTAAGCACAAGCGTATAGACATTTTATGCCGCGTGGACGGCAAAAAAGTGCCTTTCGCCGGTTTAAGCGCGCGGCTGGCAGAGGCCATAGAGGAACAAAGGCTGCTGATACGTGAAAATGACAGGCGGCTGTTTGAGGAAGTGCTTGGAAATAATATCGCGAAACTTATCTCGCGCAAAATTTACGAATGTGAGAACTGGGTGCGGCGCATTAACAGCCTTATGGAGCGCATGGACACCTCCAGCGGGCTGGCGCTCAGTCTGCGCTGGAACGGCAGGCGCGCCGACACGGAAGATGAAATGAACACCCGGGAGCTTGTGGAGCTGCTGAAGAAGGACGCGGCCATCCGCCGGGACGAGGACTACGACAAAATACGGGACCATTTTCATTCCAAAATAGAGCAGGCGCGTAAAAAAATAGCTGACAAGGACAGTTTGGAGACCATGCATGACGCGATGCGCGGCATATTGGATTACCGCAAGTGGTTCGAGTTCCAGCTGCTGTACGTAAAGACCGGTGAGCGTCAGCGGGAGCTGACCAACAGGGTGTTTTCCCAGTTCAGCGGCGGAGAGAAAGCGATGTCCATGTATGTTCCGCTCTTTTCGGCTGTTGTGGCAAAGTACGGCGCGGCCGCGGACGACGCTCCGAGGATTATATCCTTGGACGAGGCCTTTGCCGGCGTGGACGACAAGAATATAAAGGACATGTTTAAATTAATGGTGGAGTTTAATTTCAATTTTGTAATAAACTCCCAGGCGCTGTGGGGCGATTATGAGACCGTGCCCAGTCTTTCCATATATGAGCTGCACCGGCCGAACAACTCTAAATTTATAACAACAATACAGTATATATGGAACGGCCTGAAAAGAATGCTGGTGACTGACAATGGCGGCGACAGCGAACAATCTGCGTGAATGTGTGGCGTATTTCAAAAAGACGCCGGGCTTTACCCGTGTCTTTGAGGCTTTGGCTGAAAAATACAAATCCTACGGGCATGTATGCGGCAGCATAGAGCTTGCCGACCCAGAGCCGGAAGAGGTGGCGGCGCTGCGGGGCTTCTTGGGGCGGGATTTTACCGGAAAGCGTGTAAGCGTTACGGCGGCGCAGTTGGAGAAGGCGCTTAAACGTACGCGGTTCGAGGGTTTAAGTTTCGAGGAAGTTGTGCTCGCCTACTTTGGCGGCGGTCTGCGGCCCGCGCGGGTGGTTAGGGACGAGGCGGCCAAGGAATGGGAAGGCTTTTGGTCTGAAACACTGCCTCAGCTGGAAGGCAGGGCGGGACAATGGTTGGAGATTGTAATCAGCCACAAGGTTCCGCCCTATGCCTTGCTGCGCAAGCATTTTAACAACGGGCAAGGCGCCGTGGAATTAAAAAAAACACTGTTGAACGTATCGCGGGCGATGTCGCGTTTAACCGGACAAAATACGCAATTGTGCCGGCTGCCGATTTTGGCGGCTCAGGTCTCACGGGACCCGCATTTTTTTGACGACGGCACCAACGCGGGCAAGCTGCTTGTTTACGGGATTTGCGCGATGCTGGACGAGACCGCGCCCACTAACGCGGAGGAACGCAACGAGCTGTTGTTTCGCGCCGGAATAATAAAGGACGATGTCTCAAATGTCTGCACCTGCTACGGGTTAAGCGCGCGCACAAAGAGCGGCGGCGGCCATGACGGCCTGGAGTGGTTCGCCAAAAGCGGCGAGCCGGTGGTGATATCGCTCTCCAACCTTTGGAACATTGATGAGGTCTTTCCCGCGCACAAAAGCGTGAAGAACGTATATATTCTGGAAAATCCAACTGTACTGACTGCCATTGCGGACGCCGCCAAGCGCAATTATACTCCGGCGGCCGCGGTCTGCTCCGGCGGGCAATTCAGGTGGGCGGTATGGATGCTGCTGGACAAATTGGGCGCGGACACCGTTCTGTGGTACGCCGGGGACTTTGACCCAACCGGTCTGCAAATGGCCGACAAGATAAAGGCCCGTTACGGCGAGCGGCTCCGGCTGTGGCGTTACTCGCCCGAGGACTACGAGGCCGCTCTTTCCGACGTTGCCCTTGCCCCGGCGGAGCTTGCCAAGCTGCGCCGTTTGGCGGCGCCGGAACTGGCGGCGATTGGGGTACTGGTAGAGCGTTACGCTCGGGCGGGATATCAGGAAAAAATTGTTGACAGGTATATTGAGGATGTACTGGAAATAAAGGCGGGCAAACTTAAGGAATATGAAAGGTCAAAAGATTAAGACCAACGGACAGTTCACCGTTAGGGGAATGTCAAAAGATTAAAACCTTGGGGCCAACGAACAAACCATCGTTAGGCCCCAAACCCCGCTGGGGACCTAACGGTGAACTGTCCGTTGGCCCCCAGACCCCTTCTTAAGGGCGGCGAATGCGATAGTCGAGCTTGCTCGACGCAGCGCTTTTGATGCAAGTACAGCCTTTTTAAGAAAAATGATTGGCTATTTTTTCAAGTTCGCGCTTATAGGGTTCTGCCCATAAGCGCGAACTTAAGGCGAAAGCGAAGGCAAATTAGACAAAATGGAAGTCAGAGTATTGATTCCTACGCTTCGCCTTATGATTTAGCAAATATTTTTCTACCTGTGCAATTGCCTTTGAACCCTGCAATGCGGATGGGTTTCTGAGTACCGAATTTTTGCCTGCCTAAAATGAATTCGCTATTTGGGCCATTTTCATTAGAAACCTATTGCACAGGTAAAAAATTTTTTTGAAAACCTGTTGACATTTTTATTTATCTGCTATATAATATTGCTACTATGAAAAATGTAAAAATTTTAATCGAAAAATTGTACCGGACGATGAACCTTGTCATCAAGGAAATGGAAACCCCGTGGCTCTATGGGGTGGATTTCCCGCTTCATCACGCGGAAGTCCATCTGCTGGAGACCATAAAGACTCAAGAAGGCGCGAACGTCGGCGAGCTGGCGCGCCATTTGGGCATGACGAGCGGGGCGGTAAGCCAGGTCACGAAGAAGCTGCTGGACAAGGGTCTCATAGAGGCCTACAAGAAACCTGGCAATCGTAAAGAAGTCTTTTCCCGCCTTACAGCCTTGGGTGGGCGTGTCTGTGAAGGGCATCAAAAACATCATGAAAACATGGTTGCGGTTTTGCGTGAATTCATGGGACGACTGGGCGAAAATGAAACACTGGTGGTTTACGACTTCTTGGATGCGGTGAATCGCGGCATAGAGGAGGTAATTGACAAAGCGGAAAAAATGGTTTGATTTTGTAAAAAACCGGAAGGCCCTTATACAGGGACATGCCGGTTTTATTTATCCTCTATAGTTATCCATAACTAACAACCAGAGGGGAAATTGATAAGGAGGAGCGAAATGCAAAGCATAGTAAATTCAAAACCCGGTACGATCGGCAACGTGGCAAAACTGGAGGGCGGTTTCCGCTTTTTGAGCCGCGTCACCGCCATCGGTCTGACGCCGGGCTGCCCCGTGGAAGTCCTGCGGAACGAAAAAAATCTGCCCGTTCTGCTCTACAGCAGGGACACGATGATCGCGCTCAGCAGGCGCGAAGGAGAAAAAATTATATTGGAGGTAAGCACATGAGTTGCGAATACTGCGAAGACGCGAAGACGAAAAAATCCGAGGGCGGGCGCGCGAAAACAAGCGCCCGTGTCATCGCCCTTTTGGGACAGCCTAATTCGGGAAAATCAACGCTGTTCAACACTCTCACCGGAGGACGCCAACACGTGGGGAACTGGCCCGGAAAGACGGTCGAGAAAAAGGATGGCGCTTTCAAACACAAGGGGAGGCAGTACATTGCCGCCGACCTGCCCGGCAGTTACTCCCTTTCCGCAGGATCGGAGGAAGAAATAGTTACCCGCGATTACATTGCCGGGGGCGACGCGGATGTGGTATGCATTCTCGCAGACGCTTCACAGTTGGAACGAAGTCTCTATATGCTTGCCGATTTCGCGCCGCTTAACGTGCCTGCAATACTCCTCCTCAACATGATGGACGTGGCGAAAGAAAAAGGGATAGCGGTTGACGCGAAACTGCTGGAAGAACGGCTCGGTATTCCGGTAGTCCCCTTTGTCGCGTCCGATCCGAAAAGCTACGGCGCGTTTTACGATGCCCTTGAGAACGCTGGAACGGTCATCAGAACCCCGCCGGTATTCCCCGAAACGGCGGCTTCTTCCACGGGAAAACCCGCAGAACCCGACGTACTCGCGGTAGCGGACATTAAATTCAAATGGATAGAAACCCTTCTTGAGGGTGCGGTGAAGAAAACCAAGGAAAGCGCCGCCGCTTTCTCCCGGTTTGACCGTATAGCCACAAGCAATATCAGTGGCAAGCTCCTTGCGATTGCCATCGGCATCGTTGGGCTGATTGCGGCGATGATACCCTTCTTTGCCATTGGCGGCGCGGCAACCCTGCTTCCTTCCCTGCTCGGCCCGCCCGCGGCGGCGTTCTTGCAAAACTTGGGGCTCGGCGCTTTTTTGACATCCCTCGTTGTCGGCAGTGTGTTGAACACCTTTGTTTTTGCCATCGGAATGGCCGCTTTTGTGTTCGGCATTACCTTTGTCTTTGGCCTTCTGGAAGATGTAGGCTATATGGCGCGGGTATCCTTCGTGTTTGACGGCGTAATGAGCAAACTCGGATTGCAGGGGAAAGCGATAATGCCCTTCTTTGTCAGTCTTGGCTGCACAATAGGCGGCACGGCGGGAACGCGGGTGATTGACACCTGGGGGCAGCGGGTGCTTGCGATGGCGCTCCTGTGGGCGGTTCCCTGCGCCGCGATTCTGTCCGTCATTCCGATATTGGCGAACATCTTTTTCGGCTGGGGGACGTTGTTTGTCATGCTGGGGGTTTTTGCGGTCATGGCGCTTCATATAATGATCACCGCCAAAGTCTTCGGACGGAGCCTTGTCCCCGAAAAAGAGCGAATCGGCATGATCATGGAACTGCCACCTTATCACAAACCAAAATGGGGGCTAATCTTCAAAGCAATGCTGCTGCGGTCAAAGGACATATTCCTGCGGGCGTACAAGGTCGTATTTGTCATAACCGTCCTCTTTTTCTGCCTCACATGGACTGCGGACGGCAATGCGGAGAACAGCGTCATTTATAAAGCCGGCCATCTCATTGATCCGGTTGCGCGCTTTTTCGGCCTTAGCTGGCAGCTTTTCATGGCATTCATCGCGGCGGCCTTTGCGAAAGAGGCCGTGTTAGGCGTTCTCAGCGCCCTCTATCTGGGAAGCGGCAATATATTTGAAAGCGCCGTTTCCAAAAGCACCGAAACGGCGGCAAACTTCGGGGCCGTCCTTGCCGAAGCCGTCTCGAAACCGGAAGCACTGGCCTTCATTTTCGCCGTCTCCTTCACCGTTCCCTGCGTAAGCGCGCTTGTTTCCACCTATTTGGAAAACCACTCGCTGAAATGGACATTGCGAATCGCGGGGTATTATGTGGCGACGGCGCTGCTCTTGTCATTGGTCGTCTTCCGTGTGTCTTCGCTGTTTTTCTAAAGGAGGCGCGTTATGCTGCGGGAACTATTGGCTTTGTTGTCAGAAGGAAGAACGCTCTCTCACGAGAACATAGCGGAGCGGTTGAACACCACACCGGAAGCAATAGCGGTCCGCCTGGAGTTTCTTCACCGTTCAGGCTATCTGCGGAAAGTCTGCGCGGTGAAGGATTGCGGCAAAAAATGCGCCGGTTGCCCGCTCGGCAGCGCCGCGCCGGGGAATATTTCCATCATTTGGGAAGCGGCGGAATAAGGAATCCGTGCGGGGCAGATATTCGATTGCCCAAATCATTTGTATATCATGAGCAAATTTTTTGGCAATATAAAATCAGATCTTTCAAAATTTGGGTGGAACTTGGAGTATTCAACTCTTGCTATGCCACACTGGTGCCAAAATTACAAAAGTCTAGCGTTCTAAGGCGTGTCTGAAAATTCCTTAGAGCGCGAAATTTCGAATGAAACCGCTGCAATGATAGTCGAGCAAGCTCGACGCTTCGCGCTGCGTCGAGCTTGCTCGACTATCGGAATCCAGTTTTCAAACACGTCCTAGATACCACCCATATTTTGAAAGGTCCTTTTTTTCTTAAGTTCGCGTCTATGAGAGTTCGCCCCCTACGGTCTGTCCGTCCCCAGGTTTCGCCGTAATTGTTTTCGCGCATCAATACAGTGCCTGCTGACATTTAAAGCCGCACCTTCTCCAATTTTCGGGCAGTGCGCCGATATCGGAATAAATAACTGGAAAAAAAGCCGCTTTCGCCCTTGTGCTTGCAGCCATACTGCATAAGCACACGCATCTTTGGCATTCCGGTTCTGGATACGCTGCGGATAAACAGCATTTCATTGTTAAAGGGCGCTGCATAATAATCGTCCCGCAGCAAACGCGCTATCGCCTCTTGCACGCCGGGGTAAAACAAGGCCACTACACCTAACACCTGGTTGCTGTTGGATAATAAATAAGTGTCATTTGGATCGCCTGGAATATTGGCGGCAGGGTCTAATATGTTAAACCTTTCATCAGTCTGCCAGCGGGTGGAGTGGTAGCCGTCCGGCACCAGTCTGGGGGGAAAGAGGCGCGCGGTGTTCTCCAAGGCGTGGTGCAGCACCTCAGCCATATCCATGTTCCACATTTCGGTAAATTCTTTTGGCACGTTCAAGAGTCCGTAATTCTTCTCGTTTTCACGGGCCATTGCGCATAAGAATAAACCAATGTCCTCAAATACAAATGCGGCGTTCCCGCTCATAGGATCGTCTTTATCATAGGGTTGCGGCAGTACAATCAGCTTGTCCGCAATAGTCTCATAGGAAGACATTTCCTTTGTGACTCGTACGCTTTCCCCCAGAAATTCATCGCTTGTATGCGCTTCAAGGTTACTTACTACGGAAAGCACCAAGTCCCCGTAGTTTTCGCCGTTTTGATAACGATCGTACAATTTTTGCGTGTAAATATTGGTCTGCATCCCTATCGCATTCTTAATCCGCGCCTCCTTGGACCTGTCGATCACCGCGACAATCGCGTCAGCCATTACGCCGTCCGGCGTGCGTATGTTTTTTTCAAAGTTGGTCTTAAGCGAGTCTTGAAAGATAGCCGATAGATTTTGCCGCAGGGCGTCTACAAACTCTTGGTAAGATAAAGTCTTATTTGGATCCATTTATTCGTCTCCCCTTTCTCTTATGCGCCATTTTATCACAACTGGCAGGGTAATTCAACCAGGACGTGTTTAAAAACCAGGAGAAACGCACCCATTTTTTCCCGAGCCTTGGTTTAACTGGCGTAGCGGGCATTTTTGCTTCAAAAAAAGTTGTCCGTTTTTTTGTCTGCAAGCCTTAAAAAATCAAGATTTGCG
>JAISYE010000253.1 GCA_031297485.1 Clostridiales bacterium
TCCTAAACGGCGTGTTTCAAAAGTTGTAGACACATATTTTCCCATAGCAGCTAAATTCCCGCATAAATACAGGCTTTTTAATGCACTTGGAAATAAATGTGTCTACTGATTAAACCCAATATGAAACACGCCGAAATATGCTTTCACTTATATGGGTTTATTACAACTTGCTTGTGCTTTTATCGCTTTTAGACAAACCCAATTTATTTAAGGATAAGCTCTTAATATCAAGATATTTGGGTGGCCGTCTGGGTGTGAATTGTAATGAACAAGCAAACGGAGAACGGGGTATTTGTATGGAAATTTCCGTAAATTATACTGCTGTGGATTTGCCATCACCTGCGGCGCACAGCGAAACGCCAGAGAATCCTAAAGCGGCTGCAAAGGCCGTGCCTATGCAGCCGGAAAAGCATACGCTGGGCGATGTTTTGGCATCCTTTGGGTTTGCGCCCACAGAGGAGAATCTTAAGCTTGTCAGCCTGCTGCTGGAGAATCAATTGCCGGTAAACGAATCCAACATGCGCCGACTTAACCAAGCGCTGAAATTGCTTAACGCCGACAGCGGCAAGGCGATTTTTTTTGTGGCGAACGAACTGCGCATAAATGGGAAAAACGCAGAAATGTTAAACGAATTGCTGGGCCGTAATTCCAACATATCCGAGGCGATAAAAGCCCTTGCGCAAAGTATTGCGTCCTTGTCCGACCCTGTTTTGAAGAACGCGGCGCTGCGTGCGCTTTTCGGTGGTTCGGAGGGGCTGGGGAAAGTTTACGAGAGTATTCCGTCGAACACGCCTGACGCGGTACGGCTAAACCAAGCCCAAGCGCAGCCCCAGACAAATACGCCCCAGACCGTGCCACTAGGCTCGGGCGCGCAAGGTAATCCGCCCGCACCGGGCACAGGAGCGCCTTTACCCGCGCAAACCGGCCCAGACCAGCCGCAGGCGCTGGCTCAAACCGGCCCGCTAAGCTTGGACACTGAAATCAGCCAACTGAGCCGGAACTTCCAAACAGGACCAGACCAAGCAACCGACCAGACAGGGCAGCCTCCCCGGTCAGGGCCGGACCAGACCAATGAAACCACCGCCGCCGCGTCATCTAAAGAAATGGGTTCCAACATGCCTGAAAATGCCGCGCAAGTAAGTACCAGCGGCAGCGTGGCAAAGAGGGAGATCTTTGGAAGCATGGCGGAAGAGGAGATTGAAAAGACGGCGGCAGGTCGTTCCCGGTCTGGTTCGGCTCGGCAGGCGGCGGAACCCGGGGAAGCGGCGGGCATATTAAAGGACGCGGGGCCGGAAGCCAAGGCTATAGTGAACAAGCTGCATATAGACGCCGCAAAGTCTGACGTAAAGGCAATGAATAAATTTTACGGCGATATGTATGAAAGTCTGGACAGGGTATCCCGCGAACTGGCGCGGGCGCAGACGCCGGAAGCCGGGGAAGCGCTGCGGGAAGTACAGAGGGTGCAGGAAAAGCTGGAATTTATAGCCCAATTAAAGCATGATATTTTCCTGCAGATACCCTTGCAAATACAAGACAGACCCATGAACGGCGAGCTGTATGTGTTCAAGGACAGCCGCCGCAAAAAAACGGGCGGTGATTCCGCAAGCGCGCTTATTGCCCTGGACACTGCCGCCCTGGGACGTTTTGAGGCTTACTTGCAAAAGAACAGCCGGAACATAGTATGCCAATTCAGGCTGGAGGACGAGAAAGTCGAGAAGCTGGTACGGCAGCACATAGGCTTGTTGGCGGGCAAGCTGGCGGAACACAATTTTACGCTGGGCGCCTATTCGTTTTGCAGGCAGGAGGACGCCTTTACGGTTACAGCCCGGGAACCCGGCGCTGAAAGTCTCTTGCCGGAGCCCGACGGCTTGGCTTTTGATTTGCGGGTATAAGGTCAAAAAGCGGCAGAACCTTAAGTTCGCGCCTATGGGGGTAGGGCGGACGTAAAACAACCGCAGAAAAATATCAGAACATCTTATACTCGCGGACGTTGAGATTTGCCACACTTCACCTACTTAAGGCGTGTTTGAAAATTCCTTAAAGCGCGAAATTTCTAATGAAACCGCCGCAATGATAGTCGAGCTTGCTCGACGCTTCGCGCTGCGTCGAGCAAGCTCGACTATCGGGGACGAGTCCCATAGGTGCGAACTTAAGGCTTGGGAAAGGTCTTAAGGGTTTCATGTTTGGCAAATGGTTCGTTCGTGAGTATAAATGCGTTGTCAGAACTTATTACTCAAGGAGACTGCAAAATGAACGCTGTTATTTATGTATCCAAAACAAAACGCGGCAGCACAAAGGTTCTCACTGAGGCTGTTGCGCGGGCGGTTGGAGCTGAAGCGAAACCTGTGGATTGCGCGGGCGGGATAGCCGGCGCAGATACCCTGTTTGTCGGGGCGTCGCCATACGGCAGGAAAACCGACACAAGGCTTCGCGATTTTCTGATGAAGCTCACCCCCGAGCAGGCGCGCCGTCGTTGTGAACGCGAGAACAATCATAGTGGGCCGCAAGACGACAAAACGGAGTTACTCCTTAATTACGAACGATATTTGCTTCTTGCGCCGGAAATAAATGTATCTGTCGGAGCAAAGATAAACCGGCGCGTTTCGGATGAACAAATAAAAAGTGCCTTGTCTGCCGTTACGCGCCGACACCCGATTTTGACCGCCGCTATCGAAATAGGAAACACGGACAACACCGCGCGTTACAGTTTTGGCAAAACGCAGCCGGCACTAACAATCAAGCGGGTTGAGAACGCGGAAAGTGACTTTATAAAGGATACGGTATCGTTTATAGACGGCGTAAGGACAATTGACTTCTATCCGTTCGATAATAGCCCGTTGGTGAAATTGTCGGTTATTGCTGACAGAGTCAGCACGGGATTTGTAACCGTGGGGCATCACGTTTTAGGCGATGGCCTGTCGTATTATTTCTTCCTGCGCGATTTTTTGTCCGCACTTGACGGCGCGGAATTAGGCGAGCCGCTTTACCCGCCCGTAATACAGGGGGAACAAGCGTTGCCTAAAAATATGCGGCTCGGTATCCCAGGCCGGCTTATCTCCAAATATTGTAATCACGCTTACGCTAACAGTGGGAAGCGGTATGCGGTTCAGGACTTTGAAAATCTCTACGCTGCGTACATAAAAGCACATTCGCCATTACGCAAGCTGTTTTTTATGACTGAGGACGAAACTCGGACGATGATTGCGAACTGCAAGGCACACGGCGTGACGGTAAACGACGGCATTGCAACGGCGTTTTGCGCCGTCAAATCGCAAAGTGCCAAGCCGTCAAAATATATCGGCGTGGCTAATAACATACGCGGTATACTTAGTCCTAATCCGAACGGCGCAATGGGCAACTATACGTCCGGCGTCTCCGTGCCTTGCGATTATGACCGGCATGAGACTTTTTGGGCGAACGCAAAAGCGATTTCCGTTCAAATACACAAACGATTGAATAACCCAAAGAAACATGCTGTCGCAACCGCTTTTATGCTTGCGCTGTCTAATGAAATTCACGACGCGATAAACTTTTACCCTTACGAAAACCATCCCCATAAAGCGATGAAAACTCTCGAACCTATCCTAATCGGAGAGAAATTCGCGGGACTTGGAACTACAAACTTGGGCAAAAAGGATTGTAAGTACAATAATTTTGATTTGAGCGACTTTTTCTTCGCGCCGCCTCTTTTCGGAACGAGCAACTTGGTAGTCGGGGCGATAACCGTAAACGGGAAAGCCGCGTTTTGTTTGACATATGAACAACGTGATTTCAGCGAGGGAGAAATTATGACAATGTTTGACGAAGCTAAATCGTGCTTGTTATGCTAAGGCGTGTTTGAAAATTCCTTAAAGCGCGAAATTTCTAATGAAACCGCCGCAATGATAGACGAGCTTGCTCGACGCTTCGCGCTGCGTCGAGCAAGCTCGACTACCGGAATCAAGTTTTCAAACACGTCCTAAGGCGCGAAAAGAAATGCGCTGTTTGCGCCGGTTGTTGGTTGCTCACACACGAAAACACTGAAAGATTTTTAGCGATAGTCGGGCGAAGCCCGACGAAGATGTTTTCATGTGTGAGTATATCAAGGGCGCGAAGCTGAACCGGACCTAAAATATTTCTTAAATCAGCGACTATGGGGTTCTGCCCCATAGACGCCAACTTAAGAAAAAAACAATCCTTTGGCTTTCGGAACGATGGCTGTACCTGCATCAAAAAGCGCTGCGCTTCACGCCCTTAAGAAGGGGTCTGGGGATGAGTCCCCGATAGTCGAGCTTGCTCGACGCAGCGGGGTTTGGGGCCTAAACGATGGTTTATTCGTTGGCCCCTAACGGTGAACTGTCCGTTGGTTTTAATCTTTTGACCTTCCCAAGCCTTAAGTTAGCGCCTATGGGGCAGCGCCCAATTCCTAGCGCCTGCCCGCGCCGCCGCCTCTTGTAGAGCCGCCGCCGCCGGAGCGCCCGCCGCCGGGCTTGCCGAAGCCGCCGCCCAGACCGCCGCCGAACCCGCCGCCGCCGGGCTTGCCGAAGCCGCCGAACCCGCCGCCGAAATTACGTCCCGCGCCGCCGCCCCTTGTGGC
>JAISYE010000254.1 GCA_031297485.1 Clostridiales bacterium
TTTTTGAACTATAAAGATTTTCTTTATAGTTCTCTCTAAGACGTGTTTGAAAACCGGATTCCAGCGCGAAATTGCGGCGGTTTCATTCGAAATTTCGCGCTTTTAGGAATTTTCAAACACGTCCTAGTGGTGTATCCGTTTATAAATCATAGTAGGAATGGACCAACGGACAAATCACCGTTAGGTTCGCCCGCGGCTCCGCGGTATTTGCGGTTAAAACTATCGGCCAAAAACATTTATTTCTCCTTTAAAATATTGCTGGATACACCACTAGTGCCTATTCAGAGGTCAAAACCTTAAAACCTTGGGGTTCCGTCCCACAAGCGTGAACTTAAGAAAAAAATAACCAGTCTCTTTTCTTGAAAAGGCTGTACCTGCATCAAAAACGCCGCACCCGCCGCACTTAAGAAGGGGTCTGGGGATGAAATCCCCAGCGGGGTTTGGGGCAGAGCCCCTAACGGTGAACTGTCCGTTGGTCTTAATCTTTTGACCTTCTCAATTGGTCTGCCACTTTTTGACTTAAAGGCAGCCGGTCAACGTATATCAAACACAGACCGCAGCGCTAAGCCCTCGGGCTGCCCCTCTAAAATCTCCACGGTCACTTCGCCGGGGTCCATATCAAAGTAATTGTCGCTAAGCACCAGGTCGCAGTCCGGCGAGTAAATCTCCACGCCTTTAGCGTAGGCCCGCGCCGTTACCGTTATCTTGCGGCCGCTTATCCGGGCGGTCAGCCCAGGGTCGCGGAAATGGAAATGCTTGGGCGCGGTAAAAATAACTGTGCCCCGGGAAACAGCGGCGCCATCTGTCACAAATTCATAACTTAAGTAATTCTCCAGAAAATCCGTACACCCAAAGTCCAGCTTGCCGCACCAATAACTTGAAAGCCGCGGCACAACAAACGGGAATACCCCGCTGTCAAGGGGCTTGCCGTAACTGTCGCGCAGCGTCCAGCGCGCTTCGCCTTTTACCTCGCGCGGGGTCTCATTCGCCACGCACAACACAGACGACGTCTCTATCGGCGAAGGCTCTGTAACAACCGAAACCCTGTCCGTCGTCTCCCCTGCCTCCAGGCAGGATATCATTATCGGCGCGAAAAACCTGCGCGCGTAATAGTGCAGCGCCTTCCAGCGCCCAAAATAATCTATGGACGCCCAGGAGGCCACCGGCCATATGTCATTCAGCTGCCAATATATGGCCCCCATACACCTTCCCCGGTTCCTTCGCCAGTGCTCTACGCCGCATCGTATGGCCTCGGCCTGCAGCAGCTGTGAGGCGTACAGCAATGTCTCCAAATCCGCCGGGTACAAAAAGGTCTGACTTAAATACTGCAAAATTTTGCCGTTGGCCCCTTCGTTCCGCTGGTGCATCTCCATTACCCTGGAAAATATATTGCGGTCGCTGGGCAGCGTGTAACTTTGCACCGTCTTTATATCAGGGAAACTCTGGAACCCGAACTCGGACACGTATCTGAAATAGTGATTGCGATAGTCCGCAAAGGGCTTTCCGCCGTGCCATACGTCCCAGTAGTGCACGTCGCCCATATCCGGGTCGTTGGGCTTGTAAAACCCACCGCCCGAAGATGGCGACGCCGGCCAATAAAAGGTGTCCGGGTCGTATTCGCGCAGTACCTCCGGTATAATGTGCTCGAACATGCGGATATAATCCGACCGGGTTTTATCCGTGCCATTGTACGCGTAGTAGGATTGAAACATCTCCATTTCGTTGTTTCCGCACCATAGCCCAAGTGAGGCGTGATGCCGCATACGCCGGATGTTGTCCGCGAATTCCGCGCGGATGCTGCGCTCAAACTCCAGGGTGAGACGATAGTTCGCGCAGGAGAACATAAAATCCTGCCACACAACCAGTCCCAGTTCATCGCAGACGTCGAAAAAGAAATCCTCAGGGTAATAGCCTCCGCCCCATACCCGTATGGAATTGAAGTTGGCGGCCGCGCACTGCTCCAGCAGGCGGCGGGTGCGCTCCGGCGTTACCCGCGAAAGTATGTTGTCCTCTGGAATATAGTCCGCGCCCATAGCGAAAAACCGCACGCCGTTCACCGTTTGGTCAAAACACTCGCCCCATTGGTCTTTTTCGCGGGTTACAGTCATAGTCCGCAGCCCTATCCGCCGGACCGCCCGGTCCGCTGTCCCGCCGTTTTCCGCAAGCGCCGCTTCCAGAGTATACAGCGGCTGCCCGCCGTATCCCCTCGGCCACCACAGCTCGGGATTAACCACCTCTGTCCATTCGTCCCGCGGCAAGCCGGTTTTTTCACCCGAAGGCGCGGTCATTGTTATTTGGACCTCAGCCTCGCCCGTATATTGAAGCGCGGGTCTGACAAACACCTTGCCGGACTCGTGCCGCTGGCGGATATGCAGGTCGGTGATACGCGCGCCCCCGTCTATAAGGTATATGCCGCGCCAAATACCCGCGTCAGGCAGCCTCGGCCCCCAATCCCAGCCGAACATGCAATGGGCCTTGCGCACATGCGGGAAGCCGTCCATGGCGTGGTACGTGCCGCCCACATAGTCCTCCTTCTGGCGCTGCTTTATGAACTTTGTCACAGAGGGAAAGAAGATTTCAATAGTGTTTTCACCGCTTTGCAGAAGCCCTGTCACATCAAATTCCCATATCCTGTGCATGTTGTCCGCCTCGCCCGCCGTCTTGCCATTTATACGCAGCGAACATACCGTATCAAGCCCCTCGCACCGCAGCAGCGCGGGTCCCGCCGCAAACTCCGGCGATACCGCGAAAGTCCTGGAGAACGTATAGTCCTTATCCATTAGTTTAAGGGCGCCCAACTCGTTGTCCCTGTAATAAGGGTCGGGCATCCCGCCGCACGCCAGCAAGAAGGAATACACCGAGCCGGGCACTTCGCCCGCGCAGGACACGCCTTCCCCGCGAAGATCCCACTTGCCGTTAAGACTGATTTTCCGCATTATAACACCCCTTGCAAATATTTTATATGGCCGCGCATATGCTGTTCCACGCTGAAAGAAAGTCCAAAAGCGTTCTTTATGCCGGACACGTCAATGGGCAGGCCCTGCGGCGCGGCCAAACCCTTGTCCGTCAGTTCCACTTTACTTTTTGACCCTGTGATTTCCACAGCCATTTCCGCAATTTGCGCCCATGTATGGAATTCCGCCGACACGCCTGTGTAGCAGCCCCGGTTAAATTGGCGCGGGTCGCTTTCAAGCAGCGCCATATAAATTTCAGCCAGGTTGCCCGCCCAAATAAATTGTGTGCCGTCGTTTTCGGCAAAACTCATATTATCATTTTTAAGCGCGCTTTTCACCATATTTTTAATCTTTAAATCGGTATACATAAATCCTCCGTCCACACAGGGATTGCCAAAGGTGTACCCAGGCCTCACCACATTGCCTTGCACGCCGTGCTTTGTGACCACTGCCATAAGATAAGCCTCGGCCGCCGCCTTGGCCGCGCCGTAATTGTCCATGGGGCAGGTTCGGCCCTGGTCAGTATGGGGCGCGTGGCCAAAGGCGGCAATGGACGAGGTGTAAATTATTTTTTTAACGCCCGCCTCCGCGGCCATTTCAAAAAGGCGCACAGATGGCAGGGTTTCATTAAGCAGCATAGTTTCCGCGGTATCGCCCCAACACAAGGCGATATGTATCACCGCTTCCTGCCCGGCAAGGGCGCCGGCCTGCACGTCACGGTCCTCCATGCCGCCCGCGGCGAACCGCACTTGTTTGTGGCCGTCAAAGAACCGCACTTTCTTGGGGTTGCGCGCCAGTATTGTAATTTCGTGGCCCTTGTCTATAAGGGCCTTTACTACATAGGAACCTATAAAACCCGTACCGCCTGTTACAAAAACTTTCATAATTAACACTCCTTCATTAAATTTATTAAAAAGTATAATAATATGCGCGAATCAGCCTTTTACGCTGCCCATAACCAAGCCTGCGGTAAAATATCTTTGCAGGAAGGGATACACCAGCAAAATAGGAACAACCGCCAAAAAAAGCTGCGCGGCATTGGTGGTCCGCGCGCTGACTAGTTCCAGATATACGGCCAGGTCGGCGTTTATGTTAGTTGTGTTTTTAAAAAATGCTTCCGGATTTACAACAACTGTTTGCAAATAACTTTGCAGCGGATAATGGGCTGGCGAGTTCATATAAATAAGCCCGTCAAACCAACTGTTCCAATGGCCGACAAAGGAGAACAGGGTCACAGTGGCCAGTGTTGGCGCGGAAATAGGCAGTACAACGCGCAGCAGGGACTGTATATGCCCCGCGCCGTCAATATAGGCAGCTTCTTCTAATTCCGGCGGAAGCCCGCGGAAATAATTCATAACCACCAGCATACTGAAAACAGGCAGCGCCCCTGGAATAATTAAGGCAAGCAGGGAATCCATCAACCCTGTGTAACGCACCATTAAATAAGAAGGAATAAGCCCTCCGTTAAAGAGAATAGTTATTACAAAGTACCAGGCGATTATGTTGCGGCCGCGGAATTGGGTGGTATACTTGGAAAGCGGGTAGGCTGTAATAACAATAAGCAAGAGGTTTACCGCCACACCCAGGGCCGCCCGGCGTATTGAAACGCCTAGGGCCGTAACAAAGGCGGAACTGCGGGTAATAAAGGTATATGCGCTTGTGTTGAAGTCCACTGGCAGGAAGGCGACCTGCCCGGCGCTTACCGCTGTTTTGCTGGAAAAGGAAATAGCCAGGACGTTTATGAACGGCAGTAGGCAAACCAAGGCTATAACCGTTAAAAAGACACAGTTAAATAATAAGAATATTCTTCTGGACAGGGAAAGATTCTTCATGGCGGCCTCCATTAAAAAATTCTATATCCGGCCCACTTATCGGCCAAGTAATAGGACGCAAGCACAAACAGCAGAGACACGGTGGATTTAAACAGTCCCGCGGCGGTGGATATGGCGTACTTTGTCTGCTGGATGCCCAAGCGGTACACCAAGGTATCCAAAATATCGCCAGTGCTGTATACAGAAGGGCTGTACATATTAAAAATCTGGTCGAAGCCGCCGTTAAGTATATTGGCCATTGAAAGCACGGTCATTAAAATAATGGTGCTGGTTATCCCCGGCAGCGTAATGTACAGGGTTTGCTTCCAGCGGTTGGCGCCGTCCATAACAGCCGACTCGTACAGGGTTGGGTCAATGCTGGTCAGCGCGGCCAGGTAAATGACCGAGCCGAAGCCGAAACTTTTCCAAATATCCGTCACAATCATAGTTATTGGAAACCAGAACGTATCGCCGATAAAAAACACCGGCTTAAAGCCCAGGGATGCGATTAATCGGTTTACCAGCCCTTCGGAGGGGGAAAGCAAGTCGATAAATATACCGGATAAAATGACCCAGGATAAAAAGTTAGGCAAATAGACCATAGTTTGCAGGACGCGTTTGTAAAATTTAGCCGAAACCTCGTTTAAGAGCAGAGCGAAAATTACAGGCACCACTATATTGCCCAGCATTTTAAACAGCGCGATTACTACTGTGTTGCGCAAAACATTCCGGAAATTCGGCAGGGCGAACAGCGTCTTAAAATTGCCCAGTCCAATCCACTGGGAGCCGAAAAGGCCGTTGGTGGGTATGAATTTTTGAAAGGCTATGACAATGCCAGCCATTGAACCGTAGCTGTATATTCCGACTATTACCATTGCCGGCAAAACCAGCAAGTAAAGCGGCAGTTCCCGCGTAAAGCGCGCCCGTCGGATTCCGGAATTTCCGCCGCAAAAGGCGCGGCGGAAACGGCGCTTCGCGCCGCCCTCGTTCGTCATCATATGCGACACTCCTGTTTACTTATACTCACGGATGTTGAGGTTCGCCCCTACGGCGCCCATTTGCAGGCCGCGGCCGTGAAAAAACGAAGTGTGATTTATAAGCGGATACACCACTACTGCGCGTTTTCAGGCCGCGGCCGTGAAAACCCCAACCGTTCGCCGTCTAGCCGCCCGCTATTCGGCGGGATACAAGCTGTCCAGCTCGTCTAAAATTTCCTGCCCGCCGGCGGCCAGCCAGCTTGTTTTGTAGTCCTCAAAACGCTCGGTATTGCCGTCGCGGATTATGTCAGTAAACATTTGGCGCGTCATATCTTCCAGAATAGACCGGTACTCGTTGCGTGTCTCCGGTTGTTTCGTGCCGATAATATTGGAAATAGTCATGCCATTTTTTACATAATCCAGACATATAGCTACCGAACCGCCTATGCTGTACTGCCCCCACAGGCCGTAAGCCTCGCTGCCTCTGTCTGTTCCGTCCTCAAAGGCCATAACCCTAGTGTAATGGTTAAGCAGACGCGCGGGCAGTTGCGACGAGTCTCGCTTTTCCATAGCGTCCCACAATATAGGCCCCCAAACAGGCTCTTGAGGCTCGTTTAGAACAATGGGGCTGAAACGGTACTGTTCGTCATCCGCGTAAATGGCGCTTACTTCCGGCGTCATATTTATATTGTAGGTATCGCTGAAAACGTTGGACATAAGGATAAATGCCTCGGGGTAGGGGAATTTGGCATTAACAAAGAATATTTCGCCCCCGGCATTGTTGGCAAGCCCCAGTTTGGGCTGGTACCCTTCTGCGGCGGGTATGGGATACGCGTGGGAAACAACGTCTTCGTTCTGCAGGGCAAGGTTCCATGGAAGCCATGTGCCCCATTGACGGCCAAAGGCCATGCCTAATTTGCCCGACGCTATATCCGCCTCAATTTCCGGGCTGTCCTTTACGGTAAATTCCGGGTCAAGTATTCCGTCGGCATAAAGCCTGTGCAAAAACCCAAGGGCGTCCTTCATGCCCGGTTCCAGATAAGTGTAGGTTAATTTGCCGTTCGCGCCCCTGTAATAAATGTCATCGCCAGGAACGCCAAAACCGCCTATTAAGCCAAAAATTGTCGCCTGGTCCACAGTCAGGTTCTTGTTAAGCCCCAAACCGTATGTGTCGTCCTTTCCGTTGCCGTCCGGGTCGTTAAAAGTAAACCACTTGGCAAGCTCGTAAAGCTCCTCCATTGTTTTAGGCGCGGATTTCCCGCTCTTTTCAAGCCAATCGTCCCGTATCCATAGCACTATGGAACCCGCGTCATTATTATTGAAAAACGATATACCGTGCAGTCTGCCGTCAAAACTCGTGTACGCGAAGGAATCCGGGTATTTCTTCTGACACTCCAGCAGGTAATCGCTGGCGTAATTCGCATAGACATCGGTTATATCCGCCGCATAGCCCGCGTCATAGGCTTGTTTGAACAGCTCGTACTGATATGTGTGCACTATGTCCGGCAAATCGCCCGCCGCAAGCTGCATATTCAGCTTGTCGTTATAGGCGCCTGTGCTGCCGTCCGCCGCAAACGCCACCTCCAGCTGTATTCCAAGCTCGTCAAGATATTTGCGCGACCATATGTTATTTTCATATGTATCGCCGTCTTTAAACTGCTGCACAGCCGATGTAACCGCTGCCCATGACATGGTTATGGGCGGATCGTACTTTGTTACTTTTTCGCCCGACGCACCTTGGTTTGACACAGGCGCCTGGCTGGACGCGGCGCCGTTTCCGCAGGCTGCCGCGCTTGCGGCCAGCAGCGCGGCCAGCGTCACACACAAAATCTTCGCCATTGCTTTCATAGATATCCTCCTTTACAATACGGGCATTAGCCCACAGCATGATAAAAACACGTTTTTACAGCGCTGTACACTGGTTTTCGCCCATCTCCAGCCTTATAAAACCCTTTGATGTCAAGCACAAGCACAGGTTTCCCGCGGCAGGCTTTACGGGTTTTTGCGGGCTATGGGCAAGCGTTCGTGCGCCGCCGCAAAAAATAAGCCAATAATATGATGCCGTAATTATCTATATTGCACATAATCCTTATGCACAATATATTATAAATAATTCGCTGTACCATATTAGCTTAATATTAACATAGTAAACACGCGTTTGCAAGTATTATTTCAAATTATATTTCAAATTATATTTCAAATTTCAATGTCTTTCAGTAGTGTCTATTCAGAGGTGCAAGGTGCTTGTTTGCCGGGTTCTTTAATGAGTGTGCGCGAAGCGCAAGAAGAAGTCTGCGTCGAGCAAGCTCGACTATCGTGGACAAGTCCCAGTGGAGTTTGGGGCGGAGCCCCATAGTCGCGAACTTAAAAAAACGAACTTAAAAAAACAAACAATCCCTTTTACCGGTGGTGGGCTAAACGCGTTGATGGATGGATTGATTGAACTCACTTAATTTATGCGATGTCACAAATTGCTATCAACACATTTGGCCCACCACCCTTTTATTGAAAAGGCTGTACCCGCATCAAAAAGCGCTGCGTTTGACGCGCAAAAGAAGGGGGCTGTATCGAGCAAGCTCGACTATTAGTCACTTGGATTCCCGCTCGAATGTGGATTAAAACTAAAAACCGAAATAAAAAAACAGCCCCGCAAGTGGCTGTTTTTTTCCTTAAGGCGTGTTTGAAAATTCCTAAAAGCGCGGAATTTCGAATGAAACCGCTTTAATTTCGCGCTGGAATCTAGTTTTCAAGCACATCCTAGGAATGACGAAAATAGTAAGATACCAAATTTTTTCGGAAATACGTTGAAGCGTTCACATTTCCTGTGAAAAAATTTGGCGTTTAATTAATTCGTCATTCCTTAACGCTCTGAATTGTATTCCTTCGCGAGTACAAGCGCTTAAGGCCGCGCCTGCCCTATTTCTATTCGTCCGTCTTGCGTTCGTCAACGCCAATCTGCCCGATTATAAAGGGAAGAACCTGCTCGCGCTGTATATCAAGCACATGGGCCAGTTCGTCATAAAGGATTCTTTCGGCGTCTTTCAGGAAATTCTCGTCTGTGGCAAGGGGCTTCTTCCCCTGCTCCTTTCTCTGCTGCTGCTGCGAATACAAGGTCTTGATTAACTTCACAAGCTGGGTCCTGTCGCCGCCGGCGAGTATCTCCTTGTATTTTTCCCTGCGGGCCGTGTCGTTTTCAATACAGATAATATCCTCGCCTGGCATAGCTTCAATAAGGGCGTGTATTTCCTCCGTGGAAAGAACCCTGCGCATCTTCGCGTCAATGTTCTTGCTGTCTATAGGGACGAAAATGGTAAAAGTGCCTTCGTACATAGGCTTGAGAACATAACACCGCCTGCTTTCCTTATCCATTTCTTTTTCCGTAATGTCTACAATCTTGCAGACGCCGTGAGAACCATACAACACAGTATCATTAATATCGTACATAAAGGTTCCTCCTTCTCGTCTTTCGACGTTTTGTTGCGCCTGTTGTTCCCCCGTTAATGTCACAAACTTTATGGCGCTGTTTTAAAGTTTATTCTGTACCACACTGTGAAATAATTATATCACATTTTTTATGTGTTTGTAAGTAGGATAATCTTATAAATTTTATTTTAATATACCAGGCCTCCTCGTACCCCAGCTTTTTTCCTTTACAAATCTTCTTCAATAATGTACTATTTTTTAAAAATTCACATTAAATCAGGAGGTGCAACCGATGACAGAAACAGAGCGGCGAATCTTTGAATGCGGGCTGATACCCGTAATCAAGCTGGAGGAAGCGGAGACGGCGGACAAACTTGGGGCGGCGTTTCTGGAAGGCGGGCTGGACGTAATGGAAGTAACCTTTCGCACGGCGGCCGCGGCGGAAGCCATAAGGATACTGACGGAAAAACAGCCGGACGTGTTCGTGGGGGCGGGAACGGTGCTAAGCGCCGACATAGCGAAGAAAGCCGCGGCAGCGGGCGCGAAATTTATAGTTACGCCGGGGTTTAACGCCAAGGTGGTGGAGTACTGCCTGGAGCAGGGCCTTCCGGTTTTCCCCGGCATAAGCACCCCGTCGGAGATAGAAGCGGCGCTGAACTATGGTCTTAGCACGCTGAAATTTTTCCCGGCGGAGCAAAGCGGCGGCGTGAAGATGCTGAAAGCCATGAGCGCCCCTTATGGCATGGTGAAATTTATACCCACAGGCGGTATAACGGCGGCCAACTTGGGGGACTACGCCCGGTTCGGCAAGGTGCTGGCAATAGGCGGCAGCTGGATGGTGCGGGAAGATGATTTGCGCGCCAAGTCCTTCAAGAATACAATACAGGTAACGCGCGAGGCCGTGCTGGCGCTTCACGGCTTCCAGTTCGCCAACATAGCCATACACGCGGGGCCTGAGGCCGCCTTGCACGCCCATCACCTTAACCGGCTGTTTGGACCGGGCCTTGACTGCGCAGGGAACCAGCTTAAATTTTTAACGGATACCGCGGAAGAAACCCTGGGATACATCGAAATAAAGACAAACAACGTACAACGGGCGGCGGCATACGTTAAAAAACTCGGATGTCAGCTGGACGACGCCGCGAAGGGTTCCCAGGGCTTGACGGACAGTATTGGCCTTAAAGACCAGTACGCGGGTTTTAGGATTAAACTTATACCATATTAAATTAAGGGTGATTTCTATGAACAACAATAAACCGCTGATTGTAACCTTTGGGGAAATTATGCTGCGGCTTAAGTCGCCAAGGTTCGAACGGCTGTTCCAGTCGCCGGAACTGGAAGCCACATTTGGAGGGGGCGAGGCCAACGTGGCGGTGTCGGCGGCTAATTTCGGCTTCCGGGCACGCTTTATAACCCTGTTGCCGGACAACGCCATTGGAGCGGCCTGCGCGGGCGAACTGCGGAAGTTTGGCGTGGACACGTCCCAGATAGTGTACAAGAGCGGCAGGTTGGGCATATTCTTCCTGGAAACAGGCTCCAACCAGAGGCCGTCCAACGTTATATACGACCGGAGCGGCTCGGTAATAGCCCAGGCAGGGCCGGGGGACATAGACTGGGACGCGGCCTTCCAGGAAGCCGGATGGTTTCACGTAACGGGCATAACGCCGGCCATAAGCGCAAGCGCCGCCGCCCTTACGCTGGAAGGCGTAAAAAAAGCCAAGGAACTTGGCCTGAAAGTATCCTGCGATTTAAATTACAGGGCGAAGCTGTGGAAGTACGGCAAGGACGCGTCCGAGGTAATGGCCGGGCTTATGCCCTACGTGGATGTTTGCGTAGCCAACGAGGAGGACTGCCAGAAGTCGCTGGGCATTACGGCGGACGCGAAAGTGGAACAGGGCAGCCTGGACACTGGCGCGTACCGGCAGTTAGGGCAAAAGGTATTAAAGGCCTATCCCAACCTGGAACATGTGGCGATAACGCTGCGGGAAAGCCGTAACGCGGATATAAACGGCTGGTCCGCGTGCCTGTGCGCTGCTGATGATTTTTATGTAAGCAAAAAGTACGAACTGACAGACATTGTTGACCGCGTGGGCGGCGGGGATTCCTTTGCCGGCGGCCTTATATACGGGCTGCACAATTATGATGACAAACAGCGGGCGCTGGAGTTCGCCGTGGCGGCAAGCTGCCTTAAGCACACTATTCCCGGGGACTTTAACCGCGTAAGTGTGGACGAGGTGCGAAACCTGATGAAGGGTAACGCTTCGGGCCGAGTACAGCGGTAAGGGGGGCAATTTATGAAAAAGTTTATGGGCAAGAAATTCATGCTTAACAATGACACAGCGGTAAGGCTGTTCGGCGAGGTAAAAAACCTGCCTATTATAGATTATCACTGCCACTTGAACCCGGCTGAAATAGCGGAGAACAAGCGGTTCAGGAATATAACGGAACTGTGGCTCGGGGGCGACCATTACAAATGGCGGCTTATGCGGGCGAACGGCGTTATTGAGGAATACATTACAGGCGGCGCGGACGATTACGATAAATTCACGAAATGGGCGGCCACAGTGGAGGAAAGCATCGGAAACCCGCTGTACCACTGGACGCACTTGGAGCTTTCCCGAATATTCGGGTACAATGGCGTTTTGAAAGCCTCTACAGCCAAGGAGGTCTGGGAGCATTGCAACGGCGTGATAGCCGATAAGCGTTTTTGTGTAAAAAGCCTGTTCGAGAAATTTAACGTGGAGGCGGTCTGCACAACAGACGACCCCGCGGACTCCCTGGAGCATCACAAAAAGATAAAGAATGAAAATCTGTTTGCCACAAAGGTACTGCCGGCTTTCAGGCCGTCGAAGATTTTTGATATAGAGACCACCGGCTGGAGCGAGTATGTTTCCAAGCTGGCGGCGCCTGGCAAGCAGACGGTAAAAAGTTTTGACGATGTAGTGGAGGTATTGCGTAAGCGCGCAGAATTTTTTGCCAAAAACGGGTGCCGATTGTCCGACCATGCCCTGGACCCGCCCGTTTTTGCCGAATATACCCCGGAAGGGTTGGACGGCGCTGTGGCAAAGGCGCTGGAGGGCAAGCCCGTATCGCCGGAAGAGGCGGCTCAGTACAAAACCGCGCTGCTGGTGGAGCTTGGCAAAAAATATTTTGACCTGGGCTGGGCGATGCAGCTGCACATGGGCGCGCTGCGCAGCGTCAACACGCGTATGTTCGGCAAACTAGGCCCTGACACAGGGTTCGACTGCACGGGCGACTATATTTACGCCCTGCCCCTGGCGAAGATTCTAAACGCTATGGAATCTGCGAACAAACTGCCGCGCACTGTGCTTTATTGCCTTAACGCCCGGGATTATGAAATAATCGCGCCAATGGCCCAGTGCTTCCAAGGCGAGGGAATAAAGGGCAAGGTGCAGTTTGGCACCGGCTGGTGGCACAACGACCAGACGGACGGCATGCGCCGGCAGATGATAACCTTGGCTGGCATGGGGCTGTTTTCCTGCTTTGTGGGAATGCTTACAGACTCGCGCAGTTTTCTGTCCTATCCGCGGCACGAATATTTCAGGAGAATTTTGTGCAACTTGGTGGGCTCCTGGGCGGAACGGGGCGAGTATCCCTACGACCTGCCGAAACTGACGGATATAGTCAAGAACATTTCATACCACAACGCGAAAGAATACTTTGGCCTAAAGGGCTAGGGACAGACGAACAAGGACGGCGCGAAGGCGGACCGCCGTAACCTCACGCGAAAATTCCGAAGGGTTCCGCCCTGATGCGGATTAAAACAAACAAGAAGGGATATGACCATAAAAAAATAAGGAGTGATTCTCATGCCGAACGAGGTGGATTTTTCGGCTGTAACGCCGGAAATTAAGCGGTTGGCGGATAAATGCTGCGCTGAAACAATAGCGTCAGAACTTTACGATGAATACAAGGTTTACCGCGGGTTGCGGGACTTAAACGGAAACGGGGTGCTGGCCGGCCTGACGAATATTTCGCATGTAACGGCGAAAAAAACGGAGAACGGCATAGAGAAACCCATGCACGGCCAGCTCTACTATCAGGGTATTGACATAAAGGATATTGTGGCCGGGTTCTTGAGTGAAAAGCGTTTCGGTTTTGAGGAAACAGTCTACCTGCTATTATTTGGCAGCCTTCCCGCCAAGAACGAGTTGGAGAGTTTTACGAGGCTCCTTAGGGTATACTGTTCTCTGCCGCCAAAATTTGTACGTGATATTATAATGAAAGCGCCAAGCTCTGACATGATGAACACTCTTTCCCGAAGCGTGTTGATGCTGTACTATTATGACTCCGCGCCGGACGACATTTCCATACCCAACGTACTGCGCCAATGTCTGCGGCTTATTGCCCAGTTCCCCCTGCTGGCTGTGTACGGGTATCAGGCATACAGGCACTATGAAAAAGACGAAAGCCTTATTATACATCAGCCTTCGCCGGACATTTCCACAGCGGAGAATATTTTGTACCTGCTTAGGCCGGACAAACAATACACCGAAATAGAGGCGCGGGTTCTTGACCTGGCGCTTGTTCTGCACGCGGAGCACGGCGGCGGCAACAATTCCAGCTTTACCGTGCATGTCGTCACTTCCTCCGGCACGGACACGTACAGCACAATAGCGGCCGCCCTGGGCGCTCTTAAGGGTCCGAAGCACGGCGGCGCCAACATACGCGTAATGCAGATGATGGATGACTTGCGCGATAACGTAAAAAACTGGCTGGACGAAGGCCAGGTAGCCGACTATCTTAAGAAGCTGCTGCACAAGGAGGCTTTTGACCGGGCGGGGCTTATTTACGGTTTTGGTCACGCGATTTACTCTTTATCTGACCCGCGTGCCGTAATTTTTAAAAAATTTGTCCAGCGGTTAAGCGTGGACAAACAGCGCGAGGAAGAATACCAGTTATACAACATGGTGGCGAGGCTGGCGCCGGAGCTTATCACCAGCGAACGCAGGATGTACAAGGGCGTTTCGCCCAACATAGACTTTTATTCCGGTTTTGTATACAATATGCTCGATTTACCGGTAGAGCTTTACACCCCTATATTCGCCATCGCGCGCATTGCGGGTTGGAGCGCCCACCGCATCGAGGAACTTGTAAACTCCAGCAGGATTATCCGCCCGGCCTACCGGTGCGTAGCCCGGCGCCAAGACTACGTGCCGCTGGGGGAACGCGCTTGAGGGACTTCGGTGAATAACCCCGGCGAACAAGCTAACCAATAACGAACGATGGTCCGTGTTTTGGAAATATCTTAATGTGCCCGGAAAAGGAAAGTAGTAAATGAAATAATAGAACGCGAAGAAGGGATACAAATGGCCGTAAAGGTATTGGAAGGCTTGAGCCGTGACGAGGAGTAGCGTATCAGGCATTATCACAGGCTGAAATACGAAATATACAGAGAATCCCAGCTGATTTACGCGGACAAGATGGGCTGCAAGAGGGATAGGGCTGATGGGATCATTGAAGCCGCGAAAAACGCCTTGGCCATGGGAATAGCAATGAAACAAGTCGAACAGTTTACAGGTATGTCCAGAGAAGAAATTGAAAGTTACGGTGTTTGATGCGCGGCGTAACTGCTCGCGGCTGGATTTTTCACGCTGCGGCTTATGGGCGCGCGCTTTGTGACCGTTCGTTGCAATTATTGAAGGAAAGCTATTAAAGGACGAGATACTGAAAATATTAACGGAGGAAGACATTAAGAGCCTATCCCTTAATAGGCAAGAATGCTGATTTTGCGCCATTTCTGCATTTTAGCAAATCCAGTATTTAAGCCATTCTGCTTTATTCAGGGATAAAATCCGGAACAATGAGCTTGCGACGGAAGGTCTGTGGGATAAGCAGTCGGTATTCGACGCGCGCGCAGTTTGAGTTTGGGGACGAGGCGGATATAGAGCTGTTGACACACCTGTTAAAATAGCGCGGTTACCATATCCCCGCGCTATTTTGCTATACCCCCGCGCCGTCATGCCGCAGCGGTACAATCTCAATTGTATAGCCTAACGGGTGCAACACCTTAAAAAGCGTGTCAATCTGCGGCGTCGCTTTCATGCTTTCAAGCCTGGCGATTGCGGGTTGCTTCACGCCGGAGATTTCCGCAAGCTCCCGTTGCGACAAGCCTTTTTCTTCCCGCGCTTCAACCATCTTGCCGATTAAAGCCACTTCAAAATTGATACCTCCCGGTCGGCCGGGCTTACCCTTGTTTCGTCGTTCATATAATCGGTAATCGTGTTGATTACTTTACCCTCGGTAATATCATTCACCATACCTTCCCAAAAAATCTTCCATTGTTATCTGACATCAAAAGTTTTCGCGCTTGCAATTTTGCTGCCATCCGGCTATTATAAATAGACAAGACGGGCTGCAAGAGGGGTATAGTCAAAGCCGCGAAAAACGCGTTAGCCATGGGAATAACTATGGCGTAAGTCGAACAATTTACAGAGAAGAAATTGAGAAATTGAAGGAATGGTATGATGCCAGAAAATAAATTTACGCATTTGCACGTGCACTCGGAGTACAGCCTGCTGGACGGGTCCGCGAAGATAACCGAGCTTGTGGCGCGGGCCAAGGAACTTGACATGGACAGCCTGGCCATCACAGACCACGGCGTTATGTACGGAGTAATAGACTTTTATAAGGCAGCGGTAGCCAAGGGTATTAAGCCTATACTGGGCTGCGAGGTGTACGTCGCGCTGGGTTCGCGGTTGGATAAGGACGGGGCCAAGGATAACGCCTACTACCACCTTGTGCTGCTGGCGGAGAACCAAACCGGCTACCATAACTTGATTAAACTGGTCTCCTTCGGGTTTACGGAAGGCTTCTACTACAAGCCCCGTGTGGATACGGATCTGCTGCGGCGTTACAGCGAGGGCCTTATCTGCCTTAGCGCCTGCCTTAGCGGGCCGGTGTCGAAGAACCTCCTTAACGCCACTTACGAATACAGTTTGCAGCAGGCCCTTTTGTACGACGGAATCTTCGGGCGAGGTAACTTCTACCTGGAGCTTCAGGACCACGGCCTGCCGGACCAGCGCAGGGTAAACCCCCAGTTGGTGAGCATAAGCCGTGAAACAGGGATACCCCTTGTCTGCACAAACGATTCCCATTATATCAGCAAGGAGGACGCCGCGGCCCACGAAATCCTGCTGTGCATCCAGACCAATAAAACAATGAACGACGACGACCGCATGAGGTATCCCGGCGGGGAGTTCTACCTAAAATCCCCGGAGGAAATGGCGGCGCTGTTCTCATACGCCCCGGAGTCCGTGGCCAATACCCAGGTAATCGCCGGCCGCTGTAACGTGGAAATACGCTTTAACGAGTATAAACTCCCGCGTTTTGCCGTGCCAGGCGCGGACGCCTACGAATACCTGCGCGGGCTGTGCATGGCGGGCCTGGGCCAGCGTTACAGCGAGATTACCCCCCAACTGCTGGAGCGGATGAATTATGAGCTGGACGTTATACACGGCATGGGCTTTGTGGATTATTTCCTTATTGTGTGGGATTTTATAAAGTACGCCAACGACCAGGACATAATAGTCGGGCCGGGCAGAGGCTCGGCTGCCGGAAGCATAGTGGCCTACTGCCTGCGTATAACAAATATCGACCCCATCAAGTACGATCTGCTGTTCGAGCGCTTCTTGAACCCGGAACGCATCTCCATGCCGGACATTGATATTGATTTCTGTTACGAGCGCCGTCAGGAGGTTATCGACTATGTAATAAGAAAGTATGGCGCGGACCATGTAGCGCAGATAATAACCTTCGGCACAATGGGCGCCCGGGCGGTAATACGTGACGTGGGCCGCGCTCTGGCCATGCCCTACGGGGATGTGGACCGCATAGCGAAAATGGTGCCCTTTGCCCTGGGCATGACCATTGATAAGGCTCTGGAGCTTAACCCCGATTTGGCGCGGGCGCGCCAGGAGGAAGAGGACACCAGGAAACTGCTGGACTTTTCCCTGCGCCTGGAGGGCCTGCCACGCCACGCCTCCACCCACGCGGCGGGCGTTGTAATATGCAACGAACCTGTTACGGAATACGTACCCCTTAACCAAAACGACGGCGTAATAACAACCCAGTTTAACATGACGCTGCTGGAGGAACTGGGGCTGTTAAAGATGGACTTCTTGGGCCTGCGGACACTGACGGTAATACAGAACGCGACGCGTTCCATAAAGGCGGGGCATGGTATCGGACTGGACCTGGACGCCATAGACTACGGCGACCCCAAGGTGTACGAGATGATTTCCCAAGGGCGGACCGAGGGTGTGTTCCAGCTTGAAAGCAGCGGCATGACAAGTTTTATGCGCGAGCTTCAGCCGGAAAAGCTGGAAGACATAATGGCGGGTATAGCGCTGTACCGGCCCGGCCCCATGGATTTTATCCCCAAGTATATAAAGGGCAAGAAGGACGCGAAGGCTATCCGATATTCCCATGAAAAACTGCGGCCTATTTTAAGCGACACTTACGGATGCATAGTGTACCAGGAGCAGGTCATGCAGATTGTGCGGGACCTGGCAGGGTACAGCCTCGGACGCAGCGACCTTGTGCGCAGGGCCATGTCCAAGAAAAAGACGTCGGTTATGCAAAAAGAGCGGGAGAACTTTATTTTCGGCTCGGAAACCGAAGGCGTGCCGGGCTGTATTAAGAATGACATACCCCAAGAAGCGGCGGAGCGTATCTTTGATGAAATGACAGACTTTGCCAAATATGCCTTTAATAAACCCCACGCCGCGGCTTACGCCGTGGTGGGGTATCAGACCGCCTGGCTTAAGTACTATTATCCCGTGGAGTTTATGGCTGCCATTATGACGTCGATTATGGACTGGACGGGCAAGATAGCGGAATATTTTTACGAATGCAGGAAGATGAACATCAAGATACTTCAGCCGGACATAAACGAGGGCTACGGGTATTTCAGCGTGTCGCCGGACGCCGGAATACGTTACGGCCTGCTGGCGATAAAGGGAGTGGGCCGCGGCGTTGTGGAGGCTATTGTGCGCGAACGGGAAAAAAACGGAAAGTTCGCCAGCCTGACGGATTTTTTAAACAGGATGGAAGGCCGGGACATGAACAAGCGGTGTATTGAGAGCCTGATAAAGGCCGGAGCGCTGGATTCCCTGGGCGCTAAGCGCGCGCAGCACATGGCGGGCTACAAGGATATAATGAGCGGGCTAAGCCTTAACAAGAAGCGGAATGTAGCGGGGCAGATAAGTTTATTTGAACTGGCGCCGCAGGAGGCGCCTGAGGGCGATACGCTGCCGGATATACCGGAGTATGACGCGCGGCAGCTGCTGGCCTATGAAAAGGAAGCGCTGGGCCTGTATTTGAGCGGGCATCCTCTTTCTGAGTACGAGGCGTTTCTTAACAAGCACGTAACCGCCAGAAGCCTTGATTTTGTCAACGATGCCGGCGAGCAAGGGCTGTACGACGGCAAGGCGGTGAAGGTCGGCGGGATAATCGCGGACAAGACCGTAAAGTACACGAAGAGCGGCGGCAAACCCATGGCCTTTGTAACAATCGAGGACCTGTACGGCACGGTGGAGGTAATCTTGTTTCCCCAGACCTATGAGAAGTATTCCTCCGGCCTGCTGGACGGCGCGGTGGTTGTGGCGGACGGCCGGGCCAGCGTGCGTGAGGACGAGGACGCGAAATTGATTTGCAACGAGCTGATTTTTTATAACGACGCCTCTGAAGCCGGGTCCGGTCCCGAAGGGCGGGTGCTGTGGCTTAAAGTGGCCAGGGACAGGCCGCGCAGTATGGACGAGGTGATGGCCTTTGTCTCCGGCAACGCGGGAAGCGCCGGCGAGCGGATAAGAGACGTGTATGTCTATTTTGAGGCTGAACAGCGGATGGAAGGCCGCCTGCAGAAGGTGACCCTTACCCGCCCCAGCGTCTTGGCGGTGAGCGACGCCCTTGTTAAGAAGTACGAGGAATTCTTCGGGCTGGGCGCGGTAGTTGTGAAGTGAGCTTTTAATAGGCTTTTAATGAAAGAGGGATACTTTATGAATGACAAGCGTGAACAGTCCGTCCGCGGGCTGGAAGCCGGACGCGAGCCGAGCGGCGGCGGCGAGGTAATCAGCGTCGGCTTCGGCGTGTGGAGGGGCTATGACAGCCTGACCTTGTCGTCGTCCAAGTACGAGGCGCTGCTGATACCGTCCCAAGGGTCCAACTTAGTAAGGCTGTATGATAAGGAGCGGGGCTTAGACATTCTGCGCACGCCCGGCCAGGATGAAATGGAGGAATTTGCCGTGCGGCCGCAGGTGTTCGGCATACCGATCCTGTTTTTGCCTAACCGCATAAAGGACGGCGCCTTTAAATTTGACGGCCGTGAATACAGTTTAAAGATAAACGAGCCGGAAAGCCATTCGCACATACACGGTTTCGCGCACCAACGCCCTTGGAGCGTGGCGCGGGCAGAGGCCGCGCGCGACCGGGCGGTTGTGGAGACCATTTTCGCGGCGGGCAGGCACACGGATTTCTACAGCCAGTTCCCCCATGAGTTTGAGATAAGAATGACCTATACCTTGTCTGACAGCGGCCTTACCCAGGAGATTAAAGTGACCAACCTTTCCGGACTGCCCATGCCCTTGGCTGTGGGCCAGCACACCGCCTTCAGGGCGTCGGCCGGCTCGTTGCTGCGGGTCGGCGTCGGCAAGCGCTGGGAACTGGACGCCGTGTTCCTGGCCACCGGAAAGCTGCTGGCCCTTACGGACGAGGATTTGCGGCTTGCCGGCCAAGGGATTCCGCCGCTGGAAAAACCTCTCGCGGCCCACTACACCGCCAGCCCCTTTGTATACCAAGCCGGAGCGGGTCCTGGTCGCGAGTTCCACGGCGCGGTTCTGGAGGACACGCGTCGCCGTCTGACGGTTGTCTACGAAACCGGCCGCAAGTACGGTCACTGGGTAATATGGAACGAGAACGCGGACAGGGACTTCGTTTGTCTAGAGCCGCAAACCTGCTCCATAAACGCGGCGAACCTGAAAGATACCATTCCGGGGACAGGGTTTGCCAGTATCGCTCCAGGCGAGACTTGGGCGGAGACTACAAGGGTATATGCGCTGTAGGGCTAATGCGAAGTGTTTCCGCTATGCATTCCTAACCCCTTGAGTTGGCTGGCGGAGGTTGTTGAGCAACGAACAATACTGCGGTTGACTACCGCAATCCTAATGTTGTCCGTAAGGCAGGAATGTCCGCGTTAAAAAAGAACTCGGCACGGTGGGCACAGCGTACTTCCTGCGGCAATTCTCCGCAGGGCAGGGCGATTATACCCAAGAACGCGAAAAACTGCTTGAGGGAATTGCGTTTGACGATATTCGGAATTTTCGCTTCGCGAAAACGGCGCCCGCAGACGGCAGTCCCTCTTCGCGCCCAACGGGCAGTTCACCGTTAGCTTGTTCGTCGGGTTCTTTAGTGAATAATGTCCGCGAGCCTGACCGCAACCGGAGGCTCCGGCCCGATTGCCACATTTGTACTCGCGAAAGATCCGTGTATAGTAAGGAATGACGAGTAATTAAGGGCTTATCCCTGAATAAAACAGAATGGCTTAAATACTGGATTTTAAAACACAGAAATGGCGCAAAATTAGGCATTCTTGTCTATTAAGGAATGACGAATTAATTAAACGCCAAAC
>JAISYE010000255.1 GCA_031297485.1 Clostridiales bacterium
TTTATAATAAAATCCTGCGGGCGTATGTGCTGATAGAATTAAAAACGGTAAAGCTATTGCCGGAAGCGGTCGGACAGCTAAATGCGTATTTGAATTATTACAGCGCGGAGATCAACGACGAGAACGACAATCCCCCTATCGGCATTATTCTCTGTACCGACAAGGACGGCGTGGACGCTGAATATGCGTTAGGCGGTCTCTCCAATAATATTTTCGCCTCGCGCTATGTGTATTATATCCCGAACAAAGAGGAACTGATTGCACAGGTTGAAACGGTCTTAAAAGAATGGCACGAACAGGAAAAGAAAGATTGAATACCAATAAAAAAGACAGGGCGCGGAAAGCCTAATATAACAGGCAATCCGCACCCCGTTATTTCCGGGAGTTTTGATACCTTTTCACAGCATTTATATATAACCGCTCCCGGTGACATAAACCAATTACCGCCCCATTTTTCGCCGCTCACAGGCGGCGAAAACCTTTGAAAGCGCTACCTTTTCACGACAGTAAACGGTCTTGCACAACGACGGTTGACCTATAGCTGTTTATATCGACAAGAATCTCGGCGTAGCCGTTCCAGAGATTGAACGCTTCGGAATCTTTTATATGCGCTTCGCGTTCTTTGACGCACCACGTCCCGGATTGCCGCACTTTTCAAGGCCCTTTTGCTGCACTTTTTATTTGACAAACACAGGTCGAGCTTGTCCCATAAATCAAAAAGGCTTTTTTGACAAGTAGAATCTTGCAAAATTATTACCATATGAAACAGACACGGCGGTACCCTCCTTATACCGCCGTGTCTTAAAAAAGGGCGACTTTAATACACCCTCCGAAATCCCATTTTTCAAAATGGAAACGGCGGCTTTGATTTTCGTTTTTCAAAACCGCCATTTGGATATACTACAGTTAATGGGCGCAAAAAGTTATCTGCCATAACTGCGGTTTTTTTTATTATACTCACACACGAAAACATCTTCTAAAAATCTTTCAGTGTTTTCGTGTGTGAGCAACCAACAACCGGCGTGAAAAGTGCATTTCTTTTCGCGCCTTAGTATAACCGAGGGGCAGACCGAATTATCTTTGTACGATATTTAATTACCTATCTTTTCTTCTATACAAAACAAACGTAACAGGAGCAAATACTACAATAAGTCCAATGCAGATTACTAACGCCAATACTATATCCCATGATGAATATGCACCTTGCATGAGCAACCTCGTTGCCGTTGCTATATGAGTTGTAGGGTTAAACTTTATTACCGTTTGTATCCAATCAGGCATTGTCGCGGCATCTGTAAAAATGTTACTGCAAAAAATTGATGTATAAAGAATAAGCATACTATTTTGAGCTACGCTGTCGGGCTTTTTAGCGACTACGCCCCATGCCGCAAAAATCCAGCTTAGACTAAAGGCATAAAAGATAGCAAGAAGCACCCCAAATAATAGGCCGACAATTCCCCCATCGGGACGGAAACCAATGGCAACGCCTGTCAATGTTACGCTGATAACAGCAATAGCGTATTTCACAATATCGCCTACCAACACCCCTACAACTGGCGAGGGCTGCCAAAAGCCTATTGTGCGGAAGCGGTCATATACTCCCGTTGATATATCTTTACTAAGAGCCGCCCCCGCGTAAACCGTCATAGGCAAAACCGTCATAAACAACATACCCGGCAACAGGAATTGTACATATTCCTTTGGCGAACCGTTTATTGCTCCGCCGAATAGAAACGCAAACAACAGCATGGAAACAATCGCCACGATAGAATCAAAAATCATCTGCCCCGGCGCACTCTTGATTTTTAGCATAGACCTCCATAGAAAGGTTTTTGTCGAGGATATAGCCGTTGGGCTTTTTGTATTATTCATTTGTTTTCCCTCCCGTAAAAGTCAAAAATACTTCGTCAAGACTTGCCTGTGAAATGGAATATTCCACCGGCTCAATGCTTGCGTCAGCCAGTCCGTTTAATATTGAATTAGCCTGTGAAATATCTGATATTTCAATAGAAAACAAATCGCTTTCATGTTCCGTAACGCTTTTATTGGGAAATGATTTGCTAACAAGTTTTTTTGCGCTCTCCCTTTCTGCGGTATCTTTGAATCTGATGCTTACTGTTTTTCTTCCGACAAGACTTTTTAGCTCGGTGGGCGTTCCTTTGGCAACAATTTTCCCGCCCTCAATGACTGCGATTAAATCTGCAAGTCTGTCGGCTTCTTCAAGATATTGCGTCGTGAGGAATATTGTAGTGCCATTATGGGCAAGTCCACGCACAAAATCCCAAACAACGCTCCGGCTTCTTGGGTCAAGCCCTGTTGTCGGTTCATCAAGGAACAAAAGCTCCGGCGTTTTAATGATACCTGCCGCAATATCTAACCTCCTGTGCATACCGCCGGAATATGTTTTTACAGTCTTTTTTCCGGCATCAGACAAGTCAAACATTTCCAAAAGTTCTTTTGTGCGGCCCTTAGCCTGTATGCTGTTGTATCCTGATAGCCGCGCTATTAAGATTAGGTTTTGCTCACCAGTCAAATCTTCATCAAGCGCGACATATTGGCCTGTCATACTGATTTTGCTTCGTACCGAATCACTTTGTTTAGGCAGTTCATGCGAAAGAACATTAATATGGCCGCTATCAAACTTTAGTAAGGTAGACAGTATTTTGACCATTGTGGTTTTACCTGCCCCATTTTGCCCTAACAGAGCAAAGATTTTTCCCTTTGGAACAGACAAATCTAAATCTTTCAACACCTCATTCTGCTTAAAACTTTTACATAGATTGCGGATTTCCACCGCCATGCTGTTACCCATCATATCTCGACCCCTTTACAAAAATTGCTTTCAAAAACAGTTTAGCCCTTGACATAATGTTAAAGTCAAGGGCTAAATCAAGGAAAAAATAATTTTAATTGCTGACGATTATCCTATTTATTCGTGGCTTTGCTAACCGCTATTTGCAGTTCCGTTAAATACTCATTTGGGTCTGTCGTGCTTCTCAAATCATGCAGAGCAACACCGCGTATGTTCCCTATTATTTTATATCCATTTTCTTCTATCCATGCGCCTAACTTTTCCATAGCATAACCATAATTTTCATATGACCCCGAAAACTTTATTGTTGCCGCGAGAGGAACAACCCCAAGCCGCTTGAAAACAAATCCATTGAAGCTTTCCCCAAGTTCTTTCACTGGCAAGGATATTTCAATCTCTACATCGTTTTCTTTGTATTCATCGTCCAAATATACTGAATAAGCGCCCTCGTCCGCACTTATCGGAATGTCGTTTTCCGCAATGAATTGATATAATTTCTCCCATAAAGATTCTTCATTGCTATAATCGTCAATTACCTCTTTAAGAGAAATCACCTTAACATCAGGCAATGTTTTTAGCTCTACATCATATACCATGTTATCATCCCCTTTCTGTATTTGTACCCTCATTTCCATAAGCCTTTCCAATCGAGCCTGTTCCGAAGCAATAGCGGCGCGGGTTTCATCCACCTTTTTTTGTAATGCTTTCTCAAAGACTTTTACATTTTCAAAGTTTGGGAGTATATCCCCGATTTCACTAATTGAAAAGCCCATATCCCGCAACTTGATGATTTTATTCAGCAACGGGATTTGTATGATGCTATAAAATCGGTAGCCGGTAATAGGGTCTATGTCTGCGGGATACAATAATCCGCACTTTTCATAATGCCTTAACATACGCGCCGATACTCGAACAAGTTTTGAAAACACACCGATTTTGAACATCACTACACCCCCTTATAATCGGTTCAATTAGTAGTATAAACCTTGACACTATGGCAAAGTCAAGGGCAGTTCTTTAGTTTGGTCCTGTGGTTTTTGAGCGTGAAACTATTATATGATTCCACTGCAAAAAGCCCACCAAAGGCAAGCGAAAAAAATCAAGAATCAGGTTTTGAAGTTCAGAAATTTGGAGGAAATTTCTCAAAAGTAACAGGAAACTCTTGATTTTAAGAAGCAAGCGCAGCATAATAAGAAAAAGTAAAAACATACAAAACAAGGGGGCAACGACAATGTTTAGAAAAAACAATAAGCACCGGCAACAGTCCTTCTTCGAATCAAGCCGTTGGATGGGAAAAAGCGCGCAGGATAAATTGGCCAAAAGTTGGGCGCTCTTGTTTTACGAGCATATATACACCCAAATTGACTAAAGTCCGTTCGCCGTTCTTTTCAAAAGCACAGGCGCGCCTAACGCCCCCGTGAACACACTGTTGTCCTTGGAAATCATCAAACACATGAAGGATATAACTGACAGCGAACTTATCGGCCAGTATAATTTCGACTATTTGGTAAATTATGCGGTAGGGCAGCGCGTCTTGGGAGAAGACCCGATAGCGGAGCGGACACTGTACTACTTTCGTGAAAGACTGTATATATACACCACAGAACATCCTGAAGGGGAAGATTTGATGTTCCGGCAGTTTAGGCATTTGCTGGAACAATTCGCGTCAAAAACCGGGCACATAATGGACGCCCAGCACATAGACAGCACCATGTTCATGAGTAACATCAAGAAAATATATCTTTTGTTCCTTTATTTCTTGCAGTAGACTCCTAATATATAATACTCATAGGAGCGGACTTAAGAAAAAAACAACCAGACCCTTTAGCGAAAAGGCTGTGCCTGCATCAAAAGCGCTGTGTAGAGCAAGCTCGACTATCACACTCGCCGCCCTTAAGAAGGGGTCTGGGGGCCAACGAACAAACCATCGTTAGGTCCCCAGCGGGGCTTGGGGCGGAGCCCATAGGAGCGGACTTAAGAAAAAAAACAACCAAACCCTTTAGCGAAAAGGCTGTGCCTGCATCAAAAGCGCTGCGTCGAGCAAGCTCGACTATCACACTAGCCGCCTTTAAGAAGGGGTCTGGGGGCCAACGAATAAACCATCGTTAGGTCCCCAGCGGGGCTTGGGGCGGAGCCCATAGGCGCGGACTTAAGAAAAAAACAACCAGACCCTTTAGCGAAAAGGCTGTGCCTGCATCAAAAGCGCTGCGTAGAGCAAGCTCGACTATCGCACTCGCCGCCCTTAAGAAGGGGTCTGGGGGCCAACGAACAAACCATCGTTAGGTCCCCAGCGGGGCTTGGGGCCAACGAACAAACCATCGTTAGGCCCCAAGGTCTTAGGGTTTTGACCTTCCCCAAGCCTTAAGTTCGCACGTATGGGGCGGAGCCCCAAGGTCTTAATCTTTTGACCTTCCCCAAGCCTTAAGTTCGCATATATAGAGCACTGCGCCCATGGACGCATGGCTAAAATGTTCTTTTCGCCCCGTCGGCAGGCGGCGCATCGGCAGGAGGCACATCATTAGGCGGCGCGTTATTGCGGAACCCGCCGCCGCGTCCGCCGCCAAACCCACCGCCAAACCCGCGGATAGTGTATGGGCTGCCGTCGTCGGTTACGGATGTTATAACCGCGCTTAAGGTTACGTCAGTAAGCTTCTGACCGTCCAGGTATACGCCGTAGGTTTCGCCTGTCTTCATTTTGGGCGAGGTCATAACCGAAGTCGTGTAGGATACCTCACTTTTGTATTCCAGCAAGGTGTTTTGCGCGGAATCCTTTAACGCGATGGCAGTGCCGGCTGCCCGCGGGACACTGTGCGCCAGCAGCAGCACCGGCTGGGTGGATTCCCCGGAAGGCATCAGCGCGCTTCCAGCCGCAATCGCCGTGCCGCCTGTAACTATGAAACTGCCGTCAAAATCCATTGCGCCCTCCATTCCCTGGGATGGCCCGCTTATGTTCAGCACACCGCCTTCCAGGTATAAATCCCCATTGGAGTCAATTCCGTCGCCCCGCGCCACCGCACTTACCACGCCTCCTGTAATACGCGCGTACGGGCGCGTTCCTCCGTCGCCGGCGGCGTTTATCGCGTCGTCGTCAGCGTTTATATTCACATCCCCGCCGCTTATTTCCACGGCTGAGGCTTCCAGTCCCTCGAAGCATTGGGCGATATCCAGCGCGCCGTCCTTTATCAGCAGGGTGTCGTCCGCGTGGAAGGCGTCGTCCCCGGTTTTTACCATGAATGTTCCGTCTTCGACCGTTAGCGTACCGTTGGAATGGAACGCGTCGTCCTTTGCGTCAATCGTGAACGTTCCGCCTGTGATAGTCAGTTCTTGCCCGGCTTTTATGGCCTTCGCGCTTTCAGTCTCCGACTCCGGCGCGCCCGGAACCGGCGCGTCCGGCGCGCCGGCGCCCCAGCCCCGCTCATTCCGCCTCGGCGGCGCTTCCGCCGCCCCACCGGATGTTCCGGCCCCGCCGGACGTTCCGGCCCCGCCGGACGTTCCGGCCCCGCCGCCAGTTACTATGCCGAAACTTCCTCCCCCAATGCTTAAGACGCTTTCCGCCTGTATACCGTCCTGTCCGGCTTTTATGGAGAACGTGCCGCCCTCCAGTGTTATGTGGCCCTTGCCTTCATCCGTGTTGTTGGACTTTATTCCGTCGTTTACAGATTCTATGCTTATTGCGCCGCCTGTTACGAGTATGCTGTCCCCGCCTCGCAGGCCGTCGTTCGCCGCCTTTACGGCGATAGCGCCGCCTTCAATTACAAGGGCGTCCTTCGCGTGTATGCCATTTTTGTAATTGCCTGCCACTTCCAGGCTGCCGGACCCGTTTATAAGCAGGTCGTTCTGAACAAAAAGCGCCGCGCTGGGCGCGTCCTCGTCAGTGCTGTTTGTGTAGGAAATTCCATCCTCCAGTCTGTTGACCGTGCCTTCCGTCAGGGTAATGACCACGCTCCCCGCTTTTTTAGCGTAAAGGGCAGGGCCGTCTTGATTTCTGACGGTTACGCCTTCCAGAATCAATACAACCTCGTCATCCTTGCCCGCGTTGATAAGTATCTGTCCGTTGTTTATTTCCCCAGACAAGGTGTAGGTCCCGGGTTTGTCGATTGTGACGCTGCCGGTTAATACAATCCGCGACGCGGACACGGCCAGCAGCGCGGAGGAATTGGCCGGCCCGCAGCCTGCCAGCGCAATAGACGCGGCCAGCAGAAAAGTTATAAGCGCCTTCATTAAGATAGCCTCCTTTTATAAATCCTCACCAGTTACATATTCCCGGCCCAAAGAAATATTCAGGTTTCCGTTGCGGCAGCGCAGGGCGTCTATAAAGGCCTTGGACGAAGCGCGGGGCTTAAGTTCCACGCGATAGGTCAGTTCGTACAAGCTGCCCAAGTCCGTTGTGCGGACCCTGTCCAGTTCCGTGCCGATTGTGTACAGGCTGAAGATATCATCAAACAGCCCGTCATAGTCCAAGGTCTCCGGTATAATAATCTTAAGCGTTTTGCAGCCGCCCCGCTCGCCAAAGGATGTATTCTGCAGCAGTAATTGGGCCCCGCAGATTATCACTAAAAATATAAAGCCATAGAACACATATCCCATGCCAGTAATAAAGCCCATGGCCATGGCCAGGAATATACTGCCCAAGTCCCGCGCGTTGCCGGGCGCCGACCGGAACCGCACAAGGCTGAACGCGCCCGCCACAGCCACACCCGCGCCTATATTGCCGTTTACGAACATGACTATGACTTGTACAATCGCGGGCAGAAGTGCCAATGTGACGACAAAATTCTTATTGTACTTGTTTTTCACCATGTGCGCCGCCGCGACGCACAGTCCCAGGAGCATAGAGGCGGCCGTGCACATCAGCGCGCCGCCCAGGGTCAGCTCTTGGGATATTACGTTTTCGGTTAATATGCCTGGCATTGGCTGTCCCTCCTGTTCACGTTTCCGAAAATAAACTCACGGCAGCAGGTCCCGTATTTTGAAAACGAAGCGGGAAAGGCTTCGCAGTCGCTTAAGGCGCGGCTCAGCCACAGGGGAATCGCGGTTGGGGTCTTTACTTCCATAAGAATTTTATCCGGAAGTATGTCTGTCCCCCAGGCGCCGGCGTCCAGACGCAGGTCACTCAGCCTGAACCGGATGTCCGTGTCGAACGTGACGCGCAGGTCCGGCTGCCCCGTAAGCGCCAGGCGGTTGTAACACAGGAAGACTTTTGCCGTAAGAGGCCGCTGATTTAAGACATACGCAATTTCCCGCAGAATTTGGGTGCTTGGGTTATGCGGCGTTTTTAAAAAACTTTTCGCTTCGCTGTAGGACAAATGCGCGCGGCGTTTGTATGTAACGCCCTTGTACTTCTTTTTTAGCTCCAAAAACACCTGCGTTTCCGCGGAGACCCTGCCGTAGGCGCGCAGCCGCAGCTTCTCTTTATATGGGCGGCGGCCTGTGGACGCTTGCGCGTAATAATAGCTGTCTGTATCGAAGTACAAATTCGCGATGCCATACCCGCCGTACTCATCAGGTTCCAGGTGCTGGCCTAACCGGGTTGTCAGCATCCTGTACTGCTCGCTGCTCAGGACATACTTCTTTTCGTGCCGTTGAAACACTGTCTGCACCATTTCGCTGCCTCCTTTCCAGATTATACTCGCAAACAAGCCGTATATTATGGATGCGATTATAATGTCTCTGCCTGAAATTAGTCTGAAAATGTCTCTTGCGGTTTTGGCGTTATCCTGCTATTATAACCTTAAGCCTTGATATATAAGGTATCAGGGTCATCCGGCTTCCGCCCGGATTTGGGCTGAAATAAGCGAGTAAACAAACGGAGGGTTATGTTGTGAAACACATCAAAACAATCGCATCAAAGCTGCTGACAAACACAATGGCCGGCCGCGGCTGCGGCGAGTGTCAGACCTCGTGCCAGTCGGCCTGCAAGACTTCCTGCACCTTGGCGAACCAGGTGTGTGAAAAGAAATGACCGTTTTTGAAAAGGGGTCTTTCAAATTTTGGGTGGGGCAAAAGAGTGTTCGGTACTTGCTGTTTTGCCGCCATCCTGCTACTGTAATGATGAACCCTGATATGTAATCTATTAGGACGTGTTTAAAAACTAGATTACAGCGCGAAATTGCAGCGGTTTTATTCGAAATTTCGCGCTTTAAAGAATTTTCAAACACGCCTCAGGGTCATCCGGATGTGGATTGAAACAAAAGAAAAGAGAAACTCACGAGTTTCTCTTTTCTTGTGAGGGGGTAATCGTATGGTCCATAAGTATAAATGTAACAATATAAATATCGTACTGGACGTAAACAGCGGAAGCGTACACGTTGTAGACGACATTGTGTTCGATATGCTGGATTACATAAAGTATGGCAATAACGCGATAGAGAATAAGTATTCCAGATACGAAATCTCCGAGGCATTGGAGGAAATAACAAAGCTGAAACAGCAGGGTATGCTTTTTTCAGAGGAACCGCCGCGGGAAGCGCTGCCGGACATAGCGGCGCGCGAGCCGGTGATAAAGGCCCTGTGCCTGCACGTGGCCCATGACTGCAATTTAAAATGCCGCTATTGTTTCGCCCGGGAAGGGACCTACGGCGGCGTGCGCTCCCTTATGAGCCTGGAGACCGGCCGGGCGGCGGTGGATTTCTTGATAAAGAATTCCGGCAGCCGCCGAAACCTTGAGATTGATTTTTTCGGCGGCGAGCCGCTGCTCAATTTTGAGACTGTGAAGGGCATAGTCCAATACGGACGCGAAGCGGAAAAAAGGCATGGCAAGCACATCAGGTTTACGCTGACCACAAACGGCCTGCTGCTTGACGATGAATCGGAACGCTTCCTGAACGAGGAAATGCACAATATAGTACTGAGCCTGGACGGGCGCCGGGAGGTGCATGACAATATGCGTGTTGCGCGCGGAGGCCAGGGCTCTTATGACGCCGCGCTCCCCAAACTGCGGCACTTGGTGGAAAGCCGCGGCCACGAGAATTACTATGTGCGGGGCACATTTACGCGGGCCAACCTGGATTTTTGCGAGGACGCGCTGCACTTGGCAGACTTGGGTTTCCGGCGGATATCGCTGGAACCTGTGGTGGACTGCACTGGCGCGGACTATGCCATAACCCCGGAAGATTTGGACGCGATTTCCGCGGAATATGAAAGATTGGCCCTTAAAATGCTGGAACGGAAAAGTAACGGCCAAGGCTTTACATTTTTTCATTATGTGATAGATTTAACAGGCGGACCCTGTGTCGCCAAGCGTCTGACAGGCTGCGGGGCGGGCACGGAATATCTGGCGGTGGCGCCGGACGGGGCGCTGTACCCGTGCCATCAATTTGTGGGAATAGCCGGGTTTGAAATGGGCAGGCTGCCGGAGGGAAATTTAGACGCGGGTATTCGCGGAAGGTTCGAAAAGTGCCGCCCAGAGGCAAAGGCAGCCTGCCGCGAGTGTTTCGCCAAGTTTTACTGCTGTGGAGGCTGTGCGGCGGCGGCCTATAACGCCAGCGGCGACATAATGAAGCCCTATGAAATAGGCTGCGAACTGGAGCGCAAGCGGGTGGAGTGCGCCATCATGCTGGAAGCTGCCGGGGAAAAGGAGGCATAGGCGCGAACTTAAGAAAAAAATAAACAATCCCTTTTCTTAAAAAGGCTGTGCCTGAATCAAAAAGCGCTGCGTCGAGCAA
>JAISYE010000256.1 GCA_031297485.1 Clostridiales bacterium
GAAGTTCCGGTCCCGCCGGAAGTTCCGGTCCCGCCGGAAGTTCCGGTCCCACCTGAAGGCTGATGCTTTCCACATCATTAATCTGCTCCAGGGCCACGAACCGGGCGATGAATTTGAAAATATCCACGCCAAACAGCAGCTGCACCGAGGATTTCGAAATACTGTACACATAGGGCCTGCCAGCCACCATGCAGTAGTAATTCTCCTCATTCTGCCCGTCCCCGATTGTAATGGCCAGTTCGTTTTCAGCGTCGCGCAGCACCAACTCAAGGGCAGGGTCGTCCAGACCGTATTGCGCCAAGCCGTCGGGCCTGGCGTCCACACATTCGTCCAAATACAGGGAATAAGTAGAGTCTGTCTCCAGATACCGGTCGATAAAGTTGGAAAGATATATTTCCCGGCCCTCTATGGGCTTGGACATAGCCAGCACAATCATGCCGGCGGCTTCCATCTGCTCGGTTATTTCGTCCTCCTCGGGCTCGTAAGTCAGCTCTATTTCCGGTTTGCCCCGCTCCGCAAGATACACATACCTCAGGTCCTGCACATTAATACTGCTGAGGCTCTTGTTTATAATGGAATTTAAAGTGTTAAAAAACCTATCTCCGGAATAACTCTCCAGAGTGTACAGCGCCGGGTCCCCTTCCAGCATCATGTAGTAATGTTCCTGGCTGGGCGTCTGCTTGCCTATCATTACTGTTTTTGACGCGCCGTCCGCGTAAACGGCCGTTGCGAAGGCGCGGGGCGGCGCCAGGCCGTACTGCGCCAGGTCCTCCGGCGCGTCGGACAGCTTTTCCGCCGCGGTAAGCGAATACACCCCCAGCGCCATGCTGTCCACCATGCTTGTGACAATATCCAGGTCCTCGTCTCCTGCGGAACCGGAAGTTCCTGCGGTGCTAGAACTTCCGGTGAGAATCCATCCGTCGCTGGCGCCTTCCTCGTTTAGCTTCTGCTTAAATGTCATTTCCGACTGGACTGGATCATTCGTCTTAAACGTCATTGTATCCACGTCGGTTTTTTTCAAACTTATAAGCGATACGGTTTTCGTGGGCGCGCTGCTGCTGGCGGCCGGGTCCTCCTCGCCGGCAATATTGGATATTATCAGATATATAGCTATCAGCGCGGCGAATACCGCAAGGGTTATAAGGGCTTTTTTGCGTTGTTTCATCAGCTGTGCCGCCTCCTAAGCCAGATAACGAAACCTGCGGCGAATATGCCCACGGGCAGCACAATTACATACAGCACAAAAAAGAAATTCGCCTGCAGCTGCGTCATTTCCAAATAACTGGTGGTTCCCATGTAGGACCGGATGTACATGGACTGCTCCTCACCCTGGGTCCAATTAATACAGCTTAGAATAAACTCGTAATTAGCGCCCCCCACATAACTGTCGCTGGTGGCGCTTAAAAACAGCGACGAGCCAAGGACTATCAGCTTTGTTTCGTAGGACTTGTCCGTGTAATAGGAATCCGTCACCGCCGCGGCGAGAGTAAATTCCCCGCTGGGGTCCCCTTCCTGCCGGCCCACTGTCGCCTCGTTGGGGTTGGCCTTGCCGTAAGCCTGATTGGAGGTGTACATAAGCCGCTCGAATTTAAGCGTGTTCTTTTTCAGTTCCATTTCATTCACCGCCTGGGCAAAAGGCACAAAGGACCGATACCCTTTCGACACCAGCGTCTGGGTTATTTCGTGGTCGCCGCTGTAGTTTGGCACCAGATAGAACGGGTTGTCGTTAAAATAATGGTTGGAACTGCCCTCTAGAATAATGGAACCGCTCATCTGCACGCCGTATGACTCAAGCACGCCGGTCAGGTTGGGCAGCGCTTGGTCGGTATAGTCCAGCACAAATACGGCGCTGCCGTCGTTTTGGAGATAATCGCGCACTTTGCCGGCCTCCTCCTCGTTCCAGTCCCGGGAGGGCTGGGTTACAAACAGCAGGCTGCAATCCTCCGGGGTATTTTCCAGCAGCAGGTCCCATTCCTTAAATTCGTAATTGGATAAGGACATGCGCTTCTTAAATTCCTCCGGCAGGGTCAGGTCGTCATGGCCTGTTATGGTATATATTGCGGGCGTGTTTTCCCGGGTAACATAGGCCACGGCGTTAGTCACCTGAGGCTCTACGTCAATGCTGGTCATGCGTTCCTGAAAATATTGGTAGTCAAACTCTGTGGTGACTAAGTCGCTGGCTTGCAAAACCTTATGCCTGCGCGCGGATTCCACAATTATACTGCCGTTTTCTATCTGTTCGCCTGCGGGCGTATACTGCTCCACAAACTGAGGGTACAGTTCAGGGTCCCTGTATTCCACTGTTATACGCGGCGTAAACTGTTCATACTGGGTTAACAGCTCGCCGGCGATGTCCATTTGCATGCTGTCGGAGCTGTTCTCCTTAAAGAGCGCGTAAATACGCACATCCTCGTTCAACACACGCAGTACCTCTTTAGATTCCTCTGACAGGGAGTACTGCTTCTCCTCGGTCAGGTCGAAACTTTTGTTAAAACGTCCCACTATCAGGTTAACTACGATCAGCGCCGCTACTATCAGTATTACCGCTATGGCGGAAAACGCGCCGTACTTAAACTTCTTGTCTGTGAATGACTGTAAAATGCGGTTCACACGAATCCTCCTATTCGTTACTTCCATCTTCTTTTTTCGATAACGTGTATTGTCAAATATACAAACAATGACAGAAAAGTAAGGTAGTACACCAGGTCCGACAGATTAAGCACACCCTTGCTGAAATTTTCAAACCGGGCTACCAGGGAAAACCATGTTAATATTTTCGCGATAGCGCCATCCAGCAGGGACCCGCCCAGGAAGAACACAAGGGCTATGCCTATGGCGGACAGCAGGGCAAGCGCGGCGCCGGCGTAAATATTGCCGGTAATGCTGTAAATATAATAAGACAGCGCCAAAAACAGCAATGCCAGAAAAACCACGGAAGCCGGACGGGTGCTGGGCATTGCCTCGGCGATTGGGCTTAATATAAAGAAAAACATGGAAAGCGCGAAGGTTACCACGGCTGCCGCAATCTGGTTATCGGTAAGGGTGGAAGCGAACAGCCCGATGCTGATAAAACACGCGCCCAGCAGAATATAGCCCACATAGGCGCCGATAATCTTGGCGGCTGGCATGCCTTCCGCAAAGGCCGCGATTGAAAGCGGCATTATAGCTGTGATCGCCATTCCGATAAGGAACAGAATAAGCGCGGCAAAATATTTGCCCAGCACAATTTCGCTGACCTTAAGTGGCGAGGTATACAGCAGCTGGTCGGTTTTCTGCTTGGATTCCTCCGCGAACATGCGCATGGTTAAAATCGGGATAAAAATAAGGAACACCAGGCTGGAACTGGAGAGCACCGCGCTGAAATCCGGGTCCATATAATTTATATTTATTATAAGGAAGAACAGCGCGGTGATAAGCACAAAGAAGCCCAGGCACACATAGCCTATCATGGTATAAAAGTACATGCGCAGTTCCTTATTGATTATTGCTGTCATAAGATACGCTCCCTTCAGAATCGGAAGTTCCGGTCCCGGTTGTGACTTGCAGGAAAATTTCTTCCAGCGTAAGGTCCAGAGACTTCAGCATTAAAATCGGCAGATTATTTTTCGCCATACAGTTGAATATAGGTTCGCGCACATCTATCTGCTCGCCGCCGGAAAGCACAACCTCGCACGTGCCGGGTTCGCGGCTGCCTTGGAACTCCACGGTTGTCACAACCGGGTTGGAGGCCAGCGCTTCCTGAATTTTGTTCCGCTCGCCCTTTATGCGCGCCAGCATTTTATTACCGTGCGTCAAGACATGGGAAAGGCGCTCGGGGGTATCGCTGGCCACTATCTTGCCCTTGCTGATGATAATCACCCGGTCGCACACCGCGCTTACCTCCTGTAATATGTGGGAGCTAAGCATGATAGTGTGGCTCTTGCCCAAGCGCGTTATTACGTCGCGCATTTCTATTATCTGCTTTGGGTCAAGCCCTACCGTAGGCTCGTCCAAAATAAGCACCTTTGGCAGGCCGACCATGGCCTGGGCCAGCCCCACGCGCTGCCTGTAACCTTTTGACAAATTCTTGATAAGCCTTCTGGACATATCCGATACTTTAACGGTATCCTTTATTTCGTTAAGCATTTTTTCCTTGTACTGCGGCGCTACTTTTTTAATGTCAGCCACAAAACCCAGGTACTCGTCCACAGTCATGTCGCCATACACCGGCGGCTGTTCCGGCAAGTAGCCTATGCTCGCCTTGGCCTGCTCCGGCTCGTCCAAAATATCGTGGCCGTTAATTGCGGCTTCCCCTCCGGTCGCCGAGATATACCCGGTGATTATATTCATAGTGGTCGTCTTGCCCGCGCCGTTAGGGCCAAGAAAACCCACTATCTCCCCGTCGCTTACGTTAAAGCTGATATTGTTTACCGCCATGTGCTGACCGTAACGCTTTGTTAAATTCTTTACTTTTATCAACGGTATTCCTCCTGCGTAATTTTTTAATACATAATACATTATAAATTTTTCGGGTTCAAGGGGTTTAAGATGAAGTTTGAAATAAAGTGACAATTTTAATGTTTGTGGTCCAATGTCAAAAGGTTAGAAGATTCTGCGCAGGGACGCATTATGTGTGCTTGGGAATGACGAAAATATAAAATACCA
>JAISYE010000257.1 GCA_031297485.1 Clostridiales bacterium
CCTTTTGATGCGCTTGGAAATAAATATGTCTATTGATTAAACCCCAATATGAAACACGCCAATAATTTTTTGCAGCAGAGTCAAGTATCAGTTTATTATTTTATTATTATCCGCTATTACGACATCCGTGAAAAATATTCTACGGCTTTAGCGAAATCAGCGATTGTTTTGTCCGCGTCGCCATGTTTAATGCCTTCTCTGACACATTGGTTCAGGTGTCCTTCCAAAATCACCTGGCCGACTTTGTGCAGGGCGTTTTTAGCCGCGTTTATCTGTATAAGGACATCCTCGCAGGCGAAGTCCCCGTCAATTATTTTGTCAATTGCCTTAATCTGCCCCATTATTTTATTAATCCGCCGATGCAGATTTTCAGAATCCATACACTGGCCCATATCGCCGTGCTCCTTTCCGTGTCAGGGAACGCCATTGCCGCCGCGCCGGGCTGATTACAGCCTCACCAAGTCCGCGATACTCATGGCGATATTATCCAATATATCGAAAAATTTATCGTTTAAATCATAGTACTTGCCGTTTGGCTTTGTGACAGGGTCATAGGCTTCGATGCTGTCCCTGTCCTTGCGGGCCACTACGTAGGTAGTCACGCCGCGGGCCTCCAGCATCGCGCTTATGTCGCGCACGGACTTGCCGCTGGCGGTGGGGACATGGGGCGGCGCGTCGGTAATTAAAATGAAGATATTTTTCGCGCCGTCCTCGTCCCTGGAGGAATTAAGGAGTTCCACGCCGGTTTCCAGGGCGTCCAAGGACGACTCCGGTATATCGCCGCCGTAAGTGCGCGGTATACTCTTTACCTGACGCTGGAACTTGGGGACATCGTCCGTAAAATTGTATACGCTGGGTTTTTCGCGTTCGTTTAAATCGCCGAACCCGATAAGGCCAAGTTTAAACCCGACGCCCTTGGAGCTTAATATATTCGAGAACTCTATGGCCCGGTCCTTGACGCCGTTAATATACGTGTCCATGCTGCCCGTGGTGTCAATTAAAAACACAACGTTTACCTTGTCCGCCGCGCCGGGCCGCGCGGATTCCCGCGGCGGGGGCGCGGCGAACTTGGTCCGGTCGAATTCCGCGCGCTCGGTCCGGCCTGTGCCCAGGTCTTTTACAAAAACCTCGAACAGGTTATTCTTGTCAAGGGCGTAGGTTATCTCAAGCTGAGTGGCGCCGGCCAAGCCGGACAAGCGCACGCTGCCCGCGTACTTGCGCTCCGCTTCATGGCCCGCCTCCCACTGGTACACGTCCACGCTGACCATGGACGCGCCGGACATGCTGGCGAACCCGCTGTCGGATATTGTGCAGGGGATAGGGCTGCCCATAGGTATTATGGGAATAAGGCTGCGCTCCATAGTGGCCACGTTGGTCACGGCCTCCGTGCCGAATATCTGCCGTGTTATCTGGCCCACGCGGACATTGCTGCTGGGCAGGTGTATCAGGTAATTGTATATGGCCGCGCCCATAGCCACGCTTTTGGCCGGGTCGGTGGCCCGGTAAGGCTCCTTGATATAGCCCGCCACCATGCGCCGTACCATTGGTATTAAGGTCGAGCCGCCTACCAGTATAACCTTTGATATTTCGTCCGCCGCCTTGCCGCTGCGTTTAAGGGCTTCCTCCACTATATCGCGGCTGCGCTCCACGTACTTACGTATTATAGCCTCAAACTCTTCCCTGGTTATTTCCAGCGAAAGGTTTTTGGGCACGCCGTCCTGTATTAGCAGGGGGTGTATGCTTATTACCGCCTTATTTGCGCCGGAAAGCTTCTTCTTTGTCTGTTCGGCTTCCTGCTTTAATTTCTGCAGAACGCGCTTGCGCTCGATGCCTTCCACCGTATCCAAGTCCACGCCGCTGGCGGCCCGGAACTTTTCGCGCATCCAGCGCACAAGTTCGGCGTCGAAGTCGTCGCCGCCCAGGTTCATATCGCCTACGTCCGAGAGTTCCTGAAAAATTTCCTGGCCGTTTGCGTCCTGCTGGACATTCAGCACGCAGGCGTCGAAGGTTCCGCCGCCCAGGTCGTAAACCAGCAAGGTCTGGGCGTAGCCCTGCCTGAAGCCGTATTCTATGGCGGCGGCCAGCGGCTCGGACATCAGGTGCACGTTGGCGAAGCCGGCCAGCAGGCCCGCCTGTTTGGTGGCGAAGATTTGCCTGTCGTTAAAATAGGCGGGGTGGGTTATGACCACCTCGTCGTAGGTTTCGCCCTGCTGTTCTTCCGCCGCGTGTTTAAGCTTGCGCAGAATTTCCGCGCTTATTTCCTCGGGCGATTTTTCCAGGTCGCCTATATTTATTTTTTCAGCGCTGCCCATCAGGCGTTTTACTGACACCACGGTGCTTTCCGGGTAAATTATCGCGCCCGCCTTAGCCTCGCTGCCCACTATTACGCCTTCCTCGGTATAACTGACTACCGACGGCAGTATCTCGTCGCTGCCGTCCAGTTTTATTATTTCTGTGTTATCCGTCTTATCGTTATACACTATGGCTACTGAATTGGTCGTTCCCAAGTCTATTCCTATAAAGCCCACAGGTTTGCTCCTTTCATGATTATCTCGCTAAGGGCGGGCTCCTTGTACGCGCCTATGGGACGCTCCCCTACAGGTCTTAACCGCGGATTACAGCCGTCTTGAACCGTTCGGGGTCGAAGTCCTGGTTGTATCCGCTGGGGTCGTGCTCGCCCGGGAAACCCAGGTCCTCTACGCTGCCCTTGACCAGACCGCCTTCCTCCTCAACCGCCAGGGTTATTTTAAGCTTTGTGCGGCCGCTGGGCCTGGCGGGCAGACCTTGTATGTCCACTTCGCCTATGAGCCGGCAGCTGTCGATTGTGTCCGCCTTGTCAATGCGCTCTAAAATTTTCAGCGAAAACCTGGTCATGTCCTCGGGCGTGTCGCCTAAGAGGGTGAAGATGTGGCTTTTCTTGGCCAGCGCATAGGACGTGCCGCGGCGTATCATGGTGAAGAACGCCTTGCGGCCGGCGCTTGTAATTTCAAAGCCAATGTCGTGAGGCACCGTTACCTCAAATTCCACCGCCTGCCTGCAGGACGCGTTTTCCGACTCCATATCCGGCTGGGCCAGCAGCCCCATTTTCATGGCCGCGTAGTATGTGGCCCCTATGGATATGTCCAGAGCCGGGCGTTCGGAGGAATAAATCTTGCCTTCATCGTTAAAGATACCCACAAGCATATCCCTTACCCAAGGCATTTGGGACGAGCCGCCTTCCAGCAGCACCCGGTCGATGTCGCTTGGGGAGACCGCGCCGGAATAAGCCTCGCGCAGGGCCTTAAGCACCAGGCGCCGCGTCTTTTCCGCAAACCCGCGGATAAGCTCCTCGAAATTCTCGCGGGACATCTGCTCCACAAAGGGCGGAATACAGAAGGTGAAGGGTATGCGGAACGTCTTTATACCGGAAAGCCTCTCCTTTGTGTCCCTGGCGCGCATGGCCAGTTCCACCTGATTCTCGATGTCTATGTCGTCCCGCTCCTGCTTGGTTTTCTCCTTAATATACCGGAAACAGCGCTCCAAAATTATTTCGTCAATATTGTCGCCGCCGTGATACGCCTCGCCCCCTTCGCTTATAACCTGCAGGCGGATATGCGCGTCGTCCTTTTCCACCACGTGAAACAGGGTAATGTCCAGCGTACCGCCCCCAAAGTCGAATACCATGATTCTTTCGCCCAGGGCCAGCTGCCGGCGGAAATTATAGGCCAGCGCCGCGGCCTTCGGCTCCTCTATAAGGCAGATCAGCTTATCGGACAGGCCCGCCAGTTCGCAGGCGCGCATAGTCGCCTTCTTGGCCGCGTCGTCAAAATCATAGGGCACGGATACCACCAAGCCCGCTATTTCAGCCTTGGGGTTGAGGCTTTGGCAATGCTCCACGAGTTCTTGCAGAATCTTCGCCGAAATTTCTTCCGGCAGATACCCTTGCCCGTAGATGCTTATTTTCTCGTTCGTGCCCATCTTGCGCTTTATGGAACGTATAGTGGTCTGCGGATACAGCTTCATCGAACGGTACGCTTCCTCGCCTATTATCCATTCGCCGGCGCGCCCGTCCTCGTCGCTGCGGTACTGCACCACCGAAGGCAGCGGTATCTTGCCGAAGCCGTTGCTTATGTCTATGGGCTCCGGCTCGCCGTTCCAGTAGCTTATTATGGAATTGGTCGTGCCCAAGTCAATGCCAAGTATATACCAATCTTCCGGCACCTCGCCTATTTCCGCTATCCTGTCCCTGTAGTCCTCCCAGTTCAAGTTTGCTCACCTCTTCTATACCGCGGTATTTCTATCCGTTCTGTTAATTCGTAATCGGTCTTGGGGAAAAAATCCCCAAAGCCATCGTCACACATTTGTAGGGTCAGCTCGTCAAAGCGCCGCATACTCGCCCGCAATTTCATCCTTAAAGTGCCGCGGGGCCGCAGGGGCAGGCCTCTAAGCGCCAAATCCTTTAACAGGGCCGTCTCGCCGTTTTCGTCCCTGCGGTACAGCCCTATCACCGCCGCGCCCGCCGTGTCCGTATTAAGCATCAGAAATTGGGGCGCGCGTTCCTGCCACCAGAAGGAATTGCGCTCGATTATGGGCACAAAGCGTTCCTTGTGTTCCTTCCGCACTTGTATGCCAATGTCAAACTTCATTTGGTTAAGGTCCTCAATTATAAACCCTGCGCCGTCTGTAACGCCCAGCGCGGCCGCGGCGGCCAGCGCGGCGCCCTCCGCTATTACGCCCTTGGCGTTTTTGAAAAAATATACGCCGCTTTCAGGAAAAAGACCGGTTATCGCGTCCTTTGCCCAGAGCATCTCAAAACCGCCGCCCACACACAGGACGGTGTCTATTCTCCCGCGCCCGCCGCCTCGTTCGATTACAGCGTTGACAAAGGAGGAAAAACCAGCTTTAAAGGGCGCGATAATCTGTTCCATGTCCTTGGCGTTTATGGATTTCTGGAACGGGGGATATGTGAAATTAAAATAGAGCCGTACAGGTTTATGGGCAATCTTTTTCTGAAACAGCATGTCCTTGTGCTGGTACATAAAGGAATAAATCTGGTCCTTTGTCTGGCTCGGCAGGTCCGCCTTCAGGCTGAAATTTTCACGGTAAGCATCTGTAAACATGGCAAAGAGCGCGTCTTCCAGCTTTTTCGCGCCCAGCCCGTAGTCGAACAGGGACGCCGCACACCGCAGGGTTCCCTTGCCGCCTTGAGTCTCGTACAGCCCGCCGCGCAACTCCCGGCTGCCAAAGTCCAGCAGCAGAAGCCTTTCGCCTGCTGACTCACGGTCAAAAAAGAAGCGGTTGAAAACACATTCCCTGTCTGATATAAAAGAAATCATTTCCTTTTCATAACCCGCCGCCTTAAAGGCCCACATCAATTCCTCCTTGGCGTCCTCGCCCATGTAGGCCGGCACGGAGGCCACTATGCCCACTATTTCCGCCTTGGGGTTTATATTCTTTATGCTGCCTATTAATTCCTTTAAATATATACTTAATATATTTACATTGCTAACCGCGCGCGAACCCACGTCGATATATTCCTTACGGCCCAGCTTCTCTATTAAGTACCTGAGGGTTACATCCCGTCCCAAGCCCTTGTTTAACACCGCGTACTCGCCAAAGACCCATTCCTTGGTTTCCGGTATATACTGCATTACCGTGGGCACCGAGGGCTTGCCATACCCGCCGCTTATATCTATCAGCTCCGGCGCGCCCCGCAGGCAGTCGTAAAACGCTATGCTGGAAGTCGCGTTGCCCAGGTCTATACCCAGCATGAAGTGGCTTTCCTTTAATTTTTCACCGGAGCTGAGGTTTTTAAACTGTTTCCAATTCATATGATCACTTCACAATCGTTACTTGGCCGCTATGACGTTCGCGCGCACAATCACCAGGGCGTTAAGACGGTATCCGCTGTTCATTGTCTTTATAATCTCGCCCTTGGCAAAGCCGTCATGCTTCTCCGCCATAATGACTTCGTGCTCCTTGCCGTTAAACTGCTCGCCCGCGCCAGGCTTGATTATGTCTATTCCGTTTTTCCTTAAAACAAGCTCTATCTCCTCCGCCGCTTTGTCCATAAGCGTCACATACCAGGCCGCGCGCGGGTCCCGCGACTCGCGCAGTCTTGAGACGCTGTAATTTAAAATTTCCTCGAAGGTGCTGACTTCGTATAGTAAATAATTCTTGTAAAAATCCACTGTCAGCTTGTTTATCTTCGCCAGGTAATGCTGCGGATCCGGGGCCGGCGGCCGGTCCGGGGGAGACGCGCCCGAGATCAGAGCGTCCAGGAGCGCGTTTATGTCCAAGGCCGGCGATCGGTCCGGGAGGCACAGCAATTCGCTGACGAGTTCTTCCGCACAGGCCGCAATTACCGCCCCGGCCTCAAGCGCGGCCGCGGCTTTCTCCCATTGCCGCGTGTATTCGCCTGTCAGCGCGTCGCAGTCGGCTGAGAACGCTTCCCTGTTCTCCCGCAGACATTCCAGTTTTATTTTAAGCGTTTCCGTTATTCCCGCCATTATCTCTGTTTCGGCTTTATTCTCCGACTCCGGGTTTTCCGGTATTTCGGCCAAGACTGCCGCGAATTTCTCTATAACCTCGTTTGACATAAATATCTGCTCGGAAACCGTTTTTTGCAGTTCGTACAGGCTTTTTTTACCGTTTATGCCCTCTGTCCGGATCAGCGCGCCGCCGACGACTTTCGCCGCCAGTTCCCGCAGCGCGGCCAACTCCCGCTGAATTTCAGCGTCATCCTCGCCCGCGGCGATCAGTTCAGGCTCAAACAACGCGCCCGCCCAGGTCAGAAACGCTTCCCGATTTTCCGGGAGCGCCGCTGTTTGACCGCCCTCACGGATACAAGCCTGTATTTCATCCGCGTGCTTGCCCAGGTATTGGTGCGTCTCGCGCAAATCGGCCAGCAATATATTCACAAGCGCCTTGTCTCCGGCCAGAGGCTGGCTGCCGGCCAGGGGCTGGCTGTCGGCCAGGGGCTGGCTGCCGGCCAGGGGCTGGCTGACGGCCAGGGGCTGGCTGCCGGCCAGAGGCTGGCTGCCGGCCAGAGGCTGGCTGCCGGCCAGAGGCTGGCT
>JAISYE010000258.1 GCA_031297485.1 Clostridiales bacterium
TATACTAAGGCGCGAAAAGAAATGCGCTTTTCACGCCGGTTGTTGGTTGCTCACACACGAAAACACTGAAAGATTTTTAGAGATAGTCGGGCGAAGCCCGACGCAGATGTTTTCGTGTGTGAGTATAGTGGTTTGACCCTGAATAGACACTTGTGAGGAGACGTGATTAATATGAGCCCGGCCGTCACTATAATAATGCCGGCGTATAACGCGGCGAGGACAATAGAGTCCTCCGTGCGGTCCGCCCTTGCGCAGACCCGCGCGGATTTTGAGCTGATAATAATTGACGACTGCTCCACAGACGGGACCAACGCTATAATAGCGCGGTGCGTGGCGGGCGACCCGCGGATAAAGCCGCTGAGGAACGAGCGGAACAAAGGCGTGGCGTTTTCGCGCAACTTGGGCGTACAGCAGGCCGCGGGGAAGTGGGTGGCGTTCCTGGACAGCGACGACCTGTGGCATCCCGACAAGCTGAAATCCCAATTAGAGTTTATGGAATATGTAAACGCGCCTATTTCCTATACCGCCTCCGCGTTTATAGACGAAACGGGCCGGCGGTATAAATATATTATGCCGGCGGAATTTGAGATAAATGCCTTTGATTTGCTGAAGCACAACCTGATGTCCTGTTCCTCGGTGATAGTGCGGCGCGATATAATGGCCCGCCACCAAATGCGGGACGGCGCCATACACGAGGACTTCGCGGCCTGGCTGGATATACTGCGCTCAGAATCCTTAAACGCCTACGGGCTGGACAAGCCGCTGCTTGTTTACAGGCTCTCCAAACACTCGAAATCCAGTGTCAGGATAAAATCCGCGCTTATGATGCTCCGCACGTTACTCGCCGCGGGGTTCGCGCTTACCCCCGCGCTGCTGTACACCGGGCGCTACGCGGTACACAGCGTGGTCAAGCGGTTTAAGATTATGTCCGGCGGGTTTGACAACCATCGTTAGGACGTGTTTGAAAATTCCTTAAAGCGCGAAATTTCTAATGAAACCGCTGAAACCGCTGAAACCGCCGCAAGGGTAGTCAGGCTTGCTCGACTATCGGAATCCAGTTTTCAGACACGTCCTAAGGAACCGGAAAGCTGACGGGGAACGGACAAGTTACCCGTTCCCTCCTGATTGCTTAATTTCCGACATCGCCTTTTCATAAAGCGCCAGCTGCTTGTTCCATTGGGAGTATTCGAGGGTTGCCCTATTGTCTTTAAGCCCTAAAAACTTTAAATATTCCACCAGATACCTGGTGCACTTAACCGCGCCGTCAAAATTCGGGTGGCCGCCGTCATACATGTCGCGGCTCAAGTCAAAGCCTATGTCCGCCAGCCGCGCGTTTAAATCCACAATCCGCGTGTCAGGGTAGAGTTCCGCCACTTCCTCAAGATACCTGTCAAAATAATTCACATTCGCGCTGGGCGTTACAAGGAACACCGCCTCTGCCCCAATCCCGGCGCACATGGCCTTTATCTGTTCCAGCCAGCGCAGGTTTTGAGCGAAAAATTTATTTGGCTCCGGTATGTCGTCGTCATAAACTTCTATTGTGCCCCGCGTGCCGAGCAAGGGGACATAACCCTTATAAAAACTTGGGCTCAGCCTGCTTTTCAGCGCTTGGTACACTTGCTCAAAATCTTTGGCCGTAAGTTCCTTCCACCGGTTATGGAATGTGAAAAAGTCGTAAAAATAGTTGCCGTCCGCTATCTTCTTACCGCTCGCGGCCTGGGACAGTTTGTCGTACCAACCGTTAATCCGGCCTTCCCCAGGGCTGTAATATTCCGCGGAGGGTTTTTCGCCGGCTGTTTCAAAACTCAGCCCGCGCAATTCCAGCACCACGCAGCGCGGCCTGCTGTACTTGAAAATTTCCTCCATAAGGGCGCAGGTTACGTTCAAGCCCTGCTCCGGCCCGGCCGCCACATAGGAGGTTAAGCCCGCCGCCTTCCATGCCTCCATTGGGGAAAAACTGCAATACATGAACGACGAGCCGAAAAACATTATGTCTATCGGCTGTTTCTCCTGTTTGAACTCCGTGAAGTTAAAGCCGACTGTGCTCGCCTTTTCGGGGTTAAAGAGCACACCCAAAAAAACCAGCGCGAAAACAAGTCCACCCCCAAACAGAACAGTGCCGCATATCTTTTTTGCGAGAAATAGCATGGCTTTTCACCCGTTTGTTTCTTTTAATCCACATTTAATCCACATTTATATAGGACGTGCTTGAAAACTTGATTTCAGCGCGAAGCGCCGAGCAGGCTCGGCTATTATTACAGCGGTTTCATTAGAAATTCCGCGCTTTAAGGAATTTTCAACACACGCCTTAGAACGTGTTTGAAAACTAGATTCTGAAGTCGAGCAAGCTGGACGCAGCGCGAAGTGTCGAGCAGGCTCGGCTATCATTAAAGCGGTTTCATTCGAAATTCCGCGCTTTAAGGAATTTTCAACACACGCCTTAGAACCCTAAAATTGAAAATACAGAAAATTTTGCGGCTCGTAGCCACCGCCGTAATATCCAAACACCAACACGGCAAGGATTAAGGCCCAACCCAGTATCCATTTCGGCACAAGGCCCAATCTGAGGATATCCCTCAAAACATCGCGGCGGCACCGCCAATAATCCACAGCAAGCAGCACTGCCAAAGCGCAGGCCGCAGCCACAGCGTCCGCAAGGCCCAAGCTCAAAAAATATCCCGCCGTCCCAAGGCCAAGCCCTGCCGAAGCCTCTGCGCGGGCAGGCAGCAGCGCGCCGACAGCATACAAGGCGTCGCCCATGCTGTTAGCGCGGAAAAAAATCCAGCCCAAACAGGTCAGGCAAAAGGTAGTCAGCACGCGGAACGGGCGGATATGGCCGGCGGGGGGCGCAGCCTTGCGCAAGTCTCTTATAATCCTTTCGGCGATTTGATAAACCGCGTTTAACAGCCCCCAGACAATGAACGTAAAACCAGCGCCATGCCACAGGCCGCTTACAAAAAACACAATAAGCAGGTTGACATATGTCCGGAGCTTTCCGCGCCAGACCGCCCCTCCAGACCGGTTCCCGCCCAAGGGGTAATACAAATAGTCCCTAAACCATTCGGACAGGGATATGTGCCAGCGCCGCCAAAATTCGCGTACAGAAGCGGAAAAGTAGGGCGCGTCAAAATTCCGCATAAGCTCAAACCCCATTATACGGGCGCTGCCTCGCGCTATATCGCTGTAGGCGGAAAAATCGCAGTAAATTTGAAAGGCGAAGGCCACCGCCCCAAAGGCCACCGCCAAACCGCCATAAGAGCGTATGTCGTTAAAAACACAGTCCGCCATTACGGCCATTCTGTCCGCTATAACCAGTTTTTTGAACATCCCCCAAAGGATAAGAAACCCTCCTCCTTGGGCCGAGTCCAGGCTGAACCTTCCCGCGCAGCCGCATTGCCGCAGCAGGTTGGGCGCCCGTTCGATGGGACCAGCCACAAGCTGCGGGAAAAAGGAAACGAACAGCGCATACTTGACGAAATTCTTTTCCGGCGGAATTTTACCGCGGTAAACATCTATTGTATACCCCAGCGCTTGGAAAGTATAGAAGGAAATCCCTACAGGCAGCAGGACGTTCAGGCTGGGCGGCGCAATACCCTTGCCCGTCAGCGCGGACAGGGCCGCGCTTACCGCTTCCGCGGCAAAGTTGAAATACTTGAAGAAGAACAATATCCCCAAGTTGAACAGCGCGCATAGTATCAGGCACGGCTTGCGGAAGCGGGCGGCGGAGGCCATACACAGGCCGGCGGCGTATGTGGCGGCTGTGGAGACCAGCATTAACAGCGCGTATCCTGCGTCCCACTGGGCATAAAAAAAATAACTTGCCGCCAGCAGCCAGTATTTTTTCGCCTTTAAAGGCAGCGTCCAGTAAACCAATGCCACTGCCGGAAGAAATATAATATAGGCAAGGGAATGAAACCGCATATTACTACCTCTTTATTATACTGGCGCCGGCAGGCGGGCTTTCAGCTGCACCCGGTTGTGGTGCCGCACTCCGCGCACACCTTGCAGGTGCCGTTTTTTACCATCTTGTCACTGTTACAGTTGGGGCAGTATTCCCCGTAAACGTAGTCGGCGGCGTTAAACCGGCGGGTAAAGGCGTCCCCCCGCGCTTCGGCGGTTGGGCTTTCACCTTCCTGACCTGGCTTAACCTGGCAGAAATCGTAGTTGCCCAGCTCGATGTCTATTATCTTGCTTATCAGGTCGGAAATGGAATCCGCGAATTTTATATAGGGGTGCCCCGTGATAAAACCGCTTGGCTCGAACTTCTGGCCCCTGTACATTTTGGCGATATCCTGCGGAGGCACGCCGTATTGCAGCATTTCGGAAATCATGGTGGACATACTGTCCAAGAGGCCCTTGACTAAGGAGCCTTGACGCCCGGAAGACACGTAAATCTCACCCAGCCGGCCGTCCTCGTAAAAGGAAGTGGTAATGTACAGCTTCAGCCCGTCTATGGCGGCCTCGTGCACCCGCGCGGGCCGTATGCCCTTCGGCTTGTTCCTCATTGGCTTGTACACAACCGTATTCGCCTCAATATACTCCCGCAGTTCCTGATAGGTGTACTCCGAAAATTCCCGTTCCTTGCCGCCGGTGTTGGCGGTGTTAAGGGGCTGGCATACCTTGCAGCCGTCCCGGTACAGGGCTATTGCCTTTACGCCCAGCTTCCAGGAGAGTTTGTATATCTCCTTTATATCCTCCGCCGTGGCGTCCCTGGGCAGGTTTACTGTCTTGCTTATGGCTCCGGTTATGTGCGGCGTTATTGCGCCCATCATCTTCACATGGCCCTCAGGGCTTATAAAACGCTTGCCGCTTCCGCATTTATTGGCTGTGTCAAATACCGCGTAATGCTCCGGCTTTAGATAGGGCGCGTCTTCTATCTTCCCGTCCAGCAGGGTCCCGTATTCGTCCCTGCGCATTACATAGGCTGTTATGGCGTCCGACTGACTTTGCGTGTACCCCAGCCGGCTTAAGGCGGCCGGTATGGCGGGGTTTACTATCTCCATATACCCGCCGCCCACGAGCTTTTTATAGACCACATGGCTGAAAAAAGGCTCCGAGGAGGTTGTGGCGCAGTCCATGGCAAAGGCTATAGTGCCCGTAGGCGCCAGCACGGACACCTGGGCGTTCCTGTAGCCGTAACGCCCGCCGGCGGCCAGCGCGTCGCGCCATACCTGCCGCGCGCAGTCCGAAACATTCGTCAGGCCAATACGCGCAAGCCGGCTTGTGTCCAATACCTGCGGCTCATAGGACAGGGACTCGAACTGGGTGCCCGCCTCGTCGCAGCGCGCGGCGCGGGCGTGGTTTTGCAGGACGCGTTTCATGTGGTCCTTGTTGAGCTCATAGCATTGGAAGGCCCCGACTTTTTCCGCTATCAGCGCGGATATATAGTAGGAATATCCAGTTAATACAGCGCACAGCGCCGCCGCCAGCGCGCGGGCGTCGTCACTGTCGTAGGGCAGGCCCATAGTCATCAGCAGCGTGCCCAAGTTGGTATATCCCATGCCGGTTGTGCGGAACAGGTGCGACTTACGCGCAATATCCCTGGTGGGAAACTGGCCCCAGTGTATGGTGGCCTCCATAACAAGCTGGACCATTTTTACGCAGTGCTTATAGCCTTCTATGTCAAACCCAGTGTCAGCCGCGCCGTCACAGAACTTGAGCAGGTTTATGCTGGCCAGGTTGCAGGCTGTGTCGTCCAGGAACATATACTCGGAACATGGGTTGGAAGCGTTTATGCGGTTGTGACCCGCGTTATACTCGCCGTCCTCGCCGCAAGGGCATGTGTGCCAGGCGTTTACGCGGCCGTCAAACTGTATGCCCGGGTCGCCGCAGCGCCAGGCCGCGTAAGCCGCGCTTTCCATTATGTCGGATACCGGAATCTCCTTATCAGGCTCGCCGGTTACCCGCTGGGAAGTCACAACCGTGGCGCCGGGAATGTCCAGCGCCTCCATAAAGGCGTCTGTCACGCGTATGGAATTATTGACGTTTTGGCCGGACACAGTTTCATATGCCTCGCCGTCAATGGACGTAGAATAGCCCATCTTGCCAAGGGCTTCTACCTTCTCCTCCTCGTGGGCTTTCCACATTATATATTCCATTATTTCGGGGTGGTCCAGGTTGAGTATATTCATCTTGGCCGCGCGGCGGGTCGTGCCGCCGGACTTTATCGCCCCGGCGTTCCTGTCCGATACTTTAAGGAAGCTCAATAGCCCGGAGGATTTACCGCCGCCGGAGAGGGTTTCGTTTTTCGCGCGGATTGCCGACCAATTGGCGCCTACGCCAGAGCCGTACTTGAACAGCAGGGTCTCGGTGGTTAGCAGGTCTGTCAGGGATTTATCACCCAACAGCGAGTCGGCCACACTGAGAATAAAGCAGGCGGAACCTTGGGTGCGGGTATAGGCGTCCTTGGACTCCACAACCGTCCGGGAGGCGGTGTCGTAATAATAATGGCCTTGGGGCGCGCCGCGCAGACCGTAGTACTTAAGGCCCGTGTTAAACCACTGGGGGCTGTTTGGCGCCCACATTTGCGCCAGCGTCATGTAGGCCAGTTCGTCGTACACTATCTGCCACTGTTCGGGGGATATAACACCCTCGTCGCAAAGGGCGTCGGCCCAGAACCTTACCATTCTGTGCGTCAGTTGTTTCATGGAGAACTCCCCGCCGGAAGCTTCGGGCACGCCGCGCTTTCTGAAGTATTTGCCGGCGATTATGTCGCAAGCGGTTTGGGAATAATTTTCCGGAAACTCCAAGCCGCTCATGTCTGTTATGACTTCACCTGTGGCGTAGTTTCTCAGCTTTACGTCCACTGTTTTCCATTTAAACAGGTCATATACTGTTGCCGCCGGTTTTGCGCCTGACCCTTCCCGCGGCGATTCCGCGGTTTCGGCGAGGGTTGACGTAAAATGCCTGTAAATTTTTGAGTCTAGTTCCACTTTGCGTTACTCCTCCTCTCTCGGAGACCTATCCTGAAATCCGTTTAGCGCGCTTATGAGGTTTTCGTTAGGGACTATTTTCCATTCGTTATTTGACTTCAACAGTTCAAGGACAACTGTTTCCGTCATTCTGGGGGCGTCCGGCTCTGTTATCAAACGGTCCCACAGTTCGTTGGCCGCTGCCCTGGTTTCCTCCGTATCCTCCGCCGGAATATCGCCGTTAAGCTGCATATTGATAAGCTCCGAAAAATAGGGCGAAGTAATGTCCGGAAGGTACAGGGCGGTAATATGCACCGTCACCTCCGCTGTGCCGCTGTTTTCAACCTCTCCGGTAAAACTGTACTCGATTTCCGAAAGGGCTTTTTTGGATATTTCGCTTTTCTGGGAAGCCGCGTGGTTTATGCTGCTCGTTTGTTCCGCGGCGCCCTCTGCCATATAGGACACAAACTCCGCGTAGTCCATTTTGCGGAAGGCTTCCAGAGCATTTTCCACCACTTCCGACGGCTGGGCTTTAGGCGCGCAGCCAACTGCCGCCAACAGGCACACGCAGCACAACAAAAATTTTTTAAACACAGATTTTTTAAACACAGTACTATCACTCCTTTAAATATTTTCCGCTTCTTGGTCTTCACAGCACTACAGGAATGGGAAAGGTCAAAAGACTAAGACCTTGGGAAGGTCAAAAGATTAAGACCTTGGGGCTCTGCCCCAAACCCCGCTGGGGACTTCATCCCCAGACCCCTTATTAAGGGCGGCGAGTGCGATAGCCGAGCTTGCCCTACGCAGCGCTTTTGATGCAGCTACGGCCTTTTCAAGAAAAGGGGCTGGGGGAGGTCAAAACCCAAGACCCAAGACCTTGGGGCTCTGCCCCAAACCCCGCTGGGGACCTAACGATGGTTTGTTCGTTGGCCCCCAGACCCCTTCTTTAAAGGCGGC
>JAISYE010000259.1 GCA_031297485.1 Clostridiales bacterium
CCTGTGCCTTGCTCGCCGCATACAGACAAAGGATAAAAAAATAAGGTCAAAAGATTAAGAACTCGGGGGTTCTGCCCATAAGCGCGAACTAAAAAAATAACCAGTCCCTTTTACGCCGAACAAACTCGACCGGGGCCGGAACATCCGGTATCGCACTCACCGCCCTTAAGAAGGGGTCTGCGTCGAACAAGCTCGACCGGGGCCGGAACATCCGGTATCGCACTCGCCGCCCTTAAGAAGGGGTCTGGGGGCGAAGTCCCCAGCGGGGTTTGGGGCCAACGAACAAACCATCGTTAGGCCCCTAACGGTGAAGTGTCCGTTGGTCTTAATCATTTGACTTCCCCAAGCCTTAAGTTCGCGCGCGGTGGGCCAAAGCCCCCATACAGGTTGTGGGGGCTGTTTGTTAAAGAAAGGATGGCCCTGTATGTGGCAAGTGCAATACACTTATCCGGGTGGCTGCGCCCAGGCTCTGACCTTCAGCTATGACGACGGGACGGTCCACGACCGCAGGCTGGCGGATATCTTTAACCGCGCGGGCCTGCGCGGCACATTTCATCTTAACGCCGGCACACTGGACACGCCGGGTAAACTGACACGGACCGAACTGACGGCATTGTTCGAAGGGCATGAGATTGCGGCCCACACGCTTACGCATCCCTACCCGTCCCATCAGCCGCGCGAGGTGAACCTGGCGCAGCTTGTGGAGGACCGCCGGCAGCTGGAAGCCGCCGCGCGAAAGCCTGTGCGCGGGTTATCGTATCCTTTTGGGGATTACGCCGGCGGCTTCAAAGCCCTGGCATTTGCCGCGGGTATAGATTACGCCCGCACGGTTGAATCTCACGGCACATTCGCCTGGCCGGAAGATTTTCTGTTATGGCATCCTACCTGTCATCACAAGATGGCTGCGGAGCTGTGGGAGAAATTTACATTTCCGCAGCCATCCTTCTATCTGAGGCTTATGTATGTATGGGGCCACAGCTACGAATTCGAGAACGACGACAACTGGGGCGAGTTTGAGGAATTTTGCCAACAGGCCGGCGCGGCAAGCGGCATATGGTTCGCCACTAACGGTGAGATTATGGACTACATTCTGGCGGTAAGAAATTTGCGTTGGAGCGTTGACGGCACCATGGCAGTCAACCCTTCGGCCACAAGCGTATATCTCCGGACTGGCGGAGGGCTGCGGGAACTGCGGCCGGGGCTTAACAGGCTGGCGGGGTGACGGACAAGCAGAAACCTTGGGGCGGCAGTCCCAAGGTTTTAAGGAAAGACAAAAGTAATAAGATACCAAACTTTTTCGGAAATGAGTTGAAGCGTTTGCATTTTCGTCGAGCAAGCTCGGCTATCCCTGTGAAAAAGTTTGGCGTTTAATTATACTCGCGAACGTTGAGATTTGCCACATTGAAATTACCACACTTCACGCCCTTAAGAAGGGGGCTGGGGCCTTCGCCCCATAGGCGCGAACTTAAGGCTTGGGGAAGGTCAAAAGATTAAAACCTTGGGGCCTAACGATGGTTTGTTCGTTGGCCCCAAACCCCGCTGCGTCGGGCAAGCTCGACGCAGACCCCTTCTTAAGGGCGGCGAGTGCAGCGCTTTTTGATGCAGGTACAACCTTTTCAATGATAGTCGAGCTTGCTTCGACGCAAAAGGGGTTGTTTGTTTTTTTCTTAAGTTCGCGCTTATGGGGAAGAGCCCCAAGGCCTTAAGATTTTCATGTTTGGCAAATGTGTTCGTTCGTGAGTATAATTCGTCATTCCTAAGTTCCTTTGTTTGCGAATTACCCGTTTACGCGTACCTCGCCGGTGATGGTGCCGGTGCTGATGTCCGCGCTGTCGCTGATGGCCTGGGACGCGAAAATGAGGTCGCCGTCCAGTGTGGTGCCGGATAATTCAAAGCCGCTGGCGTTTACATAAATGTCGCCTTTCACGATACCGTTCTGGATTCTAAAATTTGGTGAGGAAACATTTACCCTTGGCGTAATAAGGGTGTAGTTGGCGGTCACGTTATGGTTCGCGTCCTGCGCGTACAGCGCCAGCTTGCGGTATACGGACTCGGCGGAGTCGCCCTTGTTGTGGAAGGTGCCTTGTACGTTCAGCTCATTTTGCATGTACATATCGCTTAAAATAGCGACAATCCAAAAGCCATCCTCTGAAAGAAGGCGGTTCATTGCGCTTGGGTCGGAGGACTCATTTGGCGACGCGCTTGTCACAGCGTCCACTTCAAACGGCGGCGATACGCTTGTCAGCGGAACAAACGGTATCGGTTCCGGTATCGTAATTGGCTGGTAGCGTATGCATCCGCACAGCGCGGTAATTGCCAGTAATACAATTAAAAATAAAAATTTTTTCACAGGTTAACCCTCCTTATTTTTTGTATAATATTCTAGTTTGTCTTTCATATACCTGCCGAAAAACCCGCCGTCCAGGGCCTGACGTATTTCCTCCATCAGGGTGTTGTAAAAAAACAGATTGTGCAGTACGCACAGGCGCATGGCGAGCATCTCCCCCGCTTTAAACAAATGTCTTATATACGCGCGCGAATGCCGCGCGCACACCGGGCAGCCGCAGTCAGGGTCCAGCGGTTGGGTGTCCAGTTCATGCCGAGCGTTAAGCAGGTTAAGCCTGCCCCGGTTCGTAAATATATGGGCGTGCCGCCCGTTACGCGCCGGCATTACGCAATCGAAAAAATCCACTCCCCTTAATACCGACTCCAAAATATTCTCAGGCGTGCCGACACCCATCAGGTATGTTGGTTTATCCCGCGGAAGCAGCGGTACCACTTCCTCAATTATATAGTACATTTCCTGGTGGGATTCGCCTACCGCGAGGCCGCCAAGAGCGTAGCCGTCCAGGTCCATTTCCGTTATGGCCTTGGCGTGGTCCCGCCGAATGTCCTCAAATACCCCGCCCTGATTTATCCCGAATAGCATTTGCGCGTGGTTGAGGGTATCCTCACGGGTGTTAAGGTCCTCTAATTTAGCGCGGCAACGGGCAAGCCAGCGGGTGGTCCGCCCTACCGACGCCAGCATGTATTCCCGTGTGGACGGGTAGGGCGCGCATTCGTCAAAGGCCATGGCAATGGTGGAGCCGATATTTGACTGGATTTCCATGCTTTCTTCCGGCCCCATAAAAATCTTACGCCCGTCAATATGGGACGCGAAGTAGACACCTTCTTCCTTTATTTTACGCAGCGCGGCAAGAGAAAAGATTTGAAAGCCGCCGGAATCCGTCAGTACAGGACGCTGCCAACCCATGAACGAACGAAGCCCCCCGAGGCGCTTAATAATTAAGTCGCCCGGCCGCAGGTGCAAGTGATAGGTGTTGGACAACGCCACCTGACATTTCACATCCAGCAAATCCTCAGCGGAAACCGCGCCTTTTATCGCGGCGGCTGTGGCTACGTTCATGAACACCGGCGTCTCTATTACGCCATGGGTTGTGTGGAGTCTGCCGCGTTTCGCGCGGGACTCTGTTTTCAGCAGTTCGTAATGGTTATTGTTATTTTGCATTTTGTCAGGACCTCTTATATAGTTTTGTTTCCCCCATATCCAGCAGAAGAATTGTAATCTTAACCGCAAAATATTGCAAGACGGCGGACGTGTATATTATAATACAGGGGAATTGCCCATCAAGCGAAGGAGGAAGTGAAATGAGCACTGACCTAAAAATAAGGCTGAGGCGTTATGCGTTGCTGGCGGTATTTTTCGCAGTATTTGTAATCGAAATTTTAATACTTGGCTGGCCTATGTGGTACCTGTTTGTAACGTACCTGGCGCTGCTGCTTGTGACTTTGTTTATAAAGCGCGAGGCGCTTCGCGGGCTTTTGGCCAACTATTACCTAGGCGCCGGCCGGATTGAACAGGCGCGTGGGATTTACCAACGTATGGCAGCGGCCAATGTCAAGTATCCGGCAATATATTTAAATTACGCGACGCTTATATTAAAGGAAGGCCGCGCGGCAGAGGCGCTGGAGCTACTGCAGCGGGCGCTGGGGTTAAACCCGCGTGTTATTACGGAAAAAAATATCCGGCTTACTATTGGGAGTTGCTACTGGGTGCTTGGTCAGTTGGACAAGGCTATAGAGACTTTAGAGACTTTACGCGCCAAGCACGAGTACATTAATGCCCACGCCATGACTACCTTGGGATACATGTATTTCGAGAAGGGGGAACTGGAAAAAGCGCTGGAGATATCCGAGGCGGCTGTGGAGGATTCTCCGGAGCACGCGTCAGCTTGGGATAATCTAGGGCAGATATACTTAAAGAAAGAGGACCTGAGCACAGCGCGGGAAAAATTCACTAAGGCGCTGGAATATAATCCTGAGTTAGCGGACAGCAACTATTTTCTTGGGATAATAGCCGAACGTGAGAACAATCCTGAAGAAGCGCGCGAATATTTTGAAAAAGCGAGCCGGTGCAAGATAAACGCGCTGAACACAGTAACAGCGGACGAAGTGGCGGAAAAGTTGAAAAAATACACGGAGGGATGATATTGAGAAAGGTAGTAGTAATTGACGGGCAAGGCGGCGGGATAGGCCGCTTTATAATAGAACAGATAAAAGCTCTGCGGATAAGCTGCGCGGTTTACGCTATCGGCACAAACAGTACTGCCACAGCCGCCATGCTTAAGGCTGGGGCGGATTACGGTGCTACGGGCGAAAATCCCATTATAGCAAACTGCCGCGACGCCGACGTAGTTGTGGGGCCCATAGGGATAGTTATCGCCGACGCCATGCTCGGCGAAATTACGCCCGCGGCCGCCGCAGCGGTTGGACGGTGCGGCGCGCACAAAGTTTTACTGCCAATCAACCGTTGCGGCAGCTTTGTAGTCGGTGTCAAGGAGCTTTCCGCAAACGAGCTGGTGGGGCTCGCGGCAGAGCAAGTGGCGTTACTTTTAGGCCACGCTGGTCTGGAACATCGCAAATAATGTTTCAATCCACATTTGGGTGGGAATCCAAATGACATTTGTAACGTCAAAAGGCTTCGCTTTTGACTGTAACGGACACTTCACCGTTAAGAGTCCACATCCGAGGCTAGGTCCGGGATAGTCGAGCTTGCTCGACGCATGACCATTAACCATTTTAATATAGCAGGATAGCAGCAAAGCGCCGAGGCAAGCCCGGCTATTATTGCAAGAGCCGGGAGCCCCTGCCACCAGGAGAAATGCCCCCATTTTTCCCCGAGCCTTGGTTTAACTGGCGTAGCAGGAATTTTGCTTCAAAAAAAGTTATCCGTTTTTTTATGTCTGCAAGCCTTGAAAAATCAAGGTTTGCGGAAAATTGATGCGTTTCTCCTAACCCTGCTGCCTAAATTTTGAAAGACCCGGATAAATAAATGTTTGCTGGACAGCGAGTAACAGCAAATTATCATTTTTTGATACTGTGATTTATAAGCGGATATACCCATATGGTTTGCTCATATCCCGTTTGGAAAATGTATTCGTTTGCGAGTATAAGACCTTGGGGCTAACGGCGATTTGTCCGTTGGCCCCAAACCTCGCGGTGGACTTCTAACAGTGAAAAAGATTTAACGTCAATTTGTCAATCACACGTCCTTTGACGCTTTCCGTTCCAGTTCAGCGAGTCTTTCTTCCGAAAGCCCTGTTACCTTCATAACAAATTCAAAAGATACGCCGTTTAAAAGCATGGCGGCCGCTACTTTTTCCCTTTCTTTCCGCGCGCCTTTCCGCATACCCTTCCGCACCCCTTGCTTTTCCGCGACCTCTAAAACCTTCAACTTGTACATTCGCGAAAATTCCTTCCAAATATTATTTAATTTGTTTTTATCCACCAGCTTATTTGCCAATACCAGCATAGCCGCTAAAATTTTATCGGCCATAACGTCTGGTATATTCAGCTGACGCACTAACGCCGCGCTTTCCATCAGCAGTTCGGTTACGTTGAGATTCTTGCTCGCGTACAGGGGCAGGTAGATAAGCTCCAGCTCGTTCACCTGACCGCTGTTTTTTATTTCCTTTTTGAGCCTGGCCAGCGTCTTGTCGGCGTCCCTGTCTGCCAGGCATACAATTATGGGCTTAAACTTCAAAGCCTTAAAGTCCAATTTTGTTGCTGAGGGTTTGTGACGCGTAAATATTATGGACAGAAAATCCATGTTGTAGGCTTTTATAAGGCGCAGCACATACTCGCAGAACCTTATGAGGTCATCTCTGCTTATTTTGTCTTCCGCCTCCAAGTGCACGCCGCCTAAGTCAGGCAGTTTGTATGTTAAATCCGAAAACGAGGTATGGGCGCTTATAACCGGCAGCTCGGTCTTTAAAGGCGTTCCTAGGGGCGGCAGGCCGCTTATTCCCAAAAATTCTAGGCTCTTGCCGCTGAATAGACTCAGCGCGTCTTTAAATACAATATCATAGTTCTTATCCGTGCTGTTAATTAGGATTTTTCTCTTTTTTTGCCCATGCATATTCTCCTTCATGTAGGCCAGCGGCTTTAGAAAGCCGTACGGTCACGGCTGTGCCGCGGCCCGGCTCGCTTTGGAAACTCAGACCGTAGCCAGGGCCGTAATACCTTACAAGGCGTTCGTGAATATTTTTCAGACCATAATGGCTGCCCGCCACCGACATATCGTTCGCCAGCTGCAAACCCTCCGATATCTGGCGCAGCCGTTCGCCGGACATACCTGCGCCGTCGTCGGATACAGTAATGATTAAATCATCACCCCTATCCCTGGCGGATATGGTAATTGTTCCAGTCTGTTCCTTACGGTTTAGAACTCCGTGCTTTACGGCGTTCTCCACTATAGGCTGCAAAATTATGTGTGGCAGCCTGTATTGATATAGCTCGTGAGGAATATCCACAACAAATTTTATCTGGCCCCTGTAACGTATGTTTTGTACGTTTAAGTACGTCTCCGTAAGTTCCATTTCACGTATTAACTCCGTAGTTTCGTTACCCTTGTTAAGACATAGCTTGTAAAACCGCGACAGCAGCACCACTATGCGCTCGACTTCCTCGGGTTTGCGTTCGTAAGCGAAGTAGTTTATCATTTCCAGTGTGTTGTACAGGAAATGCGGATTTATTTGTGACTGCAGGGCTGTCAGCTCCGCCTTTTTTTGGCTGTCAGCCGCCAGGTTCTGGGCGGTTATAAGCATACTGAGTTCCTCTGTCAAATAGTTGTAACTCTCTATAAGCGTTCCCAACTCGTCACATTCCACAGGGGCGGGCAAAGGCTGCAGCACGCCGTCTTTTAAACTGCTCATGCGTTCGGACACAAGCCCTATACGCCGGCTTACGCTCTTTGAAAAACGCATTGATATACCGAAGATACAAAACCCGCAGGCCAGAGCCAAAACCAGTAGCGTAAGCCACTGTCTGTCGTTAAGCAGCGTGCGGAATGTGTCAGAATAAGGCACCAGCATAATAAGCCGCCAGGGATTGTTTTTAAACGCACGCGCCTGCACGTGGTACCGTACTCCTTCCCATGTAAGCGCGCTCCATGTGGTTGTGCTGAACTGCCTGCCAGGTATGTCCGCAAGGGGCGGCAGTACCTCGGAAGCCGCCCGTCCGCCCGACTCTGTGATAATTATGTTTTCGTCGTCCGCTAAAAATACATACGCGCCGTCCATCATTGGCAGTGACTGCCTTAGTGTGTCACGCACATCAATTTCGGAAAAACGCAGGCTGACTACAGCCGAGGTTTCATTATAACGTTCCGGGTCGCAGACCCGCACAATATATGAGAACGTTCCCGATTCGTCTTCCACCGGCAGCAAGGTTGAGGAGGAGGGGGGGGTATAAACCCACATGTTTTTGTACGGCTGTGTTAAAAGTTTGGTATACCACTGATTATGGCTTATAGCGGCAACCGGGAAAAAATACTGCTCGTCAATAATAAACGTGCTGGCATTGTTTACAAATACACTGAGCCGCATGTTCCAAATATTCTTATTTTCTACAAACGCGAGTAAGGTGTTCACGTGGCTTTTTGTCTTTACCTGGTCCAAGGTAGAAATAGTATCAAAACTTTGCAGGAGCAGCCGGGTGTTAGTGTCGATTTGCAACGGCAGCATGTTGCGGCGTATAGCCTCAAAGTTGCCGGAAAAAATAGAGTACAGCTGCGAAAATGAGTTGCCGGCCATATCCCTCGCGTTGCTGTACACAGTATGAGTCGCGTAATTGTTAAACAGCAGCAAGGACACAAACAACGGGAAGAATACCGAAAAAATTGTCAGCACAAGCAGCTTGGTCCGCAGCCTGGAATATCTGAATAAACCGGCGAAGAATTTTATTATCCGTCTCAATTTTTTACACCGCTGGGCGAATAACCCATTTCTTTTTTAAATTTATATGAGAAATAGTTGCCATTACGGAACCCGACCTTTTGGGCTATCTCTTTTACGCGGTACTCGCCTTGCTCTATCAGTTCGCGGGCCTCGTTTATGCGTATTTGCGTAAGGTAGCTGCCCAAGGTGACGCCCATAACATTCTTAAACAAATGGCAGATATACGTGGGCGAAAGCCTCATGCTGTCCGCGATCATTGTTATGCTTAAGTCAGGGTCATGATAGTTTTGCCGTATGTAGCGGACAATTTTATTCACAACCGCGTTGGTGCTGCCGCTTCGCAATTGGACATAGTAACGGTTTACCGCGTCTATCACAAAGGCGTTAAGATCATCCAAGAACGGGAGTCTGTGCAAAAAGTCCCATACGCTGTACTCGTCCTCAAAATCCTCGAATATAATAATATTGTCCTTTTCCGCCGCCCTTACAAGAAGCACTACAATAGTATAGTAAAAACGTATGACTAAGTCTGGCGGTGTGGCGTCATAAAATTTTATGGCGGCCGTAAGGCTGTTAAGCATGGATATAAGGCTGTGTGGAGTTTCTTTATTAAGGGCGTGAGAAAAATCGGACAAAGGAATCCGCTCCAGGTCATAATGCCCCCTGTCATAGTCACGGTAATAGCACACACAGCCGCGGCTTTTGTAATAACACTGGGAAAGGGCCTGCCAGGCGCTGATGTAGGAATCAGGAAATACATGGGGCGTTGCGCCCGGCGTACCAACCGCGTATACTGCGCCTATACCGCGTATAGAAAGCCGGTTAGTCAGCGCCTGCAGGTATTCCTCCAGCTTTTCCCGACGCCTGAAGGCAGCTGACCGGCAAAACAAGTGCATAACAATCCGATCGTTCTTTAGGAACCCGGCGCAGAGCGCTTCGCCGTTAAACACGTCCGAAATTAAGGCCGCCGCGTCGTCTTCGCTAAACTGATCCTTCGCGAAGGTCAAGAAGTCACTGCCGGCTGCGGACTGCTCGTTATTTTCCGTTACGCCGATAAGCTTGGCGACAACAGTGACATAATACGAAAAGCTGTCCATATCGTTTAAAAGCTGCCGCAGGGACTGGAAAGCGCCGGGAAACGCGTCGCGCTGACTAAGGCCCCTGGCCACTGACGCAAGCTGGGTTTGCAGGGTTTTCTTTTTTAGCTGTTCAAGGTCGTTTTCCACAAAGCGCTCGCGGCGCAGGTCATTTGCCGCCGTGCGGATAGACTCGCTTAGTTCGCCCATATCAATAGGCTTTTCCACATAATTTACCGCGCGCAGCCGTATCGCGCTCCGCAAATAGGCCGCGTCAGAAAAACCGCTGATAAATATTAATTTGCATTCCGGCTTAAGGCGGATTATTTCCTCTGCCAGCTGCAACCCGTCCATGTTTGGCATGCGCACGTCTGTCAATAAAATATCCGGAAAATATTCGCGCATTAAGCTGACCGCTTCCGTGCCGTTTGCGGCCTGGCGAACGTCGTCAATACCTAAGTCACTCCAATTAAGCTGCCGAATAATACGCTCGCGCACAAAAAATTCATCGTCAACCACCAGCAACCGCATTCCAATCACCTCGTATGAACTGTTATAAAAAAATATAGATTCATTTATAGCTACCAAGGTAATTTTATATAATATTACGCGATTGTCAAGTAGTTAGACAAATATTACAACAATATTGTCTTACTGTGTCTATTTAAAGGTCAAAACACTAAAACCTTGGGGCTCTGCCCCAACCCCCGCTGGGGACTCGTCCTCAGACCCCTTCTCAAGGGCGGCGGGTGCAGCGCTTTTTGATGCAGGTACAACCAGCTGGGCGGATTGCCATCCGCCTCTACGATAATTGCGTGTATCGTAGGGGATGATGGCAATCCGCCCGAAAACCAAGGGATTGTTTATTTTTTCTTAAGTTCGCGCTTATGGGGACTCGTCCCCGATAATCGAGCTTGCTCGACGCAGACCCTTTCTTGCGTTTCGCGCGTACTCATTAAAGAACCCAATATTCGTTCATGAGAATAAACCTTGCACCTCTGAAAAGATACGTCTTACTTTAATTTAAACGCGGAGACGGCGTTTTGCAACATCTCGGACTGGCTTGACAATTCCTCGGACGCGGAGGCGGTTTCCTCGCTGGTAGCGGAATTGGCCTGCACAACCTGAGAAATTTCCGTCAAACTGGAGTTAATCTTGTAAATCGCCTCCGCCTGCTCGTTGGAGGAAGCGGAGATATTGGACACAAAGGAAGAAACCTGGGTTACCTCGGACACTATTTTATTAAGCGCCTCGGCGGTCTTATCGGCGAGCGCCATGCCCTTGGAAACAGTTATTATGGAGTTTTCAATAAGCTCGGTAGTCTCCCTAGCCGCGTTCTGGCTCTTGGTGGCCAGGTTGCCCACCTCGTCCGCCACCACGGCGAAGCCCCTGCCGTGCTGGCCCGCCCGCGCGGCCTCCACCGCCGCGTTAAGCGCCAGCAGGTTCGTCTGGAAGGCTATGTCGTCTATGACCTTGATAACGCCGGAAATCTTGTTGGAGGCGTCACGTATACTGTGCATTGCCACAAGCATGTCCTGCATCTCCCTGTTGCCCTCCTGGGCGTTTGACAAGGTTTTGTCCGAAAGCGTGTTAGCCTGCGCGGCAATCTCCGCGTTCTGCTTAGTCTGCGTGTCTATACCGGCCACGGTAACCGAAAGTTCGTTAACCGAGTCCGACTGCCTTGCCGCGCCTTCCGCCAGCGACATACTTGAGGACGCCACCTGGTTAGCGCCCGCGTGTACTTGGGCCGCGGCCGCCGATATTTCCCCAAGCACATTATTCAGCTTCGCGATGATAATATTCAGCGAATCCTTGATACGTGAGAAATCCCCCACAAATTCCCGCGTTACCAGTACGTCAAAATTGTTGTCCGCCATTTTGCCTAAAATGTCCGCGATTTCCTGTATATAAGACTTGAGAAAGTCGGATGTATGGTTTAGCACATTCTTTATTTGCGAAAACTCTCCCGAGTAGCTTCCGGTCATTTTAACCGACAGGTTGCCTTCGGAAATTTGCCGCAGTACGGTGCTGGCTTCCTGCACCGGCGTCACAAAGGCGTCCATAAGCCCGTTAAGGCCCATTAGAATTTGACGCCAGCCGCCCTTGTAATCGCCGTATTCGGCGCGTATATTAAGCTCGCCGCGGGTTCCCGCGTCGCCTAACGCCATTATTTCGCCGGACACGTTCCGCAGCTGCTCCGTAAGCTGCCGCAGCTGCTGGGTGGCGATAATCTTATCGCCCGGGTATTCCTTTATTTTAATGTCAAACTCACCTTGGGATATGGCCGTGAACACGTCGAATATCTCCTGCAGCATGCCGATGTAGGAACCGACCATTGTGTTTACGCCCCCGGCCACAGCCGCGTAGGAACCCTGGTACTTGGTTTCGTCTATGCGGTGCTTCATAGCGCCTGAGTCATGCTTTGCGCTCATGGCGTTTATATCGTCCACCAGTGTCCGGATTGTCTGAATAACCGCTTTAAACGAGCGGGACAAGGTGCCAATCTCGTCCTTGCCGTCGTTCTTTATGTTAACGTTAAGCCGCCCTGCCTGCATATCCTCCGAAACAGCCACAAGCTCCCTCAGCGGGGTCACTATGCTGCGTATTATTAAAATCGCCAGCACCAGCCCCAATATTAAAGACGCTATAAAAATAGCGATAATAGAAATAATCATAACCCTGTTATTCTCCGCCACCTGGACATTAGAGGCGCTAGCGTCGCGGTCGTTTATCGTCAGCAAGGCGTCCGTCAAGTCGCGGATTGTGGTTACTTCCTCCAGCATTTCGCCGCCTTCCCTCAGCATATCCTCGGCCGACTCCAAATCGCCGTTGCGGATATAATCCATGTACTTTGACACCGATTTGGCTAGTAAATCCATTTCCGCAAAAAGGCTTTGAATGTTCCCATATTCTTCTGATGTAGTTGTACCGTAGTTTGTGATACCGTCCAAATATTTCTGAAGGCTATCCCTGATGTTCGCGATACCGGTTGTTATCTCCATGTCCATTTTATCTGCGGTGGAAGTATCCAGTATTGCGTCCCTGTACTGGGCACGTATGTTCGCCAGATCTTGATTTATGTCTGTAAGCAGGCGCAGAGGAACAGTGATAAATTGGTAACTCCATTCTGATTGCTCGGCCAGGTTATTCAGGTTAATTAACGCAATAGCAGAAATAATTACCGTAAAGACAAGCAGGACAAAGACGAGCGAAATCATCTTGGGAACTACTTTAATGTTAGAGAGTTTCATAAAGTGTGCCTCCATTTTTTTATTTGTATATTACTTTTTTGTTCTTCATAAATAGTACTACATACGCGAATTTATTTCAATGGCTGGCGCCGCAAAGCCGCAAATTTTCACGTTTAACGCGTGTCTATTCATAGGCGCAAGGTGCTTGTTCGTCGGGTTATCCTTAATGAGTGCGCGCGAAGCGCAAGAAGGGGGCTTAGTCGAGCAAGCTCGACTATCGGCGACGAGTCCCCAGCGGGGTTTGGGGCAGAGTCCCAAAGTCTTAGGGTTTTGACCTCTGAATAGACACTTTAACGCACTACAATATACTTGCCGATGGTATTAAACATACTGGCGGAACCTAATTTCTCAAAGAACTCCCGCACCTCGTCCAAGCTGCCGAAGGGTTGGTCCTCCCTGTAAGCCACAATACTGCCCACCATACCCAAGGTCAAATCCGCGCTGAGGCTTTCAATTTCCTCGTAGGTAGCGGTGTTAATATTTGTAAACAGGGAAAGATGCATATCCAAGGGGGCGTAATCCCCCCGCAGCTGTTCGCCGCGGTATATCTGGCCGCGGACCCGGTAAACAGCCGCCGCGCTTTCCTCGCTTAGCCCCGCGCCTGTTAAAATATCCAGTGTGGCCGTGTTAACGTTTACATACTTCGGTGGAGTATCGGAGGACGCGTAGATATATTTCTTGATACGGTCGTAGGATGCCGCAGAGATAAGGTGCTGCACGTTGGAGGCCGACATAAATGGACGCGCCCGGAAAATGTTTTCCGCCTCGCCGGTGTCGCCGTCTGGGAACAGGCTTAACAGCTCGTTATGAGGGGCGGTGTTAATATCAGTCAGCACGCGCAGGTTGTCGGCGTACTTGTCTAAGTCCGCGTCCGACCAAGCCATGTCAGGGATATGAACCAGCTCCCCCAAGGTCTTGTAGGAATAAGCCGACGCTTCCCTGGCGGAGACTATAAGTTCGGCCTGATGTCGGGGTATGCCCACCGCGAGCAGCTGCTCCGCTGTTGCGGTGTTAATGTTTACCACCATGTCCGGTATGGCGTAGCTTAGTTCCGGCCTGTCCGTTACAGCGATAAACGGGAAATTCAGATCGTAGGTCGGACGGGAGATTAAATTTTTTGTGGCAAGCTCCGACACATCATAGAACATGGTAATATTGCGGTAATCCAAAATTGCGGCGACATCTTTTTCAGTAATATTTTTAAGCGTAAGGAGTTCCCTGTCTGTGGCGGTCTGAATATTCGTGGAAACTACCGCCGAGTTGCGCACCTTGTTGTACATATCCCGCGTAAAGCCATCCACAAATTTAAGCTCCGAAACCGTATCAAAGGGGTTTTCCGAACGATACGCCGCAATATTGTCAACAACCTTGCTGTCCGATTCCATCAGCAAGCCGCGCAGCTGCTCCACCGTCGCGGTATTGATGTTTACGCCAGTGCCGGCGTAAGGATACATGGCCTTGCCGTCGTCCCATACGCCTATTTGGTTAACCATGCTGTTGGCCGCGTCGTCAAGGAAATTGTCGTACATGGCCGCGGCCCTGTGGCTTTCGTTGGTTTTGGCAAAACCCTTGCCCAATATGTCCCTGTTTATGAGCGTCTTGCCGTAATACACGTACATTACGTTCCAGTAGAAATTCTCCGGCGATGGAATTTTATCGTCAAACTCCAAGGTTACTGTCTTGCCAAGGTAATTGCTGTTGAGATAGCTGAAGGCCATATTGTCCTTGCGCTCCTCCACACCTATCAGCCTGACCCGCGCCAGGTCTGTGGAACCGGCAACCTGGACGATTATAGAGGAACCGTCCAGAACCTCTATTATCTTCCCGCTGGCCGCGCCTTCCAGCACTACATAGCCGATCGCAGCCGGCGCCCGGACCGCAGCCGGCGCGCTGAGCGCCAATGCTACAGCCACAGCGGATAACATCTTGATTATTTTTTTTAACACCCTATCCCCTCCTTAAATGTTAGACTTGCGCCGCGAGCCGTCATGGGTTTAAACCTCTATAACTGGATGTTTCGCGGATTTCTTATACAGCACAATCTTCCTGCCTATTACCTGCACAACCTCGGAGCGTGTGCGGCCGCACAGCGCGTCAGCCACATCGTCCGGGGATGTTTCGCAGCTTTCCAGTACGCTGAGTTTCAGGAGTTCGCGCTTCTCAAGAGCCTCGGCTACAGCCTCGGTCAGTTCCGGCGTTACCCCCGCCTTGCCTATTTGGAAAAAAGGCGGGAGCGAATTGGCCAGCCCGCGCAGCCGCGCTCTTCCCTTGTTTGTCAACATAGTATCACATATCCTTAATAATCGAAATATTCTTTACAATGTATTCTACAGCTGAAACTAAGGTAAATAAAACCGCCAGCGCGATTAACAGGGTTTTAACCGCTGAAAACACCGTGCCGTCAAGTCCCAGTATAATATATACAATCATTATCATTTGCGCAACTGTCTTTAACTTCCCCCAAAACCCCGCCGCCAATATGATGTTCTTGGAGGCGGCTACCGAGCGTAACCCCGTTATTATAAACTCCCGCGATATTATCACCACCACTACCCAGGCCGGCAGCCAGCCCAGTTCGGTCATGGCGATTAAGGCGGCGGAAACCAGCAGCTTATCCGCCAGAGGGTCCGCAAATTTCCCGAAATCCGTAACTAAATTGCGGCTGCGGGCGATGTAACCGTCCAGCGCGTCTGTCAGCGCGGCCGCGGCAAAGATTATCAGAGCCGCGTACCTGCTTTGCGGCTGACCTATACAGCCGCCCAGCAGGAACACCAAGAACGCGGGGATCATTAATATCCGCAGCACTGTCAGTTTATTCGGCAGGTTCATATGAATTACATCCTTAATAAATATTAACGCAGTATCTCACCAGTGAGGTCGTACTGGGATGCGCCCGTTACGCGCACTGTTACAAATTCGCCGGACATCAGCTCTTCCGCGCTCTCAAAAAACACCATGCCGTCCACCTCGTAAGCGTCCCTGTAGGTCCGGCCGCAATACACGTCGGGTAACTTGCCGTCCACTATGACATCCATGGTTTTTGCTATCAAATGTTTGTTCTTTTGGGCGGAAATATCCATTTGCAGCCGCATTGCCGCGTTTTTCCGCTTTCTCTTGACAGAGGCACTGATTTGGCCGGACATTGACGCCGCTTCCGTGCCGTCCTCACGAGAGTACTCGAATACTCCCAGTCTGTCAAATTGTATTTCCGCCATAAAGTCCAGCAACGCGGAAAAGTCCCCGGCCGTTTCACCGGGGAACCCTACCATCAAGGTTGTGCGCAGCGCTATGTCCGGCATGGCCCGCCGCAGCCGCCCTATTATTCCGCGAAGGCCGTCCTTGCTGCTTGCCCGCTTCATGCGTTTAAGCACGGCGTCTTCGGAATGCTGGACAGGTATATCCAGGTAGCGGCAAACCTTGGGGTTATCCCGCAGTTCGGTTATAAGCTCGTCTGTGATGTGTTCCGGGTAACAATACATAACCCGCAGCCATGCCAGCCCGTCTATTTCCGCCAGGCGCGCCAGAAGCAGGGGCAGGGCGGGCGCCCCTAAATCCGCGCCGTACAGCGCCGTGTCCTGAGCCACCAGCACAAGCTCCCGCACACCGCCGGCGGCAAGGCCCCTCGCCTCCGCCAGCAGGCTGTCCAGGGGGCGGCTCCTGTACGGCCCGCGTATGGACGGTATGGCGCAATAGGCGCAACGGTTGTCGCAGCCTTCCGCAATCTTCAGATACGCCATATAGGGCGGCGTGCTGACCATGCGTTTTAATATATTTTCATCCGCAGGCGGCTGTATCCTGCCGCTTACAAACTTATGCTTACCGCCTTCGCAAACCTTGTCTATGGCCCGGCTGATTTCCTCAAAATCGCCAACGCCTACCACCGCGTCAACTTCCGGTATTTCCTTGAAAATTTCCTCTTTGTAGCGCTCCGCCATGCAGCCCGTGACTACCAGCGCCTTGCAGGACCCCCGCTTATTGCGCGCCATGCGCAAAATTGTTTCCACGCTTTCCTGGGAAGCCTCCGCGATAAACCCGCAGGTATTTATTACTATTACCTCCGCACGCTGTTCCTCGTCCGTTATTGTGTGACCCGCCGCGCTTAGTATGCCCAGCATTATCTCGCTGTCCACAAGATTTTTATCGCAGCCCAGAGATATAAAATGTACAAGCAAAAAATCACCTCGTCCCTATTATAATTAATTTTTTTGGGCGCGTCTATTGGGTTGGATATAATTTTTTTGGAGTCTATTCAGAGGTCAAAAGATTAAGAACTTGGGGCTCTGACCCAGACCCCTTCTTAAGGGAGGCGGGTACAGCGCTTTTTGATGCAGGTACAGCCTTCTTAGGAAAAGGGATTGTTTATTTTTTTCTTAAGTCCGCGCTTATGGGGCTCTGCCCCAAACCCTGCTGGGGACTCGTCCCCGATAGTCGAGCTCGCTCGACGAAGACTTCTTCTCGCGCACTCATTAAAGAGAACCCGACGAACAAGCACCTTGCACCTTTGAATAGACACTTTTTTTGGCGTTCCCACATGCACGCGGCTTAAGCGGCATATATTATAAAAACAACGCGGAAGAACACCGCAAGCAGCAGGTGACCTTTGTGCCGAAAAAAAAAGATATATTCAAAGTCGCGGGGGTATATACCTCGATTATCTTAGGAGCAGGCTTCGCGTCCGGCCAGGAGTTAAGCCAGTTTTTTGTCAGGCATGGAAACTGGGGTTTTGCCGGTTTGGTACTGGCTGGCGTTATTTTTTCATTTGTCGGCTTCGCCACCTTGCACATTTGCTTAACAAAAAATATTTCAAGTTACAACCAATTCATGGAAACCATAGCGGGGCCCTTGCTCGGAAAGATTATCGAGCCTGTCGCCGCCGCGTTCATGTTCGTGCTGTTTTCAGCCATGCTGGCGGCAGGCGGCGCGGCCTTAGAGGAAGCCGCGGGTTTGCCGACCATAGCCGGCGCCGCAGCCGCAGCCGCACTTTGTTTCCTGGTCTTTATGTCAGGAATAGAGGGCGTCGTGGAAATTAATTCGGTTATGGCGCCCATAATGGTAGTGGGAGGAATATTTATTGGAGTATTCTCGGTCCTTAACAAGGATGTGCCCGCGTTCTTGCACACGCGGAGTTTTCTGCGGGAAAGCTGGGCGGTCTCCGGCGTGACCTACGCGGCTTACAATATTATCACCGCTATATCTGTGCTATGTTCCCTGCGCGCGTTCGTAAGCGGAAGAGCGGTCGCGCTCTGGGGCGGGGTAATAGGGGGTATTGTCATGACGCTGCTTGGCGTGTGCATGTCCATACCGCTTATGGCCTACGCCTACGCCGCGCCCTTTGAGCTGCCTCTGCTGCACGTCGTCCGACGCTTTGGCGCGGCTATGGAATATTTTTACTTGCTGGTGCTGATTATGGCGATTTTTACTACGGCGGTTGCGAACGGTTTGGCGCTTATCGAATGGTTTTGCGGTAAATTTTGTATTGCGCGAGGGGCACACAAGCTGGCGGTAAAAATAAGCGTGACTTTTCTGGCGCTTTTGGCCGCCCGGACAGGGTTCTCTTACCTTGTCGCTTATGTGTACCCCTTGTTTGCTCTATTTGGCGTTATCGAAATTATCTTGATTATGGTTTGCTTTTTTGGGTCTTTCAAAATTTAGGTGGCCAGAGTGCAGCACCATTGGCGCGAACTTCGTAATATGTCATTCCTACTTTGACGCCAGAACCTCGGTCCAGGCGCGGTCGTATTCCTTCAAAAAGGAGCCCAGGTCCACGAAAACCTCGCAAATTCTGAAGATATCCTCACCAGGCCAGTAGGCGGGGTCCTCGCGCATTTCCGCGGGCAGTAAGTCAAAGGTCTGGGTGTTGACGGTAGAGTATCCGATGTACTCGGTGTTCTTCAGGGAAATATCCGTGCGGCATAGGAAGTCTATGAATTTCTCCGCTTCAGCCTTGTGAAGGCTGCCCTTGGGAATAACAACGGCGTCGCACCAGACGTTGCTGCCTTCCCGAGGCACGGCGTAAGCCAGGGCAGGGTTGTTTTCAATGCAGTAAATAGCGTCGCCGGAATATACCACAGCCAGGGCCGCCTCGTTGCCTATCATGCTGTCACGCACAGTGTCCCCCAGGTACGCCCGCACAAGGGGCGCCTGAAGTATAAGCTCGGCCTTGGCCGCCTCCAGCTCGGTCAGGTCACGGGTGTTAAGGGAATAGCCCAGTTTCTTAAGCGCTACCGCAAAACTGTCCCGCTGACTGTTGTACATAAAAATCTGCCCCGAGTATTTTTCGTCCCATAAAATATTCCAGCTGTCCACAGGGTCGTCCACCAGGTCCGTGTTGTACAATATCCCTAGGGTTCCCCACATGTAGGGTACGGAATACACGCAGCCCGGGTCGTATTCCAGTTCCTTAAGCCAGCCGAAGATATACTGGAGATTGGGAATATTGTCCGGGTCCAGCGTCTCCAGCATATCCTCGTCAATCATCCGCTGGACCATGTAGTCGGAGGGAATGGCGATGTCGTAGCTTACGCCGCCGCTCTTAAGCTTGGCGTACATGTCCTCGTTGGTTGCGTAGGTGTCGTAGTTTACCGCTATCCCAGTCTCCTCGGTAAAGGTCGCAAGGATGTCCTCGTCAATGTATTCGCCCCAGTTGTACACATTAAGCGTGACCTGATCGTCTCCACCGCCGGTACACCCCGAAAGAAGAACAGCCAGCACCAGCGCCGGAGCTAAAACCCTTAAAATTTTCATATATATCACTCCTCATTAATTTTAACTTTGGAATTATCCGACGCGTTTACAAGGTATAACAGCGTCAGCACCACAATAAACATCAAGGCGGACAGCGCGTTAATTTTGGGGTTTATGCCCCTGCGCGCCATCGAGTAAATAAGGATGGACAAGTTATTAACGCCCGAGCCTGTGGTGAAGAAACTAACCACAAAATCGTCAATAGACATAGTAAAGGCCAGCATTGCCCCGGTGACCACGCCCGGCATAATCTCAGGCAAAATAACTTTAAAAAAACCCAGAGCGGGCGAAGCCCCCAAATCTAACGCGGCCTCGTACAGGTTCCCGTCCATGTGCCGCAGCTTGGGCAGCACCGACAGAATCACATAGGACGTGTTAAAGGCGATATGGGAAAGCAGCAGAGTCACATAGCCCAGTTTCATAGCTGGGAAGAATTTGAAAACAAAGATAAACAGTATCATAAGGGATACGCCTGTAACAATATCCGGGTTCATTACCGGAATATTGGTGACAGCCATAACAGCCCTTTTGGCCTTGCCGCCAAGGGCGTCGATACCAACCGCCGCGGCCGTGCCCAGCACCGTGGCGAAGAACGAGGACAGCAGCGCAATGGTAATTGTGTTGTACAGGGCTTTTAATATACTGGGGTCCCGGAACAGTTCCACATACCAGTTAAGGGTAAATCCCGTCCAGTTTGCCCGGGACTTGGACGCGTTAAAGGAAAAAATAATCAGAATCAGAATAGGCGCGTACATAAAGGTCAGCATAAGCCCCAGGTAGAGTTTCTTTAAAGCCTTCAAAATAACGCGCCTCCCTCGCTGTCCTTGTCAACCATGGAAAAAATAGCAACCGACGCGATTATAAGCGTCATTAATATAACCGACACAGCAGAGCCAAAGTTCCAGTCCCTTATTTTAAGGAACTGCTGCTCTATCAGGTTGCCTATAAGCATAAACTGGGCGCCTCCCAGCAGGTCGGAAACTATAAAGGTAGTCACAGCCGGCATAAATACCATAGTCACGCCGGATATTACACCGGGCATACTAAGGGGAACGGTAACGCGCAGGAAAACGGTGCGGGAATCCGCCCCAAGGTCCTGCGCCGCCTCAATAACGCTTTGGTCCATCTTCTTCAGCACAGTATATATTGGTAAAATCATAAAAGGCAGGAAATTATAAATCATGCCAAGTATGACGGCCTCCTCGTTATACAGCAGGTCTATATTCGGCAGCCCAAATACTGACAAAACAGAGTTTATAATTCCGTTTCTTTCCAGAATCGTCAGCCAGGAATAGGTGCGCAGCAGGAAATTCATCCACATAGGCACTAGGAACAAGAACAGCAGGAAACCCTTCCGCGCGTATTCCTTTGAGGCCATAATGTACGCCACAGGATACCCCATGACAAGGCAAAACAATGTGCACATAAAGGCCAAGGCCACCGAGCGCCACATAATTCTGAGGTAAATAGGCTGGAACACACGGCTGTAGTTTTGCAGGGAAAAGACAAGCCCGCTGTCTGTTTCCACGCACAGGCTGTAATAAATAATAAGCAGAATGGGCACAATTATGAACAAAAGCGCCCACAGTAAGTAAGGCAGCACCAGTTTCCGCCTCGAAATTTTCGCCGCGAAAGACGCGGCGAAAACGCGGCCGCGCCGCGTCCTTGTTTGTCGGGTTCTTTGAGGGCTATGTTTTGGGTTCACGTGGCCACCTTCCTCATAACGTGGATTAAGTCCGGGGCCACCACAATGCCAACCCAGCCGCCGGCGGCCGACATGACCGTGCTGTGCGCCTTCCATAGGAATTCGCCGCCTTGGATAAGCATTTCATAATGCACACCCTTAAAGATAACATTCCTGACTACGCCGGTAAGGGCGCCTTCGCTTTGCGGCACAATCCTGACGTCCTCGGGCCGCACCACCACGTCCACAGGCTCGTCGGGTTTAAAGCCCTTATCTACACATTCGAACCGCCTGCCCAGGAACTCCACGCAGTAGTCCCCGCGCATGACGCCCGCCACTATGTTGCTTTCGCCTATAAAGTTGGCTACAAAGGCGTTGCCCGGTTCGTTGTATATGTCCTCCGGCTTGCCTATCTGCTGGATTTCACCCGCGTTCATGACCGCTATTGTGTCGGACATTGTCAGGGCTTCCTCCTGGTCGTGGGTAACATATATAAATGTTATGCCAAGCTTTTGCTGCATATTTTTAAGCTCTATCTGCATGTCCTTCCGCAGCTTAAGGTCCAGCGCACCCAGGGGTTCGTCCAGCAGTAGCACGTCCGGCTCGTTTATCAAAGCCCGCGCTATGGCTACCCGCTGCTGCTGGCCGCCGCTTAGGCTTGTTACCGCGCGGCGCCCGTAGCCCCTTAAGTTTACCAGCCGCAGCATATCCTCCACCCGGCGGGTTATCTCTTGGCTGGGAACCTTCTTAATACGCAGGCCGAAGGCTATGTTTTCGGCTGCGTTCATATTGGGAAACAGAGCGTATTTCTGAAATACAGTGTTTACCCTGCGTTTATGGGGCGGCAGTTTCAGGATGCTTTTGCCATCGAAGATAACATCGCCGTTTGTCGGGTACTCGAACCCGCCTATTATCCGCAGAGTGGTTGTCTTGCCGCAGCCGCTCGGACCCAGCAAGGTTAAAAATTCATTTTTGCGCACAAACAAATTTATGTTACTTAGCACTGTACTCTGGCCGAAGGTTTTGCATACCCCCACCAGGTCGATAAGATGTTCGCTCATGGCTCCCTCCTTCGGAATTTTCGCTACGCGAAAACGCGGCTGCGCCGCCTCTGTGAAAAAGTTTGGCGTTTAATTAATTCGTCATTCCTTATTGTTCGTCGGGTTATTTCTACGTCAAAAGGCGGTTTTTGACGTGGGGTCTGGCTTCTTAAACAGTGACAGCTTAAAAATTTGGCGGCGTGGTTATCCATAACACCTCGGTGCAACCGGCGGATATATTTTCCAAAAAATGCGCTTCATTAGCTAAATAATAGAAGCTTCCGCCGTTTTTTACGCGAAACGAATGGCGGCCTATCCACAACCGGGCGCATCCGCGCAGCACATAGCCGAACACCTCGCCCTCATACGCGCTGTGCGTTGGCGAACGTCCGCCCTTGTTTAATGAAATTAATATCGGCTCCATTTTATTCTTCTGCGCGTTTGGTATAAGCCAGCGGATGGTGTGCCCCAACTCGCTGTCCGACCGTTCGCATACGTCGTCCTGCAGAAATACTATTTTGTCGTTCGTGTTGTCATTAAAAAAGTCCTTAAGCGTCGTGCCCAGCGCCTCTAAAATATCCATCAGCGTGGCTATGGACGGCGAGGTTAAATCCCGTTCCACCTGCGATATAAAACCCTTGGTCAACTCGCAGCGGTTGCCCAATTCCTCCTGCGTTAAACCTATCTTTATCCGTAACTGCTTTATTTTTTCTCCTATTTCCACACAGCACCTCCTTCTTTAATTGCCTGGGCCTGGGCGGCACGAACGGACGGACCGCGGACGAATGGACCGCGGATTACTAAACTTTTTGTTTAGATTAGCTAAACCGAAAACAGTTCACATTTAAGCACAAATTATTTTGATTGTCAATGAGAAATTTTTGATTGGTAATGGATTATAAGAGAAATAGAGATAAAATAATTTTAACGAAAAAAAGTTTTTCTGACAGGAATCCAACAATAAGGAGATATAAGATGATTATACTGCAAAAGCAATATTTTTCATTTGTGTGAATATTTTAAACACAAGTTCCAGTTTTTTCATGAATATTATTCATTTAAAATGCATAATTATGTAAAAAAAGAGTTTTTGCAGTAGAATCATAAGATAAGCTATGGATATGAATCAAAAGGGGACGGGATGGGGAATGTTTATAATCATGAATACGTTGGGATTTCAAACTTGCCCACTTCACAGATAAGACCGGCGCAGTTTGAATGGAGTGCCAGGTTGGGGGACTCGTGCCTGTTCGCGGCATAGATATAAAAAATAACGTGCTGATACTAAATTTTCATGAAGTAATGTACTTCGCGAAAGTGCTAAGAATGCCGAAAAATCAACCTTCTGTAATTATAATAATTGCAAGGGAATCAGTTGTCAAAGGAAATTTTTTCAAATTTTTAATAATAACCGAGAGGTCCGAATAGCGATAAATAGCATAGCGGCTTTGCTAAGGCGTGTTTGAAAATTCCTCAAAGCGCGAAATTTCGAATGAAACCGCCGCGATTTCGCGCTGGAATCCAGTTTTCAAAACACGTCCTAGGCTTTTACAACGCATTCGTTTTAGCGAAAAAAAATATAGGATGGAAGCTATTTTTTTTCTATTCGCCGTCAAAATTCTAGTCAAAATTCAAAAATAAGAGCTAAAGAAAAAAAGAGAAAGGCACTGTTTTATGGAGTATAGGTGTATTTTTAAATGTGGCATAAGGTCTATTCTTTTTCTATTCGCCGTCAAAAATTTGGTCAAAATCCTTTATTACCCACGTAAAACCCTTATATTATCTGGCTTTCCAAAAAGTTTTCATGAAGTACATTACTTTACGAAAATTTCAGCCCGCGAGAAATATTTTATTTCAAGGAAGATGAATTACGGTGGCTAATCCGTTTATCAGCATTATAATTCCTGTTTACAATATCGAAGACTATCTGCCCGCTTGCCTTAACAGCGTGCTGGCTTGTGATTTGAGTGACGCGGAAGTCTTGATTGCAGACGATGGCTCTGCTGATGGTTCAGGTGAAATATGCGACAGATACGCGGCCGGGCATAAAACCTTAAGGGCGCTTCATAAGCCGAACGGCGGGCCTTCAGACGCGAGAAATTACGGATTGGGGCAAGCTAAAGGCGAATGGATTATATTCATAGACGGCGACGATACTGTTTTGCCGGAGCGTTTTGACGAATTTGCGCACCAGCTTCGAACTTTAAGCGGTTCTGTTGATGTAGTGCTGAACGACTATATTACCTTCGACATAAACACCGGTAAGACATATACAAGCCGGCAAATAGATAACGCTGTGCGGAGTTTGCCGCAAGTCCTGTCTAAAAGGGGGCACATTTGGAACATTGTACGGTATGCGTACCGCGGGGAGTTCTTGGAGCGCGCGGGGCTGCGGTTTAAAGCGGGGTATCTTGCGGAAGATTTTGAATTTACTGTGCGGCTTTTAGAAGTCCCCGATTTGCAGGCGGAATTTGTCCATATTCCGTATTATGTCTACGCCCTAAACCGCGGCGGTTCTACGATGACGGCAAACCCCTTCCGTTTATTGGAGTGTGTAACACAGGTTGTAAGGACGCATTATCCTATTTTAAGGGAACGCAAGGATAGTACTTCACGGTTATTGCAACGTAAGCTGCTGCGGGAATATTTGTATATGCTGCCGAGAGTGTATCAGTTTAAGGGCAAGGCGCGAAGCGGCGCAATAGCTTTGTTCGGCGGGAAAGGTTCTCCGCTGCGGGTTGGCGCGACGTTGATAGCCACATTTGGGTTACTTGCCAGAAAGGCTTGGAACATTTATAAGAAAGTACGATAAGGTGATAGCTGCTTTGATAAGCCGGTTTCAAAAATACAAATTTCTTTTCTACGTTCTGGTTCACCGCGACTTTAACAAGAAATATAAACGCACGGTGCTGGGAGCGTTGTGGAGCTTACTGTCGCCCTTGATGATGGTGGGAGCGCAGGCGGTAATATTCACACAGTTTTTTGGACGGACCACACCGCACTTCGTCGTTTATATGTTCATTGGAAACATCGTTTTCCACTACTTCAGCGACGCGACAAAGGGCGGAATGACTTCAATTGAGAGCAACGCGGGGATTATTACCAAGATACGCGTGCCAAAATATTTGTTTATTTTTACAAAGAACATTACATCGTTGATAAACCTGGGGCTGACCTTGCTGCTTTTGATAATATTCTGCCTTTTTGACAGGGTTATGTTTACTTGGCGGTTTATCCTTGTATTGTACCCGATACTGTGCCTGACGGTTTTTAATATTGGAGCGGGTTTGCTGCTTTCCGGCATATATGTATTTTTCAGGGATACGCACTATTTTTACGACATATTTTGTACGATACTGATGTATTTCTCAGCAGTATTCTATACAATTGACAGATTCCCGGAAAATATACAATGGCTGTTTAATATTAACCCCGTATTTACGTATATCTCGTACATTCGCAAGCTGATAATCTATGCCGAACTTCCGTCGGCGCAGCACACGCTGCTTTGCGCCGGGTATGCGGCAGTAATATTGGGAGTGGGATGCTTGATGTATTACAAGAAGAATAAGAGTTATGTTTTTAATTTATGAGTAAACAAATGATTGCCGCCGAACACGTCAGCGTGTCCTACCCAATCGGCAGCCTGAAAAATATCGGGCTGAAAGAATACATCTTCCGCAAACTGAAAAGGCAGTATGAAATGAAGATGTTTAACGCGGTCAAGGACGTTTCATTCAGCCTTAACAAGGGTGACATGCTCGGGGTCCTCGGTTCGAACGGAGCCGGCAAGTCGACCCTGTTGAAGGTAATTGCCGGCATAATATCCCCGAGCGCCGGTTCCTGCAGGGTCAACGGAAATGTCGCGGCCTTGCTCGAATTAACCACCGGGTTTGACGCGGAGATGACAGTACGCGAGAACACCTATCTGCGGGGGGCGATACTGGGGTATAGCAAGCAGTTTCTTGACGAAAAGTACCCGGAGATTATCGCCTTTGCCGGACTCGGCGAGTTTCAGGAGTTCACGTTCCAGCAGCTCAGCAGCGGAATGAAGTCACGTCTCGCGTTTTCGATAGCTTGTTTGATACAGCCGGAGATTGTCATACTGGACGAGGTGCTTTCTGTCGGCGACGGGGCGTTTCGCAGAAAAAGCGAGCAGAAAATGCTGGATGTAATCAGCGGCGGCGCGACGACGATACTTGTATCTCACAGCACCGAGCAGGTCAAACGGCTGTGCGGCAAGGCGCTGTGGCTGGAACGGGGCGAGCAGCTGGCCTTTGGCACGGATGTAAACGCAATATGCGAGCAGTATGACGAAAAACAGAGCACAAGGTAGGCGTTTATTGTGAGAGGTTATTTCAGCGGATTACTGGCTTCGATTAACAAGTCGGTAAACAGTCTGGACCTGGAGACTTTTGAACGGCTTGTTGACATCGCCGTCAGGGTGCAAATAGAAGGGCATAAAGTTGTGGTTTCCGGTTTGGGCAAGAACGTTCCGATTTGCGATAAATTTGTCGGTACAATGCTGTCGCTGGGGCTTGAGGCGAGCTTTATGCACTCGAATACCGCAATCCACGGCGACCTCGGAATGGTGAGAAAAGGCGACTTGGTGATTATTCTGACAAAGAGCGGCTCGACCGCGGAGTCCGTATTGCTATACGATAAGCTGAAAGCGCGTGAGGTTGAGATTTGGCTGATTACGTTTAAAGGGGACAGCATACTCGGAAAGTCCGTGCCGAACGTACTGACATTACAGCTTGAGCACGAGGGCGACCCGTGGGACATGATGCCGAATAACTCGACTACTGTTTATTTAATAATATTGCAGGCGCTGGCGATTAAGACAGCTGAGAAACTGGGAATACAGCTTTCGCAGTTCGCCGCGAACCATCCCGGCGGAGCAATAGGGGAACGGTTAGCGAAATGACGCGCAAGGTTTCGTCCCTGAATAAGACCTGGGTTTTCGACATAGACGGCACAATAGTTAAGCACAACGGTTACAAGCTCGACGGTAACGACGCCTTGCTTGAGGGCGCCGCGGAGTTTTTCGCGGCATTGCCCCGGGATGACATGGTAGTGCTGATAACGTCGCGGAGTGAAGAATACAAGGCCGCGACAGAGGCGTTCCTATCAGAAAAGGGCATACGCTTTGACGCGGTAATCTATAACGCGCCCTATGGCGAACGGATTCTAATAAACGACGCGAAACCCTCCGGATTACCGACCGCAATAGCGGTGAACACGAGGAGGGATGAGTTTATGCGGGAAGTCTTTGAAATTGACAGCCAGTTATAACGGTATGCTGCTGACAAACCCAGAGCGGAAAGCGTCTGGCAATGCGCAAAAGATAATTGCGCGGCGGAACGATAAGTAATTACCCCGGCGTTACCGAAGCCGGTAAGATTCAGGCAATAGTCGGCGGCGCCGGCGTGCACCTTGAGATTGCAAACCCAAACGTGAAGCGCTCTGTGAAATACGCGCTTGACTTGAATAAAGGGGTTGAAAACTATCGCTTTATAAGTTGCGGCCAGTTTAACAAGTGTACGGTGTTTCAGGATAGGAAACTGTACCGGTGCCTAATGCCGGCGCATATAGACATTTTTAACGAATACTTCGGCAAGAATGTTGAGGTTACGGAAGCCGGCTATATTGTTATTTTTAAGGCGGGCAGTTGTTTCGAGAACGCTGATTTCCTTTCAAAGCCTGTACCGTTCTGCGGATATTGCGCGGTAGACAAACAACGGGTCACGAGTGGAAAACAAGAGCAAGAAAGATAGAGGAGTATGTCTTAGACTGATGTTCGACTATATAATTGTACAGGCGGGCGGCAAGGGTACGCGGCTGAAACATCTGACGGCAAACAAGCCCAAGGCCCTCGTGCCTGTGGACAACCTGCCGATGCTGTTCCATTTGTTCCGCAAGTACCCGGACAAGAAGTTCATTGTAATCGGCGACTATAAATATGACGTGCTTGAAAAGTATCTCGCCGTGTTTGCCGGCGTGCAATATATAGCAGTAAACGCGAAGGGTGCGCCGGGAACCTGCGGCGGCGTGCGGGGCGCGCTCGCGTATCTGCCGGAGCAAGCGCCGTTTATGCTGATATGGTGCGACCTTGTGCTGCCGGAGAACTTTGCCGTACCGGGCAAAACCGCGGATTACGTGGGCATTTCTAAGGGTTTCATTTGTCGTTGGAAGTATGAGGACGGCAAGTTTGAGGAAACACCCTCCGATGAATTCGGTGTGGCGGGACTGTTTGTGTTCACGGACAAGTCAAAGCTTGCTGATGTGCCGTGGGAAGGGGAGTTTGTGCGTTGGCTGCAAAATAAAAACACCTTGTTCGGCACGATCCCGCTTTACGAAACAAAGGAGTTCGGCTTGCTTGAGGAGTACGAAAAGTTAGGCAGCCCGCGCTGCCGTCCGTTCAATCGTATAGAAGAGACCAGTGACGGCAAGCTGATTAAATGCGGTATTGACGGACAGGGACGTGGGCTTGCCGAGCGGGAAAAAAACTGGTATCGCGCTGCGCGTAAGTTAGGTTTCGTCTGTACGCCGGAGATTTATTCGTTCGAGCCCTTTATAATGGAGAAAATCAGCGGCAGGAACATATGGGAGGACGAATTTACCCGAGAACAGCGGCTCGAAATACTAGGCAAACTTATTGACGCGCTGAAGTCGCTGCACGGCAAGGACAGCGTACCAGCTGATTATTTCAGTATTAAGGAAGCGTATGTTGCCAAGACGTTTTCGCGCATTGACAAAATCCGTAACCTGATACCCTTCGCCGACGAAAGGTATATTACGGTCAACGGGCGCAAGTGCCACAATATTTACTATTTCCGCGGCAAACTGGCAGAAAGATTCGCAAACTACCGTGTCAGTGAGTTTAAGTTTATCCACGGCGACTGCACATTCTCCAATATGCTGCTGCGCGGCGGTTTGGAACCTGTGTTGATTGACCCCCGCGGGTACTTCGGATTCACTGAAAACTACGGCGACCCGGTGTATGACTGGGCAAAACTATACTACTCGGTTGTCGGCAGCTATGACCGGTTTAACGTTAAAAGATTCAGGCTGGCAATCGGTGAATATGATGTGCGGCTGCAAATCGAGCCTAATGCTTGGTCGGATTTGGAACCGGAATTCTTCCGCTTACTTGACGGCGAAGCCGAACCAGCCGACATCCGGCTTATTCACGCTGTCATTTGGATGTCGCTTAGCACATACGCCTGGGAGGATTACGACAGTGTCTGCGGCGCGTTTTACAACGGGCTGTATTATCTTGAAGACGCATTGTGGGGTAAAGATTAAAATGAACGACGAGCAGGAGAAACAGGTCCCGCCCTTGACTAAAGAACAGAAGCGGGCGGTTGAGGAGCACTTGCGCCAGGTGCGGAAACAACTGCGCCGCAACTTGTGGAAAGCATATCGCGGTTGGTGGTACTGGCGCACGACACTGAAAAAGTATCGTAAAACAGATATAAAGAACACGGCGGTTATCCTTATGCCGGAGGCGCACGACCGCGACAACTACTTCGCCCTGCGGTATATCGATCAAATGCTGAGACAGCATAAGTTCAGAAAAGCCTTGATACTCACTCACAGCGGCACGGTGAAAAAGTCGGCGGAATTGTTTTCAAACGCCATTACAGCGGTGGTTGACTGCCCGCGCAAAAAAGCTGAGGAACTGATGCAGTTCTATTGTTTATACAACTTTGATAAGCGCTTCTTCTGCGCGAGTTTGGACGAGCCTTATGGCCGCAATGGGTCGAGGATAATTGGCGCGCGGGGGATTACCGCCGAGGAAATCTTTGTTATAGGAGTATACCGGACATACCCCTATGAGCAAATGCCGCCGCCGAAATACGAGGGAGACGACACGAAAGTTGCAGAATTTTTGAAACAGGGAGATATTGCCATTGAAGAAGCGGCTAAAAGCTATACTCAAGAGAATAGCAGTTAAAAGTGTTGAACCGTTTCCTTCTTTACGAAATGCAGTTGTAGAATTGGCGGGGTATATCGAATATGCGACACTCAAACGTAAATTTGGAGTTAACTGCGTAATCGGCGCGTGTGCATGGGAGGGTACTGGCGACTATTACATTTGCGGAATGTATGCCAATATATGGACAAATATAAACTATGTCAATAATTTGTGTTTTATTTGTAAGGATAAAGCAAAAGAGAATATTATGGCTTTGTTTCCGTCAATGCAGGTGCGTACTTATATACCAGAACGAATTAATAATATGTACTATCTGCGGTTTTTGGCAAAATTTTGCGGCATTGATTTTCATTGGTTTCAATATAACAGCGACGACCCCAAAATAGCGCGCGGTGTAATGCAGCAGGCACCGCCAGGAGCTCTTTCAGGATACAAGGGTTTTGAAATTTTGGATAGTTTCATTTATGGAGGTTTTAGCTTGCCACGTGATATCACGCCTGAAATACCACAGTTTGATTATGATCTAAATAAGATTGACGCACTGTTCGCGCAAGTTAGCGCAGTACAGGGTAAGACTGTGCTTATAGCTCCGTATAGCGCTAGCTTACGCGGACTCGAACCTCCACAGGAGTTTTGGATACAAATTGTAGGAACTCTGCAAAGCCGCGGTTATAGCATGCTGACAAACTGCGCGGGAAAGGAACAGCCTTTGCCGAACACGAAACCATTGCTCGTTCCTTATGCGTTGTCGGTGCCGTTTCTTAACGCGGCAGGCGGGTTTATCGGAATACGTAGCGGATTGTGCGACATCATCAGTACCACGACTGCGAAAAAGATAATCCTGTACCCTTATGAGGCAATTTACTGGCCGGACGGCATGTCGCTTGCGTTCACCGGGTTGAATCATATGGGACTGTGCGACGACGCGGTTGAGCTTGAGTTCGCTCCAATGTGGGCGAACATGGATGAAATTACTAAAAAAGTGTTGGAGCAATTTGAATAGTGCGTGAAAAACTTAGAAAATTCTATCAGGTAATTGCGTTTGCGTGTCCGCCCCTTAGTATGCTTATTGAATACGCGGCGAATGTGCTCTGCGGTTATCGGCTGTATGCCGCTGTTAAACAAAAATATGGAACAGATTGCGTGGTGTTCGCTACGACAATGCGCGGTACAGGAGACTACTACCTATGCGGGTTGTTTTTGAGGACATGGCTTTGCCGGAATCACATAAACAACTATGTGTTTCTATGCAGCGGCGAGGCAGAACAGCGGACGGCGGAGTTATTTTCCGCAATGCGCGGGCACTTGTTCCGGGCGCGATACAGGATCGTGATACCGTCAGACCGTTTTACGGCGTTCCTCGGAACGAGCGGCGTAAATATGTATTGGTTGCACGCGCCATCGAATACCAATGCCGTATGTTGTAAGCGTACCGGAAACTTAGTGCTATGCGGGTATCGCGGATTGGATATGCGGGATTGGTATGCAAGCGGGGCGCAGGGGCAACCGCCCATTGGTGCGAACTTAAGGCTTGGGAAGGTCAAAAGATTAAGACCTTGGGGCTCTGCCCCAAACTCCGC
>JAISYE010000260.1 GCA_031297485.1 Clostridiales bacterium
GTGCCCTTCATGTTCTTATCCGGCAGGTTTTCAAGGATAGCTTCCAGCGCGCGGATTTTTTCGTCAATGTCCTTAAGGCCGCCCAGTTCCACCTCTACGTTGCGCAAAACAAGACGCGCGCAGTCCGCGCTGCTCATGTCAATTTTTACAAGCTCCTCCGCCAGCTTGTCATACTCGCTTATCACCTGGGCCAGCGTTATCGCGGTGGATAACGTCTCCGGGTTTTCCACGCTTAGCGGCCTGCCCACCGTAAAGCCGGAAAATTTAAGCCCTTCCACAAAGGGCAGCTTGTCCGTGTAAAAGGTTTCGGACCGCAGCACGCGGCCTTCCCTGTCCAAGTACAGATACTGACCGGACATCATCTCCACATAGCAGCTTAAAACCCGTTCGGTTATGTCGATGCTAAGGGTTTGCCCCATATAATCCTTTTTAATGCGCACCTGGTCCACAAAATGGTTCTTTTTAAGTTCCGCGGCAGCCTTGGAGGTGTTAAACGAGAATAAATTCACCTCGCCCTCCAGGGTCAAAGCCTCGCGCACAAACTGTTCCGACAGCGTGTCCACGCCGGTTATCACTACTTCCCTCACGCTGAACAGCGGCGATAAAAGAGCCAGCGTCAGCAGCACAGCCACAGCGGCGACTGTGATGATAATTTTATACTTAACACTAAACATAGCAACCTCAAACAAAAATATTTTTTTTGCGTATCTGATTATATCACATGAAAAAAATTTCTTCTATAAATTGCGCGAAAAAAATTGCAAACACAGACGCGCTTTTATATAATAAGAAAGCAGAGCAATAAGCCGGCGTTTCGGAATTTTCGCCGCAAAGAACGCTCGGAATTTTCGCCGTTAACTTGTTCGTCGGGTTTTCTGGCGGAAACGGCGTCCGCGGGCGGCGGTCCGTCTTAGCGCCAACGGACAAGTCCTAACGGAGAACTGTCCGTTGCGGAGAACTGTCCTAACAGAGAACTGTCCGTTGCGGCGAACTGTCCGTTGGTCAGCTTGTTCGTCGGGTTCTTTTGTTGACATTCCGGAGCGGAAAAAATTAAAAACGGAGGAATTATTTATGAGCGGATTCTTTAGTATGGATGGGGCGTTTTATAAAATCGGCAGTATTATAGCCGACATAATGATATTGGGCATCTTGTGGCTGGTGTTGAGTATTCCCATCGTAACGTCGGGCGCGGCCACGACCGCGCTTTTTTACGTAACCACGCGCAGAGTTTCCAACAAGGATGGCTACCTTTTCCGCGACTTCTTTAAGAGTTTTAAAGCGAACTTTGTACAGGCCACTGTGTCGTGGCTGATAATTCTGGCTGTCACCGCCGTTGTGCTTATCAATGTGCTTAACATTAACGTTGTGGGCGATATGAAGACCATTGTGCTGCCGGTGCAGATTTGTATGCTGATTGAGATATTCTTGATTACAACATACATTTTCCCTATTATCGCGCGGTTTGATATGAAATTTAAGGAGACTTTTAAAACCGCGTTTTTCATGGCCAACAGACACCTGCTTACGTCGCTGTTGTGCATAATCTGCGCCGCGGCGGCAGTGTTTTTATCTTTTTATTATCTGCCGTTTATGCTTGTGGCAATGGGCGCTTACGCTTACGCTGTTTCGTACCTGTTTATGCGCGTGTTTAAAAAATACCGGCCTGAAATCGACTCTGACACTGACGAGGCCGTGGCGCGGGAAAACGAGCGCAGGCACGCGAGCCTGCAATATGATAACATTTCGGCGGAGCCCACGCCTCCGGAGGAGCCCGATGAAAAATAAGCGGCGTCTCACCGCGATTGCGGCTGAAATATCTTTTAAGCGTATGGCTGACATTGGCTCGGACCACGCCTATGTGCCGATACTGGCGGCGCGGCGCGGCCGAATAACCCGCGCCGCCGCCTGCGACATAAACGCCGCGCCCCTTGAGCGCGCGGCGGAAAACATCGGCGCCTGCGGGCTGTCCGAAATTATTGAAACCAGAAGCGGCTTCGGACTGACGCCGCTTTTTGATTTCCTGCCGGAAACAATAGTTATCGCGGGCATGGGCGGCCGGCTGATAATCAGCATATTATCCGGCGAGCCGGAAATAACGGGCGGAGCGCTCCAGCTTGTGCTGCAGCCCCAGCGGCATGTGCCGGAAGTGCGGAAATACGTGAGAAGTATCGGGTTTGAAATAGCAAACGAAGTTATGGTGTGTGAGCATGGGCAGTACTACTTTATATTGAACTGTATCCGCGCGGACAGGCTTGAGGAATATTCCGAGACAGACTATCTGTATGGGAAAGTATTGATAAACAGGCGTGACCCCATATTGAAACAATACTTGAAAGAGCGCGCGGAGAAGTTTCTGAAAATACTGCCAAATATAGCGAATGATACCGAATATCTGCGTGTAAGCGCAATGATTAATACAATGGAGGATATTATAAAATGTCTGTGAGTTTTGAATGGATACGCACCACAATGGAAAGGTACGCGCCGGAACGTTTTAAGGAAGAATGGGATAACATAGGATTGCTGCTTGGCGAGACCAGGCGCCAGTACGAGCGGCTGCTTACCGCGTTGGACGTGACAGACAGTGTAATTGACGAGGCGGAACAGATAGGGGCGGACATGATAATTGCCCATCACCCAATAATATTCAAGCCGGTGGCGGCTGTTACGGACGGGACAGCCCAAGGCGCGCGTCTGATGCGGCTTATAGGCTCGCGCATTTCGGTTTTTTGCGCGCATACTAACCTGGACGCGGCTGTTGACGGGACAAACGGCGCTTTGTTCGACGTCATGGGTCTGGAGGGGAAAGAAAGCCTGGAAGAAGGCGGCATAGGATGCGTGGGCATGCTGCCCGCGCCCTTGACTCTCCGAGGGTTTGCGGAACTGGTAAAAGCCAGGCTTAATCTGCGGCGGGTAACCTTTGCGGGAAATCCGGATAGAATGGTAAGGCGGGTGGCGTTATGCGCGGGTTCCGGCGCTGCTGCGCGTTATTTCACACGGGCGGCGGAAAAGAAATGTGACGTTTATTTAACGGGCGACCTGAAGTACCATGCCGCGCAAGAGGCGCTGGACATGGGTCTTGCCGTGGTGGACGGCACCCATTACGGAACCGAGATTGCGGCGGTAAGGCGTCTTTGCGGCTATTTGCGGCAGGCTGCGGAGGAGAGCGGCGTTGAAATTCATGTCAGTCTTTCTCGTCGGGAAAAGGATGTATTACAGAGTTTGTGACAAAAGGAGAATTTTATGATAAATTGTGTTGCGGTTAAAGTGATGCCTGGGCAGAGTCCTATCCTGCCGGATAACGGGCGGGTGTCCGACCTGGGAGACGGCAGGCTCGGCCTGGCCGACGGCGTTACCCTGATGGAGTTAAGCGGCTGTTATCAGCACCTGTTCAGTAACCCTATTATATTGGCGAAAGTGGATAACGAATGTCAGGAATTGTACCGTAAGGCTTCCGACGGCACGGTAATAGAGTTCGACGATATAAGCTGCCCACACGCTTTTAGAGCCTACCAGCGCAGCGTGGTGTTCCTGATGATACTGGCGGCCAAGGAGATAATCTCCAAAACCGCGAGGGTTGTTGTGGAACATTCCATAAATAAAAATTATTACTGCGAAATCCCAGACGAAGGCATAGAAATAACCCAGGAACTTTTGGATAAAATTGAGGAAAGAATGCGCGAAATCGTATCGGCGGATTTGCCGATAGAAAAATTCTCCATACCGCTGGAGGAAGGCATAAAGCTGGCGCGGGAATTCGCGCTGTTTGACAAGGTGGACTTTTTAAAATACCGCCGCACCACCAATATTAATTTTTATAGATTAAGCTGGTTTTATGACTATTTCTACGGGCCAATGGTACCCAGTTCAGGATACTTGACCAAGTTTAAGCTCCACAAAACAAACGGCGGAAAAGGTACCGGCTTTACGCTTCAGTTTCCGGTCCATTCCAACCTGTCGGAATTTTCGCGCGCGACGGACACCCCGCCGTTAGCTTGTTCGCCGGGTTCTTTAGAAGAACTTTCGGAATTAAAGGCGCTTAAAAAGATGAGCAAGGTTTTTGAGGAATCCAACCAGTGGGCTAAAATACTAAAGGTTGACACTGTGGGCGCGTTAAATAATGTTATTGCGGGCGGCGGCTGGGGGGATATTGTACGTGTATCAGAAGCCCTGCACGAGAAGAAGATTGCGGAAATCGCGGATATGATACACAGGCAGGGGCGCCATATAGTGCTTATCGCAGGGCCGTCCTCCTCCGGCAAGACCACTTTCGCCATGCGCCTGTGTATTCAGCTGCGCGTAAACGGCCTGCGGCCCCGTATCATATCCCTGGATAACTATTATCTGAGCCGCGAACATATCCCGTTGGACGAATACGGGGAAAGGGACTTTGAATCCATAGACGCCATAGACGTGCGGCAGATAAACGAGGACTTGACCGCTCTGCTGGCCGGCGCGGAAGTGCCGATGCCGGGGTTCAACTTCGCCAGCGGCAAACGGGAATACAATGGCAGCGTCATGAAGCTGGCCAGGGACGAGGTCCTTATAATTGAGGGCATACACGGTCTTAATGAAAAACTTACCAGTGGGATACCCAAGAAGGATAAGTTTAAAATTTTTATAAGCGCTCTTACGCAGTTAAATATAGACGACCACAACCGTATTCCAACCACCGATACCCGCCTTATACGGCGCATAGTGCGCGACAACCGCACCCGCGGCATGGATACCGCGAGCACAATAGCCATGTGGCCCTCCGTGCTGCGGGGCGAGGCCCGTTATATCTTCCCGTTTCAGGAAGAAGCCGACGTGTTTTTCAATTCCGCCCTGGTTTACGAAATGTGCGTGCTTAAGCAGTATGTGGAAGCCTCGTTGTTTCATATTCAGCGCGCTGTGCCCGAATACACCGAGGCCAAGCGCCTTATAAAATTCCTGGACAGCTTCCTGGGAATGAGCAGCGAACAGATTATGCCAAACTCTATTCTGCGGGAATTTATAGGCGGAAGTTGTTTTCATAACGAGCGGGCGGCAGGGGCATGAAGGCCAAGGGTTTTCGGGATTTTCGCCGCCTAACGGTGACTTGTCCGTTGGAGCGCGGTGAAAACGACGCCCGCAGCCGGCGCCCGGCCCGCAGCCGGCACCCGGCCCGCAAAGGGTGGTCCTTATTCGCGCCCAACGGACGCCCGTCGTTACCTTGTCCGGCGGGCCCTCTGCTGACCGCCGCCTGCGCGGCCGTGGCGCTGACCGCCGTGGGACGGCTGGCAAGCATGGGCCTGAGGGTCAGGCGTGAGCGCCTGTTTACGCGCAAGCAGGCCCGCTTTAAAGTATTGCACATAACCGACCTGCATTCCCGTGGCGGGGAATTTGTCAATATTTGGCCGGAAGTTGATAAGCTGGACTTTGACTTGACAGTAATAACAGGAGACCTTATATTAAACAACTGCGAGGATTTAAGCCCACGGCTGGCGGAATACCTGCGAAAGCTGGCACGCCGCAAGCCGGTGTTTTTTGTGGAAGGCAACCACGAGTCGCTCTATTACAGGAATATTGCCGAGGTGCTTACAGCCTGCGGCGTGCGGGTTTTGTACAACGCCGGACAGGTTGTGGAAATAAACGGCCGCCGAATAAATATTGTGGGTTTACGGGACTACTACTATATGAAGGACAGGGGATTCGCGGGCCTGCGCAGTGCCTTCGCCGGCCTGGACACGCGGAATTTTACCTTGGTGCTGAGTCATCAGCCGCAAATTTTCGAGCGCGCCGCCGCCTATCATGCGGATCTTGTGCTGGCGGGGCATACTCACGGCGGACAGCTGCGCCTGCCTCTGCTGCCCACCCTGTACGCCCCCGGGCAAGGGTTCCTGCCGCGTTACGGCGACGGCTGGTACAAGCGCGGACAGGCCGCCCTGTATATTTCCCGCGGCGTGGGCGCGACTAAGTTTCCTTTAAGAACCTTTAACCCTCCGGAAATAACTGTTATAGAAGTTAAAGAGTTTTAATCTACGTTTAAGGAGAATTATGTTGAATCGCATAAAAGAACTAAGCGAACTGCTGAACGCCGCGGCGCGGGCATACTACAGGGATGCCCGCCCAATAATGTCGGATTACGAATATGATAAATTGTATGACGAACTGGCGGCGCTGGAGACCGCCGCGGGTTTTGTGCTGGCCAACAGCCCGACGCGGCGTGTGGGCTACCCCGTGCTCACCAGCCTCAGTAAGGTGACCCATGAACACAAGCTGCTTTCCCTGGACAAAACAAAGGACACGGAAAAACTTAAGACCTTCCTGGGGCACCATACTGGTCTGCTCTCCTGGAAGCTGGACGGCCTGACTATTGTCCTGCACTATGCCGACGGAGTGTTGCGGCAGGCGGTTACACGCGGCAACGGGGAAATAGGGGAGGACATTACGCATAACACACGGGCGTTCCGCAATATTCCCGCCCGCGTAAACTTCCCGGGCCGCCTGATTCTGCGCGGCGAAGCGATTATTTTTAACAGTGATTTTGAAAAAATCAACGAGTCCCTGCCGATAAACGAACAGTACAAAAACCCGCGCAACCTGTGCAGCGGCACGGTCCGCCAGCTTAACAGCGAGGCTGTGGCGGACCGCACCGTGACATTTTTCGCCTTTGCCTTGATATTGGCGGAAAAAGACGGCGCGCCCGTGGAGTTTGGCGGCGAGAAGCTCGACAGACTGCGCTGGCTGGCTGGCCTGGGTTTCGATGTGGTGGAAACGCGGGCCGTTACAGCGGAGAATGTTACGGAGGCCGTGGAATATTTCAAGAACAAGCTGCCTGACTGTGATTTTGGCTCGGACGGGCTTGTGCTGACCTTTAACAGTATGGAATACAGCGCGTCCCTGGGCGCCACGTCCCGCTTCCCCCGGGACTCCATAGCGTTTAAATGGGCGGACGAAACCGCTGTGACGGTTCTGAAGGGCATACAATGGAACACGTCGCGCACCGGGCTGATTAACCCGGTGGCGGTGTTCGAGCCTGTGGAACTGGAGGGCACCACGGTAAACAAGGCCGCCCTGCACAATGTGAACGTAATGGAAGGCCTGAAGCTTGGCATAGGCGACGAAATAACAGTATACAAGGCCAACATGATTATACCGCAGATAATTGATAACCTGACCAGGTCCGACAGCTGCGAAATTCCCGCGCGATGTCCGGTGTGTCAGGCTGAAACCGAAATAGTTGAGCAAAACGATTCCAAGGCTCTGTACTGTACTAACCCAAACTGCAGGGCGCAGCTGGCACGGGGTCTGGCGCACTATGTCTCCCGCGACGCCATGAATATTGAAGGCTTTTCGGAAATGACCATTGAGAAATTTATTGAGACCGGCTGGCTGCAGAATTACACGGACATATACAGTTTGGCGCGGCACGAGGCCGAAATACAGGCTATGGAGGGTTTCGGCAAAAAGTCCTGCGGAAGGCTGCTGGCTGCAATAGAGAAATCCAGGACTGTCACGCTGTCGAATTTTATTTTCGCTCTGGGCATTCACCACGTGGGCCTGGCTAACGCCAAACTGCTGTGCCGGTACTACAGCTACGACCTGGAAAAGATAAAGCGCGCCCAAGAGGATGAACTGCTGGGAATAGACGGGTTTGGCGACGTTATCGCCCATTCCCTTACAGTCTATTTTGCCGACGAAACAAATACCGCGCTTATAGACAAGGCCGCCAGCCTGCTGACTTTTGAGAACCCGCCGGAGGAATCGGCGGCGGAACGCCCCTTGGACGGGCTGACCTTTGTGATAACCGGCGACCTTAAGCGGTTTGAAAACAGGAAGGAGTTGCAGAATTTTATTGAAAGCCTGGGCGGGAAAGCCACCACCGCTGTTTCCCCTAAGACTTCCTTTCTGATTAACAACAACCCCGCCTCCACCTCGGCCAAAAACAAAAAGGCCCGCGAATTAGGCGTGCCTGTGATTACGGAGGATGAGCTGCTGGAGAAAATCGGGAAGTGATTGCGCGCGAGTTTTAGGAATGGGGAAGGTCAAAAGATTAAGACCAACGGACACGTTAGGGGCCTAACGATGGTTTGTTCGTTGGCCTCAAACCCCGCTGGGGACCTAACGATGGTTTGTTCGTTGGCCCCCGATAGTCGAGCTTGCTCGACGCAGACCCCTTCTTAAGGGCGGCGAGTACAGCGCTTTTTGACGCAGGCAGAGCATTTAAGAAAAGGAATTGTTTATTTCTTTTCTTAAGTCCGCGCTTATGGCCCGCCGCCCCTGCGTTAGGGCGCGTACATCCCCGTTGATCAGAAACAAAAATACCACTTGGACGTAACTTCGGTCCGACCCTATCATTACCTATACCTATGGGTTTATTATTCCACTTACCACACACCTATGATAATTAGATGGTATTTATAAATTGCCGCTTCTTTTAATGCTTGTTCAATATAATCAATACGTTGAGTTATTATACCGTATTCAGACCATATGTCTATGGAATTTTCGTATCGTCCAACATTCGTTTCTATAAATCAAGGTTTTCGCATAATCCATTTATATCCACCGCCTTTGTATTGAGCATAAGGCTATTCATTTGAAACGCGTTTTGCGGTGAGTATCATTTATAACCCTACTAACGCCGCCAAGCCGCCAAAACAACGCCTTAAAGTGCATTGAAAAACTTTGCGTCACCATTATGCGCAAATGACATTAAGGTTGTCTGCGTCAATACAAAGCAGAGCAGAGTGGAGGAAAAATTCAATGCCCCGAGAGCTTTTGTCTCTAACGCCTTGCTCTTACGCAAGCGAAGCGTTTTATGAATGTTTATACCAAACTCAATATACGAACGCGGTTCTCGCTGTAATCAAATCTTTTAATGTTCCGTTAAAATGTAATGCCAATTCACTTACTTGCATAAAATCATCCGGCAAATACAATGTGCTGCGTTTATTCAATTTTGCGGCCTTGGCGTACTCTAATACTTCTGAAACAAATTGAGAGCAGAAATAACGGTTTTCCCGTTTTAGGGAAATACGCAAGACGCAAAGCAAAACGCCGATATAACTATATTTATAATTCTTTGATTGCCGGACATGGTATTCCAATGTACGCTTGATGCTCTCGTATACGCGCTCGGAAACTTGCAAACGGTATAATCTGCAAGGAACTTCCTTCCCCTTAAATGTGGGGTGTTTGTACGGTTCTTCCAATCGAAATCCTTTTGTGACGAGGCTGTAAAAAATGCCTGCGGAATCACTTATGCCAATAGACGCATGAGTAAAGTAACTGCCTGTGATAAACCGCAACAGCTTTGATGTCCTGTCGGGGTACTGTGTCAGCAAAATATCAATATATTTATAGCTGTTGCCGTCCTCGCTGTCATGTTGGTCGGGCAGAAGCGGATACAACGTATTCAGTTCAGAAAGTGTCGTCATAACTACCTCCGTATAAGACCCCGGCTTGCTCAGAAAAAGAGGAACAAGCATCGCCGCCATTGTCGATAATGCGGCTAAGATTCCTCATTCTCTGAACGAAGTCCAAGAATTACTTGCCTTTTTTAAAATGACTACACTCTTAACACCTAATGCGTCAATCCAATAAAGGAGCTTTGGCAGATTGCTCTCCGGGTCACCAGATAAATAGTTTATGGCTTTATCGAGAACAAGACCACCAATATTCTCTTTTACTTTCATTGGGTAAATGCTCCTTTACTTAGTTGTGGAAATTAGATTGTTCCAAACAATCTCCAGTAGGGATTCATCATAACTTACAAGCACATCTTCAACATCAATATTGAAATTTATCTCCTTGCTCTGCCATTGTTCCATAAACTGCAAGGCGCATCGCCGTAGCTGTTCGCCAAGTTGAAACGGTTCCGTTATGGGCAGTATTTCTTGATTTTCCAATTTGTTGAGCTTCAATATGTTTGTTATCATTACGGACAGTTTTTGTGTTGCGTTTGTTATGGTGTCTATGTACTCACCCCTCTGTTCTGAGGGAAGCTCATTCTCTTTCAATGCCATTGTGTAGGTTTGAATAACCGCAAGAGGAGATTTCAATTCGTGAGAAACATTTGCAATAAAATCATTTTTTAGTGTTTCAATACGGGCCAATTCCTTTGCCATTGTATTAAAATCCTCGACCAATACATCTATCTCACTCATTTTCCCATCCTTGCGGAACGATTCAATCCTGACATTGAACTCACCCCGCGCAACCTGTCGGGCAGCCTTGGCAATCTTCTGTATTGGCTTGCCGTAGAAAAACTTTCTGGCAACTTCCGAAATGGCAGTAATGGTCAAGACTGACATCAAAAAGTGGCGAACCATTAAAGCGGGCGACTGTTTTTTTTGATTCGTTTGTCTATGGGTTTTATCGTATCTTTTGGTATTGCCCATGAACGACCAAATCGCAGAACACCGTCAATGCGATTTTCCTCACATAGCTTTTGAATACGGCGTTCAGAAATCCCCCATTTTTTTGAAACCTCGTGTACTGAAATATACTCCACGACCTTCACCTCCGTACACTCAATTATATACTGATATACGAATAATTGCAAGTTAATAATTCGCTGGTATACTAGTGGTGTATCCAGCAATATTTTAAAGGAGAAATAAATGTTTTTGGCCGATAGTTTTAACCGCAAATACCGCGGAGCCGCGGGCGAACCCTAACGGTGGGTTGTCCGTTGCGGTGATTTGTCCGTTGGTCCATCCCTACTATGATTTATAAGCGGATACACCACTAGGACGTGTTTGAAAACTAGATTCCGGCGCGAAATTGCAGCGGTTTTATTCGAAATTTCGCGCTTTAAGGAATTTTCACACACGCCTTAGCGCGGAACATCGTAACCCGTCCTCTCTTGAGACCCTGGGCGTCGCCCCATTGGCGCGAACTTAAGGAATGGTGAAGGTCAATAGATTAAGACCAGCGGACAGTTCACCGTTAGGGGCCTAACGATGGTTTGTTCGTTGGCCCCAAACCCGCTGGGGATTTCATCCCCGATAGTCGAGCTTGCTCGACGCAGACCCCTTCTT
>JAISYE010000261.1 GCA_031297485.1 Clostridiales bacterium
GCTATACTAAGGCGCGAAAAGAAATGCGCTTTTCACGCCGGTTGTTGGTTGCTCACACACGAAAACACTGAAAGATTTTTAGAAGATGTTTTCGTGTGTGAGTATAACGGTGAAGTGTACTTCCAGTCTACATGTTTTTAACAAAATTCCCGAGCCTACACATAGCTTCCTTAAGGCTTTCAATCGAATAAGCGTAGGAGCAGCGCACAAACCCTTCGCCGCACTGGCCGAAAGCGGTGCCTGGCACCACGGCCAGTTTCTCCTGACGCAGCAGCTGAATGCAGAATTCGTCACTGGAAAGTCCTGCAGCCTTAATGGAAGGAAAAAGGTAAAAAGCCCCAAGGGGCTCGAAACAGGGAAGCCCCATCGCGCGGAACCCTTCCAGCATAACGCGCCTGCGCGCGTCGTATTCCCCGCGCATTCTCGCGACATCCGCGTCGGAATTCTTAAGCGCCTCTATACCCGCGTGCTGGGCCGTTGTAGACGCGCACATTAACACATACTGGTGTATCTTGGTCATGGCCGCGATAAGGTCCTCCGGCCCGGCAGCGTAGCCCAGACGCCAGCCCGTCATTGCGTAGGCTTTGGAAAACCCGTTTATCACAACCGTCTTATCCGCCATTCCCGGCATTGCCGCAATACTTACATGCCTTTCAGAATAAGTCAGTTCGGAATAGATTTCGTCGCTTATAACAATAATGTCCCGGGGCGCCAGAAAAGCCGCGAGCTTTTGCAAATCGCCGCGCCGCAGCACCGCGCCTGTAGGGTTGTTGGGGTACCCCATCAGCAGCGCCTTGGTTTTTGGCGTGATTTTTGCCTGAATTTCCTCCGGCGTAACGCGGAATTGGTTCTCCGGCCTGGTGGTTATTACAACAGGCGTTCCGCCCGCCATAACCACGCAGGGTTTATAGGACACAAAGCACGGCTCTACAACCAGCACCTCGTCTCCAGGCTCGATTACCGCGCGCAGGACAAGGTCTATAGCTTCGCTCGCGCCCACTGTTACGAGTACTTGACTCTTAAAATCGTAGCGCAGGTCATACTTGCGTTCCAAAAAGGCGGCTATCTCCTTGCGCAGCGCCGGCAGCCCGGCGTTGGAGCTGTACACTGTCCGCGAATGCTCCAACGCGTAAATCGCCTGTTCGCGGATATTCCAAGGCGTATAAAAATCCGGCTCCCCTACTCCAAGGGAGATTACACCCTCTGTCTCCGCCGCCACGTCGAAAAACTTCCGTATACCAGAATACGGTATGGCCGCTATATGCCGCGCTATTCTCATGGCGATACTATCATCCTTTCGTCCGTGTGGCCATCTTTTTCCAGGATTATGCCGTAATCCTTATATTTCTTCAGGACAAAGTGCGTGGCAGTGCTAAGCACAGAATCCAGCGTCGCCAGCTTATCGGTTACAAAGTGGGCTATTTCCTTAATATTGCGGCCGTCGATTATCACAGTCAGGTCGAAGCCGCCGGACATCAGGTACACTGCCTTGACTTCCTCAAACCGGTATATACGCGCCGCTATGCTGTCGAAACCCTGCCCGCGCTGGGGCGTTACCCGCACTTCTATCAGCGCGGTCACGAATTCCCGCTCTGTTTTATCCCAGTTTACCAACGTATTAAACCCACAGATTACATGCTCCTTCGTCATGGCGGATATTTCCCGCGCTACCGCGTCCTCCGGCTGCCCTGTCATGACCGCCAGCTCCGCCGCTGTCAGGCGTGAATCTTTTTCCAGGAATTCTAGTAACTGCTCTCTCATGAACCGGCCTCCTTTTTTTCTTGCGAACGAATACATTTAAGCGTTACTACATCTCTCTAATCTGCCCGCTGCCCAAAACAATATACTTCGTGCTGGTGAGTTCGCGTAAACCCATTGGCCCGCGGGCGTGGAGCTTTTGGGTGCTGATTCCGATTTCCGCGCCAAACCCGAACTCGAAACCGTCGGTAAACCTTGTGGAGGCATTGACGTATACGGCGGCTGAATCCACTTCCTGCGCAAAGCGCCTGGCGTTTTCGTAATCCGCCGTAATAATCGCCTCCGAATGCCCGCTGGAATATTTCGCGATATGCTCTATGGCCTCGTCCAGGGAATCCACTATTTTAACGGCGATTATAAGCTCCAGGTATTCGCGGCCCCAGTCCTCTTCCACGGCGGGAACAACGGAGGATACTACGCTGGCCGCGCGTCTGTCGCCGCGTATTTCAACCTTTTTCGCGGCCAGCGCGCCGCAGACCGCGGGCAAAAACTCCGGCGCCACGCGCTGGTGTACCAGCAGTTTCTCGCAGGCGTTGCATACCCCCGGCCTCTGGGTTTTCGCGTTAAGGACAACGGAAAGCGCCGCCTCCAAATCCGCGGATTCATCAACAAATATGTGACAATTGCCCGTACCGGTTTCTATGACAGGTATGGTGCTGTTCTCCACCACGGTACGTATAAGCCCCTCGCCTCCGCGCGGTATCAGCACGTCCACATACTTATTAAGTTTCATAAACTCGGCCGCCGTTTCCCTGGAAACATCCTCTATCAGCTGTACAGCGTCCTCCGGCCCGTAAGGGGCAAACGCCTCCCTTAGACGCGCCACAACCGCCTTGTTGGTGTTAATCGCTTCCTTGCCGCCCCGCAATATTACGGCGTTCCCCGACTTTACGCACAAAGCCGCCGCGTCCGACGTAACGTTGGGCCGCGCCTCGTATATTATGCCAATAACACCCATTGGGACCCGCACTTGATTAACTGTCAGACCATTGGGCAGCGTCTTCATCATCAGCCCTTCGCCTACCGGGTCCGGCAGGGCCGCGACTTGCAAAAGCCCGTCGGCCATAGCCTCAAGCCGCGCGGGGTTAAGCGTAAGCCGGTCCCGCAGCGCCTCGGTCAGTCCCGCGGCGGCCTCCAAATCTTTTTTATTCTCCGCTAAAATATATTCCGCGCCCCTGCGTAAATATTCGGCCGCAGCCGCAAGCATGGCGTTTTTTTTATTGGTACCCAGTTTCGAGCACTGGCGAGCGGCGGCTTTCGCCCGTTCGCCTATTCTTTTAAGGTCTGTCATGTCTATATCGAAACATCAAGAAGCGCCGGCTTGTTGATGTTTACCGCTCCTTTCCGTAAAAATAAAGTCACTATCAGCGCCGTCCGGCAAGCACCCATACGTGCGAACTTAAGGAATTGGGAAGGTCAAAAGATTAAGACCTTGGGGCTCTGCCCCATTGCGCGAACTTAAGGAATGGGAAAGGTCAAAAGATTAAGACCTTGGGGCTCTGCCCCAAACCCCGCTGGGGACTTCATCCCCAGACCCCTTCTTAAGGGCGGCGAGTGTGGCGCTTTTTTGACGCGGGTAGAGGCTTTTCTCTAAAGAGATTGGTTATTTTTTTTCTTAAGCTCGCGCTTATGGGGCAAGCATCCAGCCAAGGACATAAACACGCGTTAATACATGCCTCCGTCAGCCGTAATAATCTGTCCGTTGATATAGGACGCGTCATCAGAAGCCAAGTATAAGGCGATTTTGCCGGCTTCCCCCGCCAGTCCGAAACGTCCCAGGGAGATTTGCCCCCGCAGGGTTTCCCGTTCCTCTCGGTTAAGGCCGGCGTTCATTTCCGTGTCAATTATACCGCAGGCTATGGCGTTGACCCGTATCCCACTGGGGCCCAGTTCCTTTGCCAGCGCTCTTGTGAAGCTGTCCAGCGCGCCTTTGGAGGCGGAGTACACCGCTTCGCAGGAAGCGCCCCGCGCGCCCCATACGGATGAAATATTTATAATTACGCCGCGCTTTTGCCGCAGCATGTCCGGCAGGGCTAAATGCGCGCAATTAAACGCGGAATTAACGTTTACGTCCATAACGCGCCGCCAGTCCCGCGGGCTTTGTTCCTGAAACAGGCCCCAGCACTGGATTCCCGCGTTATTTACCAGCACGTCCACAGGGCCGAGCCGCCGGCGCACGGCCTCGTACAGACGCTCCGCCTGGGCGTAATCGGACACGTCAGCCGGCACGCCTATGGCGTCTGGCCTGACTATTTTTATCATATCCACAGCTGCCGAAAGCTGCGGAATATTCTTATCACAATTAAGCGCCACGCGGTGCGACGCGGCAAAGGCCCCGGCGACCGCCAGCCCGATACCCCGCGAGGAGCCCGTTACCAAAACAACCGGCAAGGGCATGATGTCTCTCCATTCCTAAAAAGAATCGAAACTTAAAATAGTCAGTCAAATAAGCTTAACTGCTTGACCCGCTTGGCGTCCCTTGTCCTAAAGGCCGCGCTGACTTCCGCCGCGCCTGGCGGTAAATCCGCCAGGAAAGGGGACCGCTTTCCGGAAGTAAGCATGATAAGCTCGTCCTTTGCCCTGGTCATGCCCACATATAAAAGCCGCCGTTCCTCATCCTCGTTCGCTGTGCCGCGGAAGCCCGTGTAGGGAATAATCCCCTCCGTTACCCCGCATAGGAATACAGCCGGAAATTCTAACCCCTTGGACCCATGCAGGGTCATCAAAGTAACCGCATCGCTCCTGTAACGCTTGCCGCCATACCGGCGGATGTCGCTCTCCTGCCCTAAGGTCACGGTTTGCAGAAATTCACGCGTGTTCTCGTGAAACACCGCCATATGAAGCAGCTTATCCGCCCATACCGCGCCGCTTGCGGCCTGAGCCGCCCCAGCCGCGCCGGACGCAATCCACCCGGCGAATACTTTCTGCGGCTTCTCTTTCTGAACAGCCCGACCGTGCTTCTCTATCAAGTCCGCCAAGGGCTTGAAGGGTGTTTCCTCCAGTATTCCCCTCAAAACATCCAGCTCTTTTTCAGACCGCAGGCGGCGATCCGCCCGCAGGCGGCGATCCGCCCGCAGGCGGCGGTCCGCTTGCAGGCGGCGGTCCGCTTGCCGGTAACGCTCCAGTACATCCAAGCTTGTCTTAGCCGGGCAGCCCAGTTTTTTCAGGCATATCCAAAGCGAGGCCATATCAGCGGGGTTAAGCGCCAGGCGTAAAAACGCCAGCAGTTTTACTGTCTCGGGATGGGACAGAAAATCGTCACGCCCCGCCGCAATATAGGGTATGCTCTCTTGAAGCAGACATTCCTCCAAAACCGCCATTTGCCGATTGGTGCGATACAGCACCGCAATATCCGAAAAACTCCAGCGCACCTGGGAGCCGGTTTCCAGCATATCCATGCCGCCCACCATCCGGTTTATCTCCTTTGTAACAAACAGCGCCTCCGCAAAGGGACTCTCCGCCTCTACCAGTCTTATGCCCGCGCCGCTCCCTTTTTCCGCCCGCAGCCCTTTATCCGCGATAATCGCCGCGGAAGCCCCCAAAATTTCCTGGGTCGAGCGGTAATTTCGCGTGAAAACTATCTCGGCGCAATCCACCTTTCCGCGCAGCCACTGAAAACAATGGTAATCCGAACCCCTAAAGCCGTATATAGCTTGATTGGGGTCCCCGATAACAAACATGCCCGCGCAGTTTTCCCGCCACTTCATAATCAGACGGTATTGCGTCGGGTTTATGTCTTGAAACTCGTCCACCAGCAGCCATTTATTCTCGCAAAACCCGTCGAGTTCCGCCGCCTTTAGCAAGATGTCGTCAAAATCCATCACGCCGTAATCCTCCAGGCGGCGAAGATAGGCGTCATATAGGGGCCAGTGGGCGGCTTCGGAGGGTTCCACGCCGCATTTGCGCAGGGAAATCTTCCGTAGCGCGTCGCTCACGTTGATTTTTTCATCCGGCCGCGGGCCGGGCGTCGGCTGCGGGCCGAGCGTCGGCTGCGGGCCAGGCGCCGGCTCGTTAATTAGTTCCTCCAAAATTGCGCTCCCCGCGGCCTCGTCGATAATCCCAGCCTCCACGCCGGCCTGCCGCAGTATATTGAGGCAAATGGAATGGAAGGTGCCAATAGTCATACCGCGAACAGCGAGTTTGCTGCCGAAATGGTCCTCTAAACGGGCGCGTATCTCGTTCGCCGCCTTGTTTGTGAAAGTGACAGCCACAATTTCAGAGGGCGGGACGCCGAGGTTTTGCGCCAAGTACGCCGCCCGGGCCACCAAGGTCTTAGTCTTGCCTGTGCCCGGTCCGGCAATAACCATTGTGACCGGCCTGCCGGAAAACGCGGCGGTCTGCTGCTCACTGTTCAAGCCATCAAGAGCCGAGCCGCTCGGCAATAGTGTATCCTTTTGACCAGCTGGCTTTTGCGCTTCCGCGGAAACATTATGGGGTTCAGCCCCCTTGATTTGTTTCTTTTTCGGTTCCAGAGCCTTTGTAACTGCCGCTGACTCATAAAAAATTTTCATCTGTCCGGCAAACATTTCAATTTCATCCGCTGAAAGGATTTTGACTACGCCATACTCTCCGTCGTAGCCGGGGTCCAGTTTTACCGCGCCGCGCCGCAGCCTCCGGATTCCCTCCGCCACCGCCGGCCCCGCGGCAAGGCTGATATCCTCCGCCTGGGCCTGCCGCAGTATGTAAAGTTCCGAACCCAATTCCCTCAGCATTTTATCGTACAGTTTGAGCACATGAACGCTTTTAGGTGAAAACTTTGTGCACGCGGCGATTACTTCCGGCAGTGGGACAAGGCTTTCAAAGGACGGGCGCCCAGGGTCCGCCGGCCGCGCGCCTTCGCCGCGGTCAGCCAGCTCCTCCACCCGGTGCAGCACCCCCACGGTTATCCTGCCGCCGCATACCGGGCATACGCCTCCCCTGGAGGCTGTTTCCGCGGGGCTAAGGCAGACTTTGCAATTCCTATGGCCGTCGAAATGATACTTCCCCTCCTCCGGGAAGAACTCTATTGTGCCGCGAAACCCGTTGTCACCGCCTTCCAGCGCGCGCGCCACATGAGAAAAGGACAGCTCTGTGTCAAACAGGCTGGCCTCACGCGCCAGGTTACCCGGCGAATGGGCGTCGGAATTCGAAACAAGGGTGAAGCGGTCCAGCGCGGACAGCCGCCAGTTCATCGGCGGGTCGGAGGAGAGTCCTGTTTCCAGCGCGTGGATATGGCCAGTTAGGTCCTCAAAACATTCCTCAATAGCGTCAAACCCTGAATAAGCCCCAAAGAGCGAAAAATGCGGCGTCCATATATGCGCTGGTATAAAGACGGCTTCAGGGCAGATTTCAAGGGTAATCTCCAGCAGGTCGCGGCTATCCAGCCCCAGGATCGGCCGGCCGTCAGACCGTAGGTTGCCGACGGTCTCCAACCGTTCCGAGAGCCTTTCGGCCACTTCCAGGCTGGGCAGCATTATTAAATTGTGTACTTTGCGCACCTTGCCATACTTCTTATATATGCTGCTTATTTCACCCGTAACTATAAACCGCGTGGACGGTTTGGCAATATCGGTGTCGGCGAATTCTTTTTTCAGCATATAAAGCCCTTCGCCGGTTGGCGTCAGTTTCTCTCGCAGTTCCGCGCGCCAGGCCGGATGGGTAAAATCCCCCGTACCTATTACGTCCAAGCCCTTGCGGCCGGCCCACAGGTCAAGGGTTTCGGGAACGCAGTCCTTACTGGTGGCCCGTGAATATTTTGAATGAATATGAAAGTCCGCTGCAAACACGCTTGTTCCTCCCTTTATTATACCCTCGGAATATATACTCATGAACGAACACATTTGTCAAACATGAAAACCTTAGACGGTGGGCCAAATGAGTTGACAGCAATTTGTGACACCGCACAAATTAAGGGAGTTCAATAAATCCATCAACGCGTTTAGCCCATCACCCCTTTTTGTTGAAAAGGCTGTGCCCGCGTCAAAAAGCGCTGCGCCCGCCGCCCTTAAGAAGGGGTCCGCGTCGAGCAAGCTCGACTATCGGGGGCCAACGAACAAACCATCGTTAGGCCCCTAACGGTGAACTGTCCGTTGGTCTTAATCTTTTGACCTTTCCCAAGCCTTAATCGCGCCAATGGGGTAAACGCTATGGCGTTTGATTAATGGTGATTAACTGCCGCGTGCCCATAAGACTATGACCGGACCCGGCACAGTCAGCCCTTAGATCAGCAGGGCCGGCGAGTCCGCGTCAGGGGGCGCCAAGTCCCAGACCTTGTTGTATTCATCGGCCAGCTTGTTAAAAGCCGGCACAATCGCCCAAATATAAATCATCGGCACAAAAATACATAAAACTGCCGTCAGGACAAATTTAACCGCTGGTCTGGGTTGGCCGGGTGGGTTGCTATTTATCCCCAGCTTATTTATTTCCCCGCTAATATCAATCTTGCCGTAATAAAGGGCAATATCAATCAGCGTCCGCTTAAGGGCGATGATTTTCCGGCGCACATACAGGGCGCCGGCCAGCCAGCAGATAATTTGACAGGGATAATAGACAAGCGGCCAGCCCCTAAGCGCGTAAAAAGTGAACCAGAAACCGGTAAAAATTAAAAAAAACGCCCTAAATTTTATTTTCCGTTCCTCCCGCGCCGATGGCAGCGACATGTATACTTGGTTAATATCATCAATGAGTTTTTTATAAAAAAACGCCGGATACAGACCAAAGGTCATAAACGACAGAAAAACAGCCTGGTTTCGGTCACGCCGTAGCCGGAACTTCAAAGAGCCCGACGAATCAGGGCCGCGCGAATCGTCGTTTTCGCCGCGTTCTTTGCGGCTGAAATTCCGACTGTCGGAGACCGCCCTGGGTTGGGCCGCTGGGTCCGCCATAGCTTATCCCTCCTGTTATACTAAGGCGCGAAAAGAAATGCGCTTTTCGCGCTGGCTGTTGGTTGCTCACACACGAAAACACTGAATGATTTTTAGCGATAGTCGGGCGAAGCCCGACGCAGACGTTTTCGTGTGTGAGTATATAAATAGCCCTGCCCGCAGGCGGCCGGCTACACCGGATATACCTTGTTCGCCTTGTCATAACGCGCGGGGTCGGCCTTGTATTTTTGCGCCTGGCGGTATTTGAAAAACTCCGGCGCCACGTTCGGGAACAAGGCATAAGTCACTACGTCCTCCGGCTGCTCCCAATATTCCGCTGTTTTCGCGGCGGCCTCCGGCAGCGCCGGCGGCAGCAGGTCGGCTGGGCGGGCCGTCACTTGTTTCTCGTCCCCGATTATTTTCTTACGCACATCCTCACTTATGGGCACAGGCGTCTTGCCGTACATACCCTTAACAAAGTCGCGGCTCTCCTTTGGCACCATCTTGTACCGCTCGCCCATCACCACATTAAGCACCGCCTGGGTGCCGACTATCTGGCTGGACGGCGTGACCAGCGGCGGATACCCGAAATCCGCCCGTACCGCCGGTATTTCCCGCAGCACCTGTTCAAATTTAGCTTCCGCGCCCTGTGTCTTTAATTGCGAGACCAGGTTGCTTAACATGCCGCCAGGCACCTGGTAGGTAAGCGTGTCAATATCAACCCCGAGCACCTTTATACTCATCAGGCCGCTTGCCATAGCCGCCTCGCGCAGCGGACGCAGAGCGGCGCCCACAGCCCGCAGCGCTTCCCTGTCAAGCCCTGGGTCATAGGGCGTGCCCGAGAGCACTTCCGCCATAACCTCGGTGGCAGGCTGCGACGTGCCCAGCGCAAAGGGCGACATGGCTGTGTCGATTATATCCGCGCCAGCCTCCACCGCCTTTAAATACGACATGCTCGCCAGCCCGCTGGTAAAATGGCTGTGAACCTGCAGGGGCAGCTTAACCGCCCGCTTAAGCGCGGCCACAAGCTCATAGGCCGCGTAGGGCAGCAGCAGCCCTGACATGTCCTTTACGCATATGGAATCCGCCCCAAGGCTCTCGTATTCCCGCGCCAGCCTCACGTAATAGTCAAGAGTGTGCACCTCGCTCAGGGTATAGGCGATTGCCAGCTGGGCGCTGCCGCCGTACTTTTTAACCGCCTTTACGGAACTTTCCAGGTTACGCGCGTCGTTCAACGCGTCAAAAATCCGCACTATGTCTATTCCATTTCCTATGGCGTGTTTTATAAATTCTTCCACCACATCGTCCGGGTATACGCGATACCCTACCATGTTCTGCCCGCGGAAAAGCATCTGCAGTTTCGTGTTCTTTACACGCTTACGTATCACCCGCAGCCGTTCCCAAGGGTCCTCCCTTAAAAAACGCAGGCATGCGTCAAATGTGGCGCCGCCCCACACCTCCATTGAGTAAAAACCCGCCTGGTCCATCTTCTCCAACACGGGCAGCATTTCCTCCGTGGTCATGCGCGTCGCTATAAGCGATTGCTGTCCGTCGCGAAACGTTGTGTCCGTAAATTTTACCGCAGCGGTTGTTCCGCCCGCGACGGACAGTCTGTCTGGCGTTCCGTCCGGGCGTTTTGTTATGGTTTCCAAAGATTCGTCTCCTTTCTGTTTCTATAGGTTCTATAGGGGCTTCTCACAACCCGCTCAGCCCGCTACAGAGATTAGCGCGTCCCCGGCGTTTACCGCGCTTCCCTTGGTTACATGCACGGCTGTGACTGTGCCTTCTATATCCGTGATTATCTCGTTCTCCATCTTCATGGCCTCCAGCAGAACCACTACCTGATTATTCGTCACACGGTCCCCCGCGGACACTTTTATGTCAAGTATTACCCCGGGCATGGGCGCCGCTATGGCTTGCCCCACCGGGGGAACCAGCGCGGCCGCCGGCGTCACGGGCGCGGCGGGCGCGGGCGTCACGGGCATGGGCGCCGCGGGCGCGGCGGGAACCGGCGCGGGCACAGGTGCCGCGGGGCCGGATACTTCCTCTACAGACACATCATAGGCTGTCCCATTTACTGTTACTCTATAATTCTTCATTATATTTCCCTCCGATAGTCGAGCAAACTCGACGCGATAGTCGGGCTTACTCGACGCTATAGTCAAACTTGCTCGACGCGGATGTAGACTGAAACGATTTTGTAAACAGCATTTCCAGCGCTGCCGCAACACGTTTGCGCGTAGCCCCGGGGTAAATAACGCCGTCAACGTAACCGAAGGCTCCGGCCTCTTCCGGTGTAAGCTCCGTAACAACAGCCGTGACGCGGCGTTCCGCTTCGCCGTTAAGCAGGCTTACGCGCGCGCCAGACCAGGCGTATACCAAGTCCGCCCCCACGTGCCTGCTCAAGAGCAGCATATACGCCCCGCCAACCGCGCGGCCCGTTATAACGCACAGCTTCGGCGACTGGGCGGAAATAAGCGTCCGCATCAGGCGGCCGCCCTCGCGGATCACATCCTCGTCGCCCGCCACAAAGCCCTCTGTGTTAACCAGCGTCAATACAGCCACCCCAAAGGAGGCGCAAAAGGAGGCCAGGCGGTTTATTTTGCGCAGCGCGGCGGAAGAAAGCGCGCCGGACACCGCAATAACACCAAGAGTATGCCCGAAGCATTTGCAAAGGCAGGTGCGCGCCGCCTGTTCTTGGCCCGCGGCCGGCGTTTTGCCCAGTTCCGCGAACACCCCGTTGTCAGCTATTGAGGCGATAATCGCCGTGAGGTCGGCTGGGTCGCCCAAATTGGCGTCCTCCCTGTTAGGGGAGTCGTCTGTTTCGGTCTTGAACTTATCCAGACGGTTTGAGGGAATAAGGCTCATAAGAACGCCCAAGTCCGCTATCAATTCCGCCTCAGACGCCGGGTGGCACTGGATTACACAGTCCGGTTTTCTTGGCTCGCGGCCGGCGGACGGTCCGCGGCCAGCACCTTTTTCCTCGCCGGCCGCGGCTGGAAAACTTTTTTCGTAAGTATTGGGACTCATCATAAAAAAATCGACATCAGGCAGCGCGTATACAAAATCAGACATAGCGGGAATCCAGCTCGCGATTCCCATGCAGCCTCCGGTTATAATTGAGATTTGAGCTATCTGGCCTTTCGCCCGGGCCTTGGCTTGAAATATACGGCCGTAAGCCTCGACGCACTTCAAGCCGTCGGTTACGCGCATCCCCTTGGAATTAAGCACTCCTATGACAGGCGCGCCTACCTTTAACGCGGAACGGTATATTGAAGCGATTTTTTCCCCGTGAACAGGCGTTACAAAGCCTGTCT
>JAISYE010000262.1 GCA_031297485.1 Clostridiales bacterium
ATATAAATTTTTTAAAATATAAATATGAATTTGATTAAGGCTGATTATACTACGAATATTTAAATTCGCAAGAGAATCTTTTAATTATTTCAGGGGAAACGCGCCCAATTTTTGCCGAATAAAGATTTGACTGGATTGGAGGCCATGTTCGTCTTGAAATTGATATACTCACACACGTAAACACTGAAAGATTTTTAGAGATAGTCGGGCGAAGCCCGACGCAGATGTTTTCGTGTGTGAGTATATGTCATTTTACCTTTCCAACGGCTGGCAGTTTGGACAAAAGTAGATATTTCCTCCCAGATACGCCTCTCGCACCAGACCGCCGCCGCAGCGCGGACACGGATACTCCAGCGTCTTGGCACAAAGCGCAGTCTGATAGCCGCCCGGCTTGCCAAATAAATCGCGCTCAGTGTTACGGCCGCCCTGCTCGGTCATAGTACGCAAAGTCGAGACGATACCGCGGTGCAGCGCCTCGTATTGGGTATCGGACAAGCTGTGCAGCTTGCGCCTTGGGTGGATTCCCGCATTGTAAAGAATATCCTGCAGCACCCCGTTGCCCAGCCCGGGAATGCGCTGTTCGGTGGCGAGAAACGCCTTAACGGACAGCGCAGGCTTGACCGATTGCCGCAAACGGTCGAAATACTCCTCGTCAAATGCCTCGTCCAGCGGCTTGATCTTTTGCTTCGAGCTTTGATAATAGTCTTCTTCACCGCGCGCGTCAAGCGCCCATATTGCGCCGTACATTTGCACTGAGCAGACCAGCGCGGAATCGTCATCAAAGATAAGGAGCAGCTGGTACTTTGCGGGCAGTTTCTCGCCTGCCGCGTAGTAGCGCACATTGGCGCCGTCGCAAAACACCAGCTTCATGTCCCCGAATTGCGCCTCGGCTATGCCGCCGAAGGCATCCGCGCCGGTAACGGCTCTGCCGGACAACAGGATATTGTAATCGCTCACGTCGCCATGAAACCACGCGAACTTGTGCGGAGAGGCGTTAGGAATCACACGCGCCACACGCTTCCCAATAAGCGTTTTTAAAAACTGATCCGCCATTCGGCGGGCTTCGGGCAATTCAATCATAGGAAACCTCCTGGCAGTTGGATAAAATCCGCTCCATCCAATAGGTGGAGATGATTTCGGCATATAGTTTATCTCGTTTCGCTTCACCGACATTCATATGCTCGCCGTCTTTTTTCTCGGCAATCATTTGTTTGGGAAATACAAAGCGCCCCTCTGGTGTTTTGTATGTGCCGCAGACCGTCATAAGGCCGGCAAACCAATCTGAGCTCCGCGCCGCTTCAAAGTGAGAGAGTATAAAGCAGGCGAAGAGATTATTGCCGCTTAAATCCACCTTTGCGTTGACGGCTTTGGCCTTGTAAGAAGGATCGTGGGGCGCGTAATAATAAAAACGCGGATACACGCCTTCATAGCCTTGGCCGAACAGCCATTCGGCAACCGTTTCCGCCTTGGCCTTATCTTCACGGCCGAGGCACCTGTATGCCCCGGCAAGCAGAATGTAGTCGTGGATAGACGGCAGCGCAATATTCCCATCGCTGTACAAATCAGGGTCGATGATATGCGCGCGCCATTCCGGGGGAACACCGGCATAATCCAAGCAAGGGCGGCACACATCATACCGTTTTTGTTTTGTGAAATTATAGAGTATTTGCAGCCGCTTGTCCACTACATAGCGCACGGCGGGTTCATCGCAGTAACCAAAAAACGGCAGGCAGCAAGCAAGGATAGTTTCATAGTCTCGGTAGGCGTACATCTTCCCAAAGGTCAGAACCTCGCCGTATGTTTCCGTAATATGCCTGCTTAGGAAGTCTATGAAAAACCTCGCCGAACTGTCAAACTGTGGGATAGCGGCGTTAAGTCCCAAGATAAAGCATTTTTTCATGATATTTTCATAGCGGTAATCATGGCTGCCGTGGATATTGGATAAATCCCGCGCGGCAACACGGCCGGCCAGCCTTTGCAGCCAAGCCGAAACTTCCTCGTTGGAGAGCAGCCCTTCAACCAAGGACTGCTCGTGTACTAAGTTGTATCGGATGGGAACATCCGCGTTTTCCAAAAGCCATTTACGGTTCGACATGCCGACGCGCCCTCCTTTTGTACGGGTAAACTGCGTCCGCCCCGCTAAGGCGTGTTTGAAAATTCCTCAAAGCGCGGAATTTCGAATAAAACCGCCGCAATAATAGCCGAGCTTGCTCGGCGCTTCGCGCTGCGTCGAGCAAGCTCGACTATCGGAATCCAATTTTCAAACACGTCCTAATATAGCCGGAACCTCCGGCTGACACCCGTCACACACCCGGCATATCAAACAGCGTCATCTGCCGCTCTTTCCGCTCAAACTGACGCAGATACGCAAACACATCATCAGGTTTATATAAAACGCCATGCTTGCGGCACTCGTCCTGAAAAAGGCACAGGAGTCTGGCGTTATTGGGGCTGGTACATTCGTAGCTGCCTCCGAAGGCGCGGATATACCTCTGTTTCATGCCGGGGAAATGCTCGTCCAGTTTAGCGTAAAAATAATCTCTGTCGCCCTCACGCAGGGTCACGCCGAACCCGAAACAGATTATTCCGCGAACATCCGCCCGGACGCAATAGCCGAGAATACCGCGCAGGTTTTCCTCAGTATCGTTTATAAACGGCAGTATCGGACTGAGCCAAACCACTGTGGGAATCCCCGCCTCGCGGAACGCTTCCAGCGCGGCGAACCGCTCCGCGGTGACGGACACGTTCGGTTCGAGGATACGGCATAGGTTTTCATCGTAAGTGGTCAGCGTCATCTGCACCACGCATTTGGCTTTGACGCTGATGGCTTTCAGCAAGTCCAAGTCCCGCAGGATTCGGGCGGATTTCGTCTGGATCGCCAGCCCAAAACCGTGCCGTTCAATAATTGCAAGGCATTGCCTTGTAATCCGCAGGTCGTCCTCAAGCGGGATATATGGGTCGCACATTGCGCCTGTGCCGATCATGCAGGGCCGCCGTTTTTTCACAAGCTGCGCTTCCAAGATGGCCGCGGCGTCCGCCTTAACTTCAATGTCCTCAAAATCGTGCTTCATCTGATAACAGGCGGAGCGCGCGTCACAATAAATACAGCCGTGGGAACAGCCGCGATAAAGGTTCATGTTGTTCTTCGGCGATAATATGGTCTTGTATTCAGCGTAATGCAGCACACTCACCCCTTAGCCACGGCGTTCCGTCCCGCAGACGGCGTTACGTCCCGCAGACGGCGTTCCGTCCCGCAGACGGCGTTCCGTCCGCGTAGGCTATTATAGCACGGGGGCGGCGGCGGAATCAACCGCGGGTAGATCAATTTATACTCGTGAATGAATACATTTGCCAAAAGCCTAAGACCTTGGGGCGCTGCCCCTAACCCCGCCGGGGACCCATCCCCGATAGTCAAGCTTGCTCGACGCAGACCCCTTCTTAAGTACATGAAGCGCGGTGGTTTCAATGTGGCAAATCTCAACGTTCGCGGGTATAGCGCTATAATATGAATTTCGAGAACGACAATGCAGAAATCAAGGATTCTTCGTCGCCGCAATGAATGCGGCAAACCAGCAATAAGCCCATTCCCGCAACATTTTCCACTGTAGTGTTAGGGCCTGTCGTGTCTATTCAGAGGTCAAAAAATTAAGACCAACGGACAGTTCACCGTTAGGAGCCTAACGATGGTTTGTTCGTTGGCCCCAAACCCCGCCGGGGACTCGTCCCCGATAGCCGAGCTCGCTCGACGCAGACCCCTTTTTGCGCTTCGCGCGTATTCATTAAGGAGAACCAGACGCAAAAGCACCTTGCGCCTCTGAATAGAGGCGGTCTTTCAAAATTCGGGCGGGTTCCAGAGTAATTGTTTCTTGTAATTTTGGCACAATTATGCTATTATAATTTTATGAATCCTGAATACTGGGCCTTAGGACGTGCTTGAAAACTTGATTCCGATAGTCGAGCTTGCTCGACGCAGCGCAAAGCGTCGAGCAAAGTTCGACTATCATTGCAGCGGTTTCATTCGAAATTTTGCGCTTTGAGGAGTTTTCAAACACGCCTTAGGGCCTATCCCTTAATAAACGGGAGTACTGATTTTGCGCCATTTCTGCATTTAGCAAATCCAGTATTTATACTAAGGCGCGAAAAGAAATGCACTTTTCACGCCGGTTGTTGGTTGCTCACACACGAAAACACTGAAAGATTTTTAGAAGATGTTTTCGTGTGTGAGTATAAGTCATTCTGTTTTATTCAAGGATAAGCCCTTAGTCCCTCATGAAACCACACCCGGAGTCATTGTCTAGGGCGGCTATACCAGCTGCAGCGCGCAGGAGAGTTTGCGTTGGTTACCAACTGACGAGTTGGCAGACAAGCGCCTTTTTCCCGCAATGTTCAAGACCGGCTTGCGGAATCTGCCAAAGTAACCCGCACGAGTGGTCACACACGAATAGGAGGTCGGCATGAGCGAATTTATCAACTTAAACAGAATAGAATATGTCATTACCGACGCTTGCAGCGGGCGGTGTAAGCACTGCTCGAACGGAGAACGCTCATCGCGCGGTGAAAGTGTCCGGGCTGAGGCGGCGGTTGATACTGTTAAAAAACTCGCCCGGCGTTTTAGTGTGCGGTCGGTGATGACTTTTGGAGGCGAGCCGCTCCTGCATTGGGATACTGTGTGCCAAATCCATCGAACTGCCCGTGATTGCGGCATTCCCAGAAGGCAAATCATTACAAACGGCTTTTTCTCAAAAGACGAGGAGAAAATAGACACAGCGGCAGAGGCTTTATGCGCGGCTGGCGTGAATGACATATTGCTGTCGGTTGATGTTTTTCATCAAGAGTACATTCCGCTTCCGCCGGTGATTTCTTTCGCGGAGGCTCTTGTCCGGCACAAAGCGCCTTCTTTGAGGGCGCAGCCAGCTTGGCTTGTTAATGAAAACCACGAAAATCCATATAATACCGAAACGAAACGGCTGCTGCAAATTTTCACTGATATGGGAATTCGTACAAACGAAGGCAACAACATATTTCCATCTGGGAACGCGCTTAAGCACCTCGGCGAATACTTCCCCGCGCCTGACAAAATTGATTTAACTGCGCTTTGCGGCGCTATGCCTTATACAACACGGCTTGACGAGGTAAGCTGTATCGGAATCAACCCAAACGGCGATGTCAATCTTTGCTCGGTTACCATCGGCAATATCTATAACAAGGACATTCTCGACATTGCAGATGAGTACAATCCCCATAAAAACCCCGCGCTAAGCGCCGTGTTGAACGGCGGCGCCGCGGCATTGCTTCAATATGCAAAAGGGCAAGGAGTGACGGTGGACACGGGTGGCTGCCGTTCCGCCTGCGGAGTATGCCGCACAGTTATGGCCGCGTTGAGGGAAAAGGAGAATGTGTATGGCTGTGACCTACGGAATGCCAACCCTGCTCGAAACCAAAACAATCGCTGATTGCGCCGCTCTCTGCTGTGAGTTAGGGCTTGATTTTGTCGAGCTCAACATGAACCTGCCGCAATACCAAGCGGAGAAGATTGATGTTGCCGAATTCGCCGAGACTGCAAAGCAGAGTGGAATTTTCTACACCATCCACTTGGATGAAAACCTCAACCCCTGCGACTTCAACGAACGGGTGGCCGAGGCATACACAGCGGCTGTTTTGCGGACGATTGAACTTGCCGCGCGGTTATCCGTTCCTGTGCTGAATATGCACCTCTCTGCCGGCGTGTACTTTAGGACAAGAAGGTTTTTCTGTTCGACGAGTATGAGGATGTTTATAATATAAAACTGGCGGCGTTCCGTGACGCTTGCGCGGCGGCAATCCCTGTATCAAAATATGTGTGGAGAACGCGAGCGGGTATGACCGCGCGCCATTTTTGCAAAAGGGCTTAGATTTACTGCTCGAAAGCCCTGCCTTTGGATTGACTTTTGACATCGGGCATATACTCACACACGAAAACATCTTCTAAAAATCTTTCAGTGTTTTCGTGTGTGAGCAACCAACAACCGGCGTGAAAAGTGCATTTCTTTTCGCGCCTTAGTATAACTACGGCATCGGCGGCGGCGACGAGCCGATTATCCTCGCCCGGCGTGGACGGCTGAACCATATGCATGTTCACGATGCCTGCGTTTCTTCGGAACGGGGCAAGCGCGACCACCTTGCCCTTGGTACAGGCGATTTGGATATACCGCGCTATCTTAAGCTGGCGCAGGAGCAAAATTGCCGCTGTGTCATGGAAACCAAGACGGTAGAAGGCTTGCGGCAGTCGGTAGAATGGATGAAAGCGAGGGGTTGGCTATGAGTTCTGTAAATATTTTATATCGTCAATTAGGCGTGTCGGATATAGAAACGGACATGCTGGACGCGTTTAACCGTTATCAAGAAGTCAAAAAATGCTGGCGCAAACAAAACAATGAGTGGATTCTTATTGATAACCATTTTATTGAAGACTGGGATGACGCAAAGAAGAAAAAACTTGCGGCTCTTTATTTGCCCAGTATCATAAAGCGTGGCGGCACGGTCTGCGGGGCTTTTGACAAGGATAAGCTTATTGGCTTTTTCGCTCTTGCCGGAAACTTTATCGGTAGCCGCCAACAATACATATGGCTCATTTCTTTGCATGTTTCCTATGAATACCGTCGAAAAGGAATCGGGAAAGAGCTGTTTTTACGTTGCGTTGACGCGGCAAAAAAGTCCGGAGCGGAAAAGCTGTATATCAGCGCGCATTCAGCACAGGAAAGTCAAGCGTTTTATTGCGCGATGGGATGTGTTGAAACAGAAGAAATCATACCCGAATTATATGCGGCTGAGCCATGTGATGTTCACATGGAATATGCGCTGTCAAAGGAAACAACGCAACCCGCCTTTTAAAACGCGTTTGCCAAGATGTGGCACAAGACGGTTTTCGTTTTGCGAAGGTCTGCCCCAACAGGATTGTTACTGGAGAGTTCAAAGTTTTGTAAACAATTACATTTAATCCAATATTAAGAATACAAAAGGTATTTCTAAAGACATAATTATCGTTTGGCGTAAAAAGCTGTTTTTTTGGCAGACCT
>JAISYE010000263.1 GCA_031297485.1 Clostridiales bacterium
GGATTCTCCGTCTCCGTCTTCTTCCGTAGTTCCGCCGGATTCTCCGTCTCCGTCTTCTTCCGCAGTTCCGCCGGATTCTCCGTCTCCGTCTTCTTCCGCGGAACCTCCAGCATTAGAACCACTGCCGCCGTTACTTTCTCCATCACTAGAACCGCCGCCGCCGCTGTTTTCTCCATCGCTAGAACCGCCGCCGCCGCTGCTGTTTTCTCCACCACTAGAGCCGCCGCCGCCGCTGCTGTTTTCTCCATCGCTAGGACCACCATCATTACCAGAAGAAGAATCCACGTCAGCGTCACCCAAACTTTCACTTACAGCGCCGTCCAGTTCAAAACCGTCATCTGACGCCGAAACATAGGGCAGCAGCAAAGACGAAAGAATAAGCACAATGGACACAATCATGCCCAGCATCCACTTCAAACCATACCTCATCATAATTTCACACCTCAGTCATAAATATTTTGTTTCAATGCCCATATAATATATTATCGTGATTAACCCTTATAAACATTAGACGAACGAACACCGAATGTCGCCACCCACCCTCCCTCGCGCACCCGCACCAAAAAAAAGCCGCCGCGTCACGCGTGTTTCGCGTAACGCGGCGGCTTCAGCCAACGCGCCTATTCATCCTGCAGGGCGTCGAAACCTTCCTCGCCGGTTCTGACCTTGATAACGTTTTCCACATCGTAAATAAAAATCTTGCCGTCGCCAATCTTGCCGGTGTAAAGGGCTTCCTTAACGGTCTTGACTAAGACGTCCACAGGCACCTTGCAAATAACAATCTCAATCTTGATCTTGGGCAGCAAGGTGGTCTCAAGAGGCACGCCGCGGTAAAATTCCGTGCTGCCCTTCTGCATACCGCAGCCCAGCACCTGGGTCACAGTCATGCCGGTTATACCCAGTACATCCAGCGAAACCTTCAAGTGCTCGAACTTGCTCTGTTTGGTGATTATTACTACCTTTGTCATCTTTGCGCCAGGCTTGGAAATGTTTGTAACAGGTATCGCCACTTCCTTGGGCACCTCTAACTCCGCCGCCTCAGCGTCCACGCTTGGCCTAAAGTCCGTGCCAACAGGCAAAGCAGGCATGAAATCCGCATAGCTGCTGGTAATGCCATGTTCCTCAAGGTCCAGGCCAGCCAGTTCCTCCGTCCGCGATACCCGCAGGCCGACAAATTTCTTAATAAGAAAGAACACAATGACCATTGTAACAACAACCCATATGGCGACAGACCCCACGCCTAAGAGTTGCACGCCCAGCAGGGCGACTCCGCCGCCGTAAAACAGCCCGCCGTCCAGCGCGAACAGCCCGACTAAAATCGTCCCCGCAGCGCCGCAGAAGGCATGTACGCCTATAGCCCCAACAGGGTCGTCAATCTTAGCTTTTTGGTCCAAAAACTCAATGCCAAACACAATCACAAACGCGGCAATCACGCCTATAAAGAAGGCTCCGGCAGGCGAGACCGCGTCGCAGCCGGCGGTTATAGCCACAAGCCCGGCCAGGGCGCCGTTAAGGGTCATGGAGACATCGGGCTTTTTGTAGCGTATCCATGTGATAATCATTGTAACGTCCGCCGCTGTGGCAGCCGCAATGTTCGTGGTGACGAAAATTTTAGAGGCGCTGGCAATAGCGTCGCCAGTCATGGACACGGTAGAGGCCCCGTTAAACCCAAACCAGCAGAACCACAGGATAAACACGCCCAAAGCCCCAAGGGTCAGGCTGTGCCCAGGAATAGCGCGGGCCTTGCCGTCCTTGGTGTACTTGCCAATGCGCGGGCCCAGAATCTTCGCGCCAACCAGGGCCGCCAACCCGCCCACCATGTGAACAGCGGTGGAACCCGCGAAATCGTGGAACCCTAATTGCGAAAGCCAGCCCCCGCCCCAAATCCAATGGCCGGAAATCGGGTATATAACCATGCTGATAATCAGGCTATATATAATGTAGGAAATAAACTTCGTGCGTTCCGCCATAGCGCCGGAAACAATCGTCGCCGCCGTGGCGCAGAACACTGTCTGAAAGATAACAAAGGCGTATGTGGGAAACGTGCTGTCATAATTTCCCCTGATAAAGAAATCCAAGCCGCCGATGAACGGCCCGTCGCCCCCGAACATCAAGCCAAAACCTATGAACCAAAACGCTACCGTGCCAATGCAAAAGTCCATCAGGTTTTTCATGATAATGTTGCCGGCGTTTTTCGCGCGGGTAAAACCTGTTTCCACCATCGCGAACCCTGCCTGCATAAAAAACACCAGTACAGAGCCTAACAATACCCATATGGTATCTACTGCCGAAAAAGCCATAATGCCATCTCCTTATATATATTATTAAAATAAAAAGGCGCGCATTCTATTCCCAAGAGGGATAAAACGCACGCCGTTGTGCCAGGTATTAATTTACGCTGTAGAGCATTTCCGCGTAAGTGGGCAGCGTCCAATACTTCTTCGCCACCAGTGTTTCTATTTCGTCCACCACAAGGCGAAGGTCCGCCATGCCGCTGACAATGTTTTCCCTGTAAAATTTGGCGGTCAGCAACGCGTCCTCGCCAGGCTTCGCGTCAGCCAGCGTGTTTTCCAAGGCCGCAAGTTTCTTAAGGGCGGCGGCCGAAAGGTCGGACAGCTTCTTAAGCAGGGTCTCCTCCAGGCTGGAGTCGAACCCTCCGCAGTTCTTTTTAGCCTGCAGCAACTGCACAAGCTCGTTTTGATAGCTGACGCAAGCGGGTATAGCTTCCTTCTTGACCAAGGCGGCCATTGCCAGGGCCTCTATGTGGATTGTCTTGCTATAATTCTCCAGTAAGATTTCATAACGCGAATGAAGCTCCGCCTTTGTAAACACGCCGTGCTTCGCGAAGAGCTTCTCGTTCTTCTGGGCCACAAACGCGGGCAGGGCGTCCGTGGTGCTTTTCAGGTTCAAAAGCCCGCGGTTTTCCGCCTCTGTTACCCACTCCTCCGCATAATTGTTGCCGTTAAAGATAATGCGCTTGTGTTCCTTAATAGTATTCTTTACCAGCCGCGCAAGGTCGCCTGTAAAATCCTCAGACCGCTCCAAGGCGTCGGCAAACTGACATAACGCTTCCGCCACAATGGTGTTGAGTATAATATTCGGCCCGGCGATAGACAGCATGGAGCCAACCATACGGAACTCAAACTTGTTGCCCGTAAAGGCGAAGGGCGACGTACGGTTCCGGTCGGTTGTATCCTTTGGGAAATGGGGCAGCACCGTCGCGCCGATCTCCATGGATATCTTTTCCTTGCCATTATAGACCGCGCCGCTTTCTATGGCGTCCAGAATCTCCGTCAGTTCCTCGCCTAGGAACACAGACACTATGGCGGGAGGCGCCTCGTTAGCGCCCAGACGGTGGTCGTTTCCCGCGCTTGCCACAGATACCCGCAGGAGGTCCTGATAATCGTCCACAGCCTTGATAACCGCTGCCAAAAACAGGAGGAACTGGGCATTTTCGTGCGGGGTTTCGCCCGGCTCCAAAAGATTAACGCCCTTATCCCCGGACGATCCGGCCACGGTAGAAATAGACCAATTGTTGTGCTTGCCGCTGCCGTTTATACCGGCAAAGGGCTTCTCGTGCAGCAGGCATGCCAGGCCGTGACGGTTGGCCACACTCTTTAAAAGCTCCATTGTAAGCTGGTTGTGGTCCGTGGCAATGTTCGTGGTGCTGAATATAGGCGCGAGTTCGTGCTGAGCCGGCGCCACCTCGTTGTGTTTGGTCTTTGCCGGCACGCCCAGCTTCCACAATTCCGCATCCAAGTCGTGCATAAAGGCGGATATCCTGGGTTTCAAGGCTCCGAAGTAGTGGTCCTCCAATTCCTGGCCCTTGGGCGGCTTGGCGCCGAACAGCGTCCTGCCCGTGTATATAAGGTCCGGCCGCTTCAGGTACATTTCCTTGTCTATAAGAAAGTACTCCTGCTCGGGTCCAACAGTTGTAATCACACGTTTAACACTTGTGTTTCCAAACAGTGCCAAAATACGCTTGGCCTGCCTGTCAATGGCATCCATGGAGCGCAGCAGCGGGGTTTTCTTGTCCAGCGCCTCGCCCCCGTATGAGCAGAAAGCTGTGGGAATATAGAGCGTGCCGTCCTTTAGAAAGGCGTAGGACGTAATATCCCATACGGTGTAGCCTCTCGCCTCAAAGGTGGCCCGCAGACCGCCCGAGGGGAAACTGGAGGCGTCCGGCTCACCACGCACAAGCTCCTTGCCGGAAAATTCCATTATCACCTTCCCGTTGGATTGGGGTGATATGAAGCTATCGTGCTTTTCAGCGGTTATGCCTGTCATGGGCTGAAACCAATGGGTAAAATGGGTTGCCCCGTTTTCTATGGCCCAGTTTTTCATAGCGGCCGCCACTACGTTTGCCACGTCCAATTCCAAGTGCGTACCCTGGGCGATAGTTTTCTTAAGCGCCCTATAGGTGTCCTTTGGCAGGCGCGCCTGCATCAGCGCGTCATTAAATACCATGCTTCCAAATAAATCCGGAATATCAGTCATAGGCCAACTCCCTTTCAGTTTTAATAATAAAAAAAAGGCGCTGCAGATTATGATAATCCACAGCGCCTTTGCTGTTTATGGGAGAATTATAGCATGGCGCAATTTTTTTGTCAAGGGTTTTTTTTAATCTTCGACAATTAAATGCAGCGCTTCGTGTCTGTTCAGAGGTCAAAACGCTAAAACCTTAAAACCAACGGACACTTCAACGTTTGGGGCTCTGCCCCAAACGGGCGGATTGCCATCCGCCCCTGCGATATTGCGTGTATCGTAGGGTACGTATGGGGACTCGTCCCCGATAGTCGAGCTTGCTCGACGCAGACCCTTTCTTGCGCTTCGCGCGCACTCAAATAAGCATAAGCCTTGCGCCCCTGAATAGACACAGGAATTTTCAAATACGCCTTAACTTAAGCTAATATCGGTTGATACTTCTTTCACTCACTCCACAGCCCCTGTGTAGCTGTTCACAAAAAACGGCGGCTGTAAAGGGCCGTTCGTAAGTTCCCGTACATAAAATCTGTAATAGGGCGTGGCGCGTTCGGTCTCCATTTCCTCCGCCGGGTCGTCGCGCCGCAGGAATACCAGATCCATCTCATCAATAGCAACAGGCGCACCGCCGTACATATTTTTCAGTTTATTCATTAAAATAAACGCCGCCTCGTCCGGCGGAATAATTTCGTGTTTGGCGGAGAACCCCGCCGGCTGGTTGTATTGGCAATTTACGCTGACTATACCTTCATCGGACATTGTAAAGACCACATAGTTAGTGTAAATAAGCCTGTCCTTGTACATCTGGCGGTAAACCGCCACCCGCGTGCCTGTCTCGGTCTCGTCCGGTACAAACCCCGAAAGTTGGGTAAGGTCCCCCATTATTCTGCCGCAGGCTTCCGCACCTTGCCCTGCCGTGCCCGCCATGCCGTTAAGGTTGTCGTACCTGAACCCGCCGTTTTCTACAATAAGGGACGCGGCGCCCTGGATCAGGACGGCACGTTCATCGGTATCTACCCTGGAGACGGTTTCGGCCTCCTTGAAAAACACCGCCGCCAAAGCGTCCGCGTCCTCCCTATGGACTGTAAGCAGGATATTCGCCAGCGGCTCGAAGCGTTTCGGCAGCACGGCGTTCCATTCGATATTGTTCTGGGCCAGCACATCCAATATGGCTTTCTCCTGCTCCGCCGCCACCGAGTATCTGGGACTGTTTAAATACGTGAGTATGCCTAAAAAAATATTTAGCATTAAGAGCATTACTATCAATATATTCTTCGCCTTATCCCAGTCCACATTAACCTTCCTTTTATTGGGTCTTTCAAAATTTGGGTAAGAGACCCAGAGCAATTGTTTCTTGTAATTTTAGCGCCATCGTACTATTATAATTGCGTGACTCTTGAAGACTGCGTATAGACGGTTGTGCTAAAAAATTTGCCTTTGGCACATAAAATACGCAAGGCGTTAGGGTCATATCCGTCGAGCAAGCTCGACTATCGGTCATTCGGGTCCAACCCGGATGTGGATTAAAACTTAGCGCTGTAAACTATTGTCTGGTTGTCTATGCCCAGGAACCAGTTTAACCGCAAAAAAGTGCTCATTTCGAATTTGTAGCCCAGTTCCAGACTGTTAAGGTTTATGCTGCCGGGCGAGCCGAAGGCAAGGCGGATGTACCCCATAACGTCATTGAACTTAAAGTCCGCAGTCTCCGTGCCAAGTGGAATAGGCTTAAAAACGTAGGCCAGTTTCCGGTACTTTATAACCTTGCGGTTTTGCACGGTTATCTCAATAGGATGACGCATGTTTATCTCCGAATAGGTTTTCTCCGGCAATATCAGCGGAAAATTATTGATAAAGTAATCGAAGTAAAAGGTCGTCTGCCCGTCCTCAGTCTTGAAACTGTGCATTCGAAACTCGTTCTCCAGGGCGGAATCCTTTGAGGCGAAATCCAGCGCTGCATGGTAATCCGCCGCAAAGGAAGAGCCGCCTATTACCTCGGTTGTGCTGTAATCAAAATATTCCACGGTGTCGTTAGGTAAATATTTTACAACAGCGGAACCAGCGTTATATATAAATGCCTCTTTCTTATCAGCCACAATTAAGGCGGGGTTGCTGAAAAAACTTTCTATTTTCTTTTCTATTTTCGCAATCAGCAAGTCCCCCTGATACATATACGGGTTTACTATCTCTAAGGCAGAATATGGGTACGCTTCAAAGCGCCAGTGGGGCACGAAAATAATCCCGCCATTGTGCGTCGAGGGCACATAATACAGCCCGGCGCTGTTATCCGTAAGCAGGGATATGTTTTGCGCGATACGCGCGGACAATTCGCCGTCCGCCGCAGTGTAGGAGCATACTTCATTACTGGCCGTGTTAACAAATGTCACGATTATATTTTCCAGTTCGGGTGTGATTATTATCATGTCGAATTCCGACATCCGCGCAATCAGCCACGAACCCTTAGCCTGGGACTTTATGGGCGTCATATCCGCAGGCAGGGGAACCGCGTATTCATAGATATAGGCTTTTTTCTTCAAAAGGCTTTCCCAGGAAAGCGCCTCGCCGTCTTGCGGCTCGCCGGACTTTAACGCCAGCTCTATAGCCGCGTCGCCGTCCTTTTTTGTGTCCGCAAGCCAGCTGTAAAGTGCCCCGTAAGTTTCGCCGCGCAAGCTCACCATTATCCTGTAGGGCGCTATCATGGCCCGTACCTCGGCGGATTCCGGCGCCGAGTACACCAGGGACGCAGCCAGGGTAGAAATAAAGTCCCTGTTGGATATCTTGTCAAACCACAGCAGGCACGTAAGATAAACCGCTGTAAAGCCCAGTATTATAATCACCAGGTTCTTCAAAACAGGTACCGTCAAGAAGGCCGGACGCGCGTAAGCGCGGCTTTCCGCGGAACGTGCTGGTTCCTTTTTTATTGCCATATCACGCCTCCAGCGGCTTAAAATTCCTATCAAACTTTAACACCATTGTAGTCCCTTCTCCCAAGGTGCTGCTGGCGGAAATTTTGCCGCCATGGGCCTCGGTTATTTCCTTCGCGATAGCCAGCCCCAGCCCGGTCCCGCCCATAGCGCGAGACCGCGCCTTGTCCACCCGGTAGAACCGCTCGAATATCCTGTCCAAATCCTCACGGGGGATGCCTATGCCGTGGTCGCGTATATATATCCTGTACTCGCCCGGCGATTCGGCACAAAATATCTCTACCCCGCTGTACTCGCTGCTGTATTTAAGGGCGTTGCTTATCAGGTTTGTAAATACCTGGTTTATGCGGCCCGCGTCCGCCTTCATCCAAAACTTCTGCCCGTCTATGGACTTGAACTCTATTACCTGGTTCTTCTGCCCGGCTAGTACGGAATTCTGCCGGATACTCTGCTTTAATACCTGTATCAGGTCCACGTCGGAAAAAATCAGCTTCATCTGCCTGTTGTCAAACCGTGACAGCTCCAATAAATCCTTTACCAAGGTGGTCATCCGCTCGGCTTCGGAATCTATTATCTCCAGAAATTCCTCCGCTGTCTGGCGGCTTTCCAGCGCCCCGTCCAGCAGCGTCTCCGTGTAGCTCTTTATGGTAGCCAGCGGCGTGCGTATCTCATGGGATACGTTCGCCACAAATTCCTTGCGCATCTCATCTAATTTCTTGTGCTTTGTTATATCCTGTAAGACGATAACAAGCCCCCTGACCCTGCTTTGGGTGTCGGTATAGGTGGAAAAGCTCGCGGTTATATAGCGCCCGCCGGTTAGCGCGCATTCTTTTACCAGGTCAGAGGAAATATCCCGTATGTGGCGATACTCCACGCCCAAGAGTTCCATCATCTCGGAAAAGGGCACCGTCTCCGCGCTGTTTATGTTCAAAAGCTCCTGACAGGCCGCGTTGGCGTGTATCAGCCTGCCCCCGTCGTCGTAGGCCAGTACGCCGTCCGTTATGTTGTTTATGAGGATTTCGAGCTTGTTTTTTTCACTGGTTATAGCGCTCATAGACTGGTTAAGCTCCCGGGACATCTCGTTAAAACTCTCCGTCAGCTGACCAATTTCGTCCTCGCTGTTTATGGGCAGTTCGTGGTCCAGGCGGCCGTAGGCCATGTCCCGCGCCCGTCTCGTCAGCGCGGCTATAGGCCCCGTCATCGTGCCCGCCAGCAATACGCCGAACACTGCGGCCAAGAGCATGGCCAGCATAAAGGTCAAAAAAATAGTGGCGCCCATGGTCACAAGGTTGTCCAGCACAGGCTCGGCGCTGACGCTGACAAACACCACGAAAGCGACCCGTTCTCCGTCAAACACGGGGTACGCGTAGTTGTACCACATGCGTGGAGCGCCGCCATCGCTTGAGTTTTCGGTTGTAAACTTCGCCGTGCCGGCGCTGGCCGATATTATGGACGGGTCCGTGGCGCGGCGGTCTGTGTCAGGGTACGCCTCCAGCCTCTTCCCGTTTTGAATGACCGCGTAATACGCTTCCTGGGCGCCGTTCATGTTCGCGTAGCTTTCCAGGTTGTCATACAGGTTTACCAGGTCAGGAGGCATGAGATACTGTTCCGCTATCTGCTTCGCTGCGGAAGCCAGCTGGTTTTCCGCCTTTTTCTTTTCCATAGCGTTTATTCGCAGCAGCATAAAAGTCCCGCCGATTATTACCACAAGAAACACCAAGGCCAGATATACAAAAATGAATTTAAACTTTATGCTTTTCATAATTAAGACCATGCCTTTCGGAGGCAGAAGATTGACCGTTTATTTTTCCTGGCCTTTACAGGAGAAAAAGTAGCCTACTCCGCGCCTTGTATGAATATAGCGCGGCGCTTCAGGAGTATCCTCCAATTTCATCCGCAGCCGCCGCACGGTTACGTCAATTGTCCGCAAGTCGCCGAAATACTCGTAGCCCCACACTTTTTCCAACAACACCTCCCGGGTAAATACCGTATCCTGCTGCGCGGCCAAGAACCTGGCAAGCTCAAATTCCTTGCGCGTGAGCTCTATCTGCTGGCCGCGCTTAAAGATGCTGTACTTGTCCATATCAATGGTAATCTCGCCGTAGTTCATCACATTGCCAAGGGCCGGCTCGTCCTGCGGCAGGTCTTTCCTGCGGAGATTGGCCTTTATGCGCGCGATAAGCTCCCGTATCCCAAAGGGTTTGGTTACATAGTCGTCCGCCCCCAGTTCCAGCCCCAGCACTTTATCCGTTTCCTCCGCCCGCGCCGTTAACATTATTATCGGCGTCTGCTTCTTCTCGCGTATGCGCTTGCACACTTCATAACCGTCCAGCTTCGGCATCATTATATCCAGCAGAATAAGCGCCGGGTCTTCCTCCAGCGCCAGCCTCAAACCTTCCTCCCCGTCGTAGGCGCACAGCGCTTCATAGCCCTCTTTTTTGAGATTATACTTGATTATGTTTACTATGTTCTTTTCATCGTCAACTACCAATATTTTCTTACTCAAAAAAATTCCTCCTGAACGTTTAAACTTAAAAGGTCAAAACTTAGGGCCTATTGTGTTATTATACCCCTTTTCTTATATTAAGGCGCGAAAAAAAAATGCACTTTTCGCTCCGATTGTTGGTTGCTCGCACACGAAAACACTGAATGATTTTTAGCGATAGTCGGGCGAAGCCCGACGCAGATGTTTTCGTGTGTGAGTATATGTTATACCGCAAACGGTTAGATTTTTCACGCTCGCGCGGCGCGTTCTTTGCGGCGAAAATTCCGAAAATTTAAATAGAAGAGCCGCTGTCCTTCGCCAGCCGGGCTTGCAGCGCTTGGGCGCGCTCTATTGAAATATGCGTAAACATCAGGATTTTATCCAAGGATTCCCCTGCTTTCAGCATTTCCAGCGCCACCTTATCCTGCAGCCGTCTTTCCCCAAGTTTTTTCCCGCGTCTTTCCCCGAGTTTTTTCCCGAGCTTTTTCCCAAGTTTTTTCCCGCGCCTTTCGGCGATATCCAAATCTAATACCAAGCGATCAGTCATCATTTTATTCACTGCCTCCTCTTTAAATAATTGGATGTCCCCATAAAGATAGTTGTATAAAGTACTTAGCAGCTGCCTCAGCACACGCGCGTCTTCTTTCGTGATGTCCCCGGCTGCGTCGGCCGCGTCTATGGCGTTCATAATGGTTTCAATAAGCGCCCGAAGCTTGCCGGCGTTTTCTTTTGTGGGCTGCTTCGTTATTTCACGTCGCAGCCTCAAGAGGTACAGCGGCAGCAGAATGACCATGCGCCTTTCAGCCAGCTGGTCCACGGAATAGGTCAGCAGCTTCATTACCGGGACTTTGTACGCGAACGCGGGGCGAGGTTCCTGACCCTCCACGTTCAGTTCCAGCGTAACTTCGTCCGGCGTGTTCTTCGTATGCTCCAGGAAGATTATTTTCGGCTGCGGAAGCGTCAGGACTATTGTACCGCCCTGTACGTCTTTGTGTTTCAGCGCTTCCGCAAAGCTGTACTGAAACACTCTGATGATAATAGTGTTGTCGTTATCAATCTGAATCTCGGCATGGAATTTCTCCGGACCGTCGTCCGGCGGGACCAGCGTCAGTATAGCGTCAGCCACCTTCCGGCCAAGATCATCGCCGACGGATTCCGTTTGGTTGTAAATAATCTTGCTGTCCAGAGGAAACTGTTTATTGTACAAACCGTTGATAAAGTTAATCACCGCCACATGCGAAAGGGTTAAAATACGCTTAAAAATTTTATCAAAAATCTGGTTAGTGTGCTGCAAAAAATGCCTCCTTATTGTGCGTGACCTTACTGGGACGTGTTTGAAAACCGGATTCCAGCGCGAACTTGCAGCGGTTTTATTCGAAATTTCGCGCTTTAAGGAATTTTCAAACACGCCTTAAGTACAGCATAGCACAATTTTCAGCTAAGGTCAAAAGAAGCAAAATCCTTAAACCTTTTTTTGAAAGATCAAGACTCTCCTGACCTCCAAAAGGCGCCGCCGCTGACCTTCGGAAGAATTGGCCTGAAACGTACGGCCGTCCGTTGGTTTTAAGGTTTTGTCTTTATTGAGGCCCTTGATCGTTCAGGTAGCGCTCATAGGCCTCGCGGCCATCAATAATTACCCGCAGGCAGTTTATAATAGCGCTGGGTGTCCAACTGCGCTTTTTAGAATAGTATTGCTCGCATACCTTTATAAACTTGCGCGGATACCGCAGTAGCGCGCGGACAATCTCCTCGCCGCCCTCCGCTAGAGCATGGTGGCGGCTGTAAATCTCCACCGCCCGCGAAATTGATACCGGCTCGCCGCTTTTTTTGCCGTGACGCCTTATAAGCTCGCTTATATCCAGTAGCGCAGGTGCTACGCACATTTGAGAAAAATCCGCAATATACACTGTGTTGTTTGTGTTAAACAAAATATTCTCTTCTTTAAGCGAGTTGTGGCAAATTGTTTTGTCAAGCCGCGCGGCCGACATATACCGCTCGAAGCCGCCGCGCAGCAGCAGTTCGGCCGCCGCGCTCGCTTCTCCTATATAGTAATCGCAATTTTTTATAAACAAAACATCAAAATCGGACAAGCGCTTCCCAATTCTCTTTTTTATACCCTTTAAAAACATTATCTGTTTTTCCGCCTGCTCGAAAATATTAGTTTCCCCATAAAACACATCGCAATCAAACTCTATGCCCTGCATCAGCGAATGCATTCGCGCGACCGTGATTAAAACCTTCTCAAAATCCACAGGGCAGATAAAATCAAACTCCTTGCAGCGCAGCAGGTCTGTCATTACATACGCGCCGCCGTCCCACAAGGCGTATGGCAGGCCGTCCGCTCCGGTATAGAACCTCTCGGTGGTCTTAAACCCCATATTATATAAATGTTCCTTTACTGTGTGCTGAAATACTATCCGCTCCGGGCTGCCCAGGCTGCGCTTAATTACTCGCGGGCCGTTAGGCGTGCTTATTATGTAGTGCGATTTCTCTCTTACCACCCGCCGTGCCCTAACGCCAAACCCTCTCCACGCCAACGCGCTTATTTCCTCCATACCGCGCCCGCCTCCTGACTTTATATCTTTTCATGCCCGGAAGTTCGTCTAGCAAGCTCGACTATCTCCGGCCCCGATTATTTATAGATATGTCCCTCTTAGGCAAAATATTACGGCCTTCCGCCATTGTATAATAAATTCCATTGATGTGAATAATCATGGTAAAGTTTCTGTTAAGAAGGGAGATACTATGGCGCGGAAAAAAGCTTTACAGGTTAAGCCTGTAAAAGAGAAAAAACTGACAGAAAACGATATTATCAAATATGAGATTGCCTGTGAACTTGGTCTTGAGGACAAAATAGCCAAAAATGGCTGGAAATCACTTACTGCCCGCGAAAGCGGAAAGATTGGGGGGTTAATGGCGAAGAGAAAAAGATATACTCACGAATAAATTTAAGACTCTGCCGCAAAATTTTACATGAATATTCCAAATGAAAACCGCAGACTCTTCGCGGTATTCATTTAGAGTACAAAATTATACAAAAATTTTTTTTTTTT
>JAISYE010000264.1 GCA_031297485.1 Clostridiales bacterium
TCTTAATCTTTTGACCTTTCCCATTCCTTAAGTTCGCGCCAATCCCCCATCCCTGTGGCAAGTCAGGACATTCACAAGTATAAATCGTTGATTCGCCGCTTAATAAAAGTTCACCTTCCCAATATCGGCCATATCCGCCATATCGGTGGCCTTAATACCGGAATCGGACACAGTGTATAGGGTATCGCCGACGAAAATAATCCTGCGCACGTACTTTCTGGCATCGCCGTCGTAATACCCTGCCTTAAGCATGTCCTCGCTTTCCAAATGGGTTATTCTGCCCTTTAGTTGAAAGCCAAAATGCATGTCAATGCTGTAGACATAAGCGCCTTGAAATGTAAACTCGCCGTATTCCAGGCTGTCGCCGGTCTTAGGGCCGCCGCTTATTTCGGCCAGCTGCACGGGAAAGGCCAGCAGGTTCTTCTCCTTTGAAAACAAAAGGGCCTTGTGGTCGTCCAGCAGAGGCGAGCTTGTGCCCCTGTCCCCTATAATTTCGCTGAACATTTCGCGCGGGTTGGTAATGTCCGTAACGTCGAACATGGAAATTTTCATTCCCAGGTAATACGCGCCGCCGCTTAGTTCCACCGTGTCCTTGCCGAAGCCAATAAGGTGGTTGTCGTCGTAAGGATGTAAATAGTCGCTGTAACCTGGAATTTTAAGCGCGCCCAGAATTTTAGGGTTGTAGGGGTCGGATAAATCCATAGCAAACAAAGGGTCCACTGTCTTAAAGGTCACCATGTACGCTCGGTCGCCCATGAAACGCACAGAATAAATTGTCTCGCCTGGGGCAATATCCTCCAAACTGCCCGCCATGCCCAAGGATTCGTCCAGCACGTACAGGTTGTTTGCGGTGGCGCCCCTTTGGTAGGATGTGGTGGCTATTCTGAAAAAGCCGCGGCTTTCGTCCATAGAAAACTGGTTAAGCACCGTACCCGGCACTTCGCCCTTGTATTGAAAAGTAACCTTGCCCCTGTTCATGGAGAATTTATATACAAGGGTCGAGTTAGAGTCGGCCCTGTAGCCATTGGACGCCACATAAATATTCTGGCCGGAAACATATATGCTGCCTCCCGCGCCCACATAGGCGCCGGACTGGGCACCCTGGCCCTCGGGGTCGTCCAGGTTAAAGCCCGTTATCATCATAATATTTCTTTCAAGCGAGCCGGGGAAATAATACATTTTGTCATAGCCGATAGTGACGTCGCCCTGCGCGTTTGTATCCTTAACGGACGGAAGCTCCTGCCCGTCCCAAAGACCGTATATGCCCCGGTTGGTTACAATATAAACCGACCCCTCGGTCTTCCTGGATGAAAGATAATTGCCATCCGTGACTATTTCACGCTGCTTAAGAATATTCTGGCGGTCCGCGATATTGTACACATAGGCGCATGTGGATGGGCTTGAGGAATAATAATCACGCGCCCGCCCCCAGGAATTCACGGCGCCAATTACTACCATAACATCGCCGTCCACGTAAATTTCCTGGGGATAAAAGTCCGGCGACTCAAACCGTACAGTATATTCCAGCACCATTTCCTGCGGGGGCTGCGCTTTTACAACATAGACCCTGTCGTCCCCGCGGTAATAGATGTACTGCCCGTCGGTCTTAATAATGTCCGCCTCGTCAACTCCCTGCACTTGAACATTGGTGGCGGAAAAATCCGACGTATCCGCGGAGTCCGCGGACGGGGCTGAGGCCGCTTCTTGCGGCATTTCCGCCCTGGGCTCCGGAATAATGTTCTGGCTGACGGCGGCGTCAGTCGAAGCGCCTAGCAGCGGCTCGCTGGTACGGTAAATTACGCCGCCGTCGCTGTCGTAAAAAACCTCGTCCTCATAGGACGCCCCTGTCAGTTCCTTAAATTTTTCCTCCGTGCCAACCAGGGGCAGGTTGTTCATAAGCGCGATATACCCGTCTAAAATGTCTTTGTCTGTTTCAGGGCTGTAAATATTCTCCGTATCGCTTATTATTATAAGCCCGCGGTCGTAAAACGCGCTTTTGCCCAGCGCTTCCGCTATGCCCTCCAGGGGGACAAACACGCTTAGGTCTACCTTCCGCGCGGGCGCGGCCAGCCGTATCGCGTCGCCCCTGCCGCGGGCATGTATTTCATAGCTGCCAACGGTCAGGGAAAGCTCCGTCGCGCCGCTCTTGACGGCAGCGGTTTGACTTGCCTCGTTCCAAGTGACTTCCGCGTTAAAGGCTTCGCCTACAAAGCGCAGGGGCACAAGGGTACACCCCTTCTCTATAAAGGGCGCCACAGGCGCGCCGCCGCCGGAAGCTCCGGTCCCAGCCGTAATTATCATCTGTTCGTTGTTGATATAGGCGACGGGGCTGCCCACGTACAGCATTACGGCGTTTTTTGTCTTGAGGCCGGGCACGGACACCGCGTCCGCAGATGACGCTCCGACCGCCGCGCTGGGAAACGTCAGGGCGGTCACAGCCGCCAGCGCTAGCGTGATACTGTTTGTTAGAAAATTTTTCTTCATAACATTCACCTCTTGTTTTTTTAATCTTTATCTGTTTTGACGAAAAAAATCCATAAAAGTTCGCGCGCTGTTATGCCGCGGCTGCGTAAAGTCTGGGGATATGTTATACTATTATAAAAAAGGATGTGGAAACATGAACGAGCGTATAAAAATGGCTATAGTGGGAGCGGGTACCTGGGGTGAGATTCACGGGGAGCTCTATAACAGCAGTCCATTTTCGCAATGCGTGGCCATATGCGATACAAATGAGGCGCGGGCCGCTGCCGTGGCGGAAAGGCTTGGCATCCCCCAGGTCTACGGCAGTCATCTGGAAATGCTGGAACGCTGCCAATGCGACGCGGTGGCAGTTGTAACGCCAGACTTTTTGCACGCGAAAATAGGCGTTGACTGCGTAAATGCGAAGAAGCACCTATTACTGGAAAAACCGCTGGCAACCAGCCAAGCTGATACGGAGCGTCTAATCCAGGCGATTGAAGCGAACGGAGTACGTGCGATGGTAGATTTTCACAACCGGTGGAGCCCGCCCTTCCAGGAGACGCGCAGGGCTGTTGCGGCGGGAGAACTGGGCCGGCTTGTGAGCGGCTATTTCAGGCTTAACGACACAAAATGGGTTGCGACGGACTTACTGCCCTGGGCAGCGCAATCGTCCATTTTATGGTTTTTGGGCAGTCACAGTCTGGACGCGCTGCGGTGGTTGTTCAACGACGAGGCGAGCCGTGTGTACAGTGTCAGTACATCCGGTATTTTAAAGGGCCTTGGGGTGGACACGGCGGACCAATACTTGACCACAATAGAATTCCGCAACGGCTGTGTGGCCCAAATGGAAAACGGATGGATAACCCCAAACGCGAACCCCTGTGTAAACGACATTAAGTGCACTTTATTGGGCGACAAGGGAATGATAGCCATTGACGCCAGCCACCACAATTTAATTCAAAAATACACGGACCAAAGCGTTAAAGTGCCTGACGTACTGGTAAGCAACCGAGTCTACGGCCAGCCGAAAGGCTTTGCCTACGACAGTATTCTAGGCTTCGCGCGCTGTCTATACACCGGCGAGGAATTCCCCCTTACAATCTATGACGCGGCCAACACCACGCTTACCCTGCTCGCGATTATGCGAAGCGCGGAAACGCGTCTGCCGGTTGATGTCGCCGGGCTGTATGGACAAGCCTGAAGCCAAGATCTTGGGGGCTTTGCCTTAGGCGCGAACTTAAGAATGGGATGGTCAAAAGATTAAGACCAACGGACACTTCACCGTTAGAGGCTCTGCCCCCAAACCCCCGCAAGGGACTTCGCCCCTTGACCCTATCTTAAGGGCGGCTAGTGCGGCATTCTTATGCTGAATACAACTTTCTAGGACGTGTTTGAAAACTGGATTCCGACAGTCGAGCTTGCTCGACGCAGCGCGAAATTGCGGTGGTTTCACTCGAAATTTCGCGCTTTAAGGAATTTTCAAACACGCCTTAGATACCACTAAAATTTTGAAAGCGCCGAAATTATTGGAGTGTTTCAAAAGTTGTAGACACATATTTTTCCATCGCAGTTAAATTCCCGCATAAACAGGCTTCTTAATACACTTGGAAATAAATGTGTCTACTGATCAAGCCCAAATACGAACCTTCAAAATATCGACGGATACACCTCTACGGTAAATCTCAACGTTCGCGAGTATATCAAAACACCCCTTTACTCCCTCGCCCACCCTTTCGCGCTTTCCACGGCTTTCCGCCAGTCTCTGACCTTAGCTTCCCGCAGGGCGGCGTCCATGTTTGGGGTAAAGACTCTGTGCTTGACGGGCAGCGCTTTTATTTCGGCTATACCTTCGTAAAGCCCGGCGCCCAAAGCTGCCAGACGCGCGGCACCCAAGGCGGTGCTTTCTATAATTTCCGGACGCGCGACCTCCACATCAAGTATGTCGGCCTGGAATTGCATAAGAAAATTATTGGCCGAGGCGCCGCCGTCAACTTTAAGGGCCACTTCCGTCCGCAGCCCCGGAACAGGCACTGGGAGTTCCGGCGCGTAATCCAATCCCATAGCCTTTATAACGTCACGGGACTGGTAAGCCATGGACTCCAGCGTCGCGCGGATAACATGCTCCTTCGACGCGCCGCGGGTAAGCCCGACAATAGTTCCTCGGGCGTAAGGGTCCCAATAGGGCGCGCCCAAGCCGGTAAAGGCCGGCACAACATACACACCGTTGGTATCGGCGACTTTGTTCGCGTAATATTCCGTAAGCTCCGCGCTGTCGATTATCCGAAGGCCGTCGCGCAGCCACTGCACCGCCGCGCCGGCTGAAAACACGCTGCCTTCCAGCGCGTAAACGGCGCCCTGGCCAATATCCCAGGCAATAGTGGTCAGCAGTTTATGGCGGGATTCCACGGCTTTTCCAGCTGTATTCATGAGAATGAAGCAACCGGTGCCGTATGTATTCTTAACCATACCCTCGTCAAAGCAGCCCTGCCCGAACAGCGCGGCCTGCTGGTCGCCCGCTGTTCCCGCAATCTTTATTTCGCCCTCAAACATTTCCGTTACGCCGTACACACAGCTGGAGGGCATAACTTCCGGCAGCATAGCGCGGGGAATATCCAATTCCTCCAATATATCCTGGTCCCATTCCAGCTTGTGAATATTATACATCATGGTACGCGAGGCGTTGGAGACATCCGTGGCGTGGGCGCGCCCGTTAGTCAGCCGCCACACCAACCAAGCGTCCACAGTGCCGAACAGCAGCTCGCCTTTGCGTCCCCGTTCCCGCGACCCTTCCACGTTATCCAGTATCCACTTTAATTTTGTGGCGGAAAAGTACGCGTCCGGCACCAAGCCGGTTTTAGCGCGGATTTTTTCTCCAAAGCCCTTGGCGCAAAGCTCGTCGCAATACTCGGCCGTACGCCTGCACTGCCACACGATGGCGTTATACACAGGGCGGCCGGTTTTTCTATCCCAGACTATTGTTGTTTCACGCTGATTAGTTATCCCCAGGGCCAACACATCCCTGCCCGTGGCCCCCACCTTTGCCAGAGCCTCATGGCACACGCCCACCTGGGAAGACCAGATTTCCATGGGGTCATGCTCCACCCATCCGACTCGCGGATAGACCTGCTCAAGCTCCTTATGCGCCGCGCTTACTATCTGCCCATCCAGACCGAACAACACGCAGCGGGAACTAGTCGTCCCTTGGTCCATCGCCATTAAATACTTCATCGCTCTACCTCCTTACGCTTAGGGCGTGTTCGAAAATTCCTTAAAGCGCGAAATTTCTAATGAAACCGCTGCAATGATAGTCGAGCTTGCTCGACGCTTCGCGCTGGAATCCAGTTTTCAAACACGTCCTAGGAATGGCGAAAAATAAAACCACCAAACTCGTTCCTCGTACTCCGCCCGACTATTCCTAACGGTGATTTGTCCGTTAAAAAAGTTCGGCTATTTTTTTATTCGCCATTCCTTGACAATTGCACACCAATTCTTTTGTTTTCGTCCCATTTGTGCAATGCGTACACCGAAGAACAAGATTTACCGCGAAAACCTATTCCAATTTTATAAAGCGGTAATTCCCTA
>JAISYE010000265.1 GCA_031297485.1 Clostridiales bacterium
TTCCGCGAATATTGTTCATATCATCCCATTTACATTTTACAGGGTTTGGCTCGTTCTCGACCGCGGCCTCCCGCAATGCCGCTTCAAACCTCGCGCACTCCTCGGCGGCGATTTCGTCATAGACGGCTTGCAATTCGTTTATTCCAATACGGTCATAGGCAACAGCCGCCGCGCCGTAGAACGCCACCCGTATTGAGTGCGCGGCGGCGTGGCAGGTCAGCACGGCGTTTGCGATTGCGGCCGGCAGCGGCTTCAACCGGCGCGGGAGCGTTGGCGGCTCTGGCGGCGTTCCAAGGGTCCCACGCGATACCTCGTACCGCTTGCATTTTGACCTCGCGCCGCAGCCATTTCCGCGATGTTTCAAGCGCAATGCGCGGAGTTCGATCGTCAGGGAAGCAGATTTTCCAAATCGGCAGATAATGACGCTCGGCGTAGTTAACTGATAATCGTCGGCTTCGACTGCGTTTCAATAAGCCGCATAAGGCTTATCACATACGGCGCGTCGGAATAGCATAGCGTTTTGCGTGGTTTCATACCGCGCCCCAATCATTAACAATACTTTTTGCCCACTTTACAATGTTATCGGATGTGGATTCGCAGTCGTTGGTGACACAGCAGTCCCGAATGGTCATAGACCATTTTTTCTGGACGAACGCCGCGCCCTCATTTTTTCTTACACGCTTAGTTCCTTCAAAAATCCTGCTATGGCGTTTGAGAATTTCTGACACGCTGACATTGTGATTAAGATTATCCCTTAAAGCGGAAACCAAAGCTTTTATAGCCTCATCAGTATAGATAGCCGGATGTTGGATAATATAACAGGCTACTGTTTTGAAGTGTTCCGATTGCAACTTAGGGCTATCCGGTTCCATAGACAAAATCGTGTGGAACACTTGTTCGCAGATGATTTTATCGTTATCCGCACCGCATTGAGGGCAGTTTTTCATTCTTTCCCTCCCAATTTCTCAACCGCCGCTTGTTCACTCTCCACAAAATACAGATGCCTTCCCTTGTTGCACTCGCATATATAATCGCGAAGAGGCTTGCTGGCATAGCCGGAGAAGTCGCCTATAATCGCGAGCCGATAACGGTAGTTCACGAGCTTCTGAACAATCTCGCCCGCCACGCCCGTGGACAGCCGGAAGAAGTCCTCGGTTATTGCCGACTTGTTAATGGCGATGTTTTGGCACTCGTGTTCATAATGCAGCGTCGCGGCAAGGTCGAGCGCACTCCGCGCGTCTGTAACAATCGGCGTGTCGCTGTGGATTACGGCGATTTTGCCCTTTGATGATTCGATTAGATTAGTGGTCATTTCGCGTTATGCCTCATTCCCATATACTCTTTTCCCTCGCGCAACTCGTTAAGCATTTGCGTGAGCCGCTTCTGACGGGTTCCGTCACGCTTGGCGCGGGTTATCCAACCGATATAATCATTCTGCTGATAGGGCGGTCGGGCGCGGTATCGCCCCCAAAGACCGCTTTTATCAAGGGCGGCGGCGACGTAATCCGGCATATCGCGGACTTGCCGTGTAAGTTTGGAACTATCAATATCATTGTTCATATAGTCACTCTTTCTGCGGCGCTTCTTCCGCGACTACATTCCAGTTTACGCCGAATTTATCAGTCACAGCGGCGTGGCTGATATGCACTCCTTTTATTTAAGCATACCAACCAATCAGGTCCTTAATAACCTCACCGGCCATAATCAAGCCGGCGGCAGGCGGAACAAAGGACACGCTGCCGGGAATCTGCCGCCGGTCGGTGCACTTCCTGGTCACGCCCGGGGGACATACGCAGTTGTTCTTGCAGCTTTCGCAGCCGCCGTCCGGGTGTATTGGCGCTTCCTTGGAGTATACGACCTTTAAGCGCTCTATGCCCCGGGCGCGCAGCTCTTTCCGCATAACCTTCGCCAGCGGGCAGACGGACGTACTGAAGATGTCCGTTACTTCCAGCAGTGTCGGCTCTATTTTGTTGCCGGCTCCCATGCAGCTTATGATGGGAACGCCGGCAGCCTCCGCGCGCTCGATTAAACACAGCTTGGCCGAAACAGTGTCCACCGCGTCAATAATGTAGGAGTACCCGGAAAGTTCAATAGCTTCCGCGTTTTGCGCGCCGTAAAAAATATTGTGTACTTCTACACGCGCCCGAGGGTTTATTTCTAAAATTTTCTCGCGCATTACCTCGACCTTGTCCCTGCCAACGGTTTTAAGCGTCGCGCACAGCTGACGGTTTATATTGGTCAGGCATACTTTGTCGTCGTCCACAAGGGTCAAGCCCCCAATACCGCCGCGGGCCAGGGCCTCCGCCGCGTAAGAGCCTACGCCTCCTATGCCGAACACCGCCACGTCAGCCAGCCGCAGTTTCTCCATTGCCGCGGAGCCAAGCAGCATCTCTGTTCTTGAAAATTGCTTCAACTTTTATCGCCTTCTTTTGACTTCCACCTGCAGTTCGTATAATTTTGACAGCGCTTCCCTAGGCGCAAGCGCGTCAATATTTATATTCAGCAGTTCCTCTATTACCGCCCGCTGACCTTCGCTTTTGTAAGTCTCACGCCGCCCGCGGCGCGTCTCGCCGCTGGGGACGTCTTTCGCCGCGCCGCTTTGGCCCAGCGCGTCCAATATCTCGTTGGAACGGTCAAGCACCTTGCCGGGCAGCCCCGCCAGCTTCGCCACGTGTATGCCGTAGCTGCTTCCCGCGCCGCCCCGCGCTATTTTACGCAAAAAAATTATATCCTCGCTTTGCTCCATTACTGTTACGCTGTAATTTACTACGCCCTCCACACGCCCCTCCAACTCCGTCAATTCGTGGTAATGGGTGGCGAAAAGCGTCTTGGCGCCTATTTCCGACGCTAAATATTCCAGTACTGCCCAGGCGATGCTCAGCCCGTCGTAGGTGCTTGTGCCGCGCCCTATTTCGTCCAGTATTACAAGACTGTTCAGGGTCGCGTTGTTTAAAATATTGGCCACTTCGCTCATTTCCACCATAAACGTGCTTTGACCGGTGGCCAGGTCGTCCGAAGCGCCCACTCGGGTAAATATCCTGTCCACAATGCCTATTTCTGCATAATCCGCCGGCACAAAGCTGCCCGCTTGGGCCATAAGCACAATAAGCGCGGTCTGGCGCATAAAGGTGGACTTGCCCGCCATGTTCGGCCCGGTTATTATGGCAAGCCTGCGTTCGCGGGTATCCATTAGCGTGTCGTTTGGAATAAACGCTTCGCCGTCGGAAGTTCCGGCCCCGATAGTCTTTTCCACCACCGGATGCCTGCCGCCCCGAATGTCTATCACGCCGCCGGCCGTTATAACCGGCTTGACGTAATTGTTCCTGTCGGCGGCTTCCGCAAAGGACTGCAGCGCGTCCAGCGCGGCCACGGTCATGGCGGTAAGCTGCACCCGCTCTATGGCGGCCGCCACCTTGTCCCGCATGTCTGTAAACAGCTTGTACTCCAGCGCCACCTGCTTTTCTTCCGCCCCCAGAATCTCATCCTCCATTGCCTTAAGCTCCATTGTGGCAAAACGCTCGCAGTTGGACAGCGTCTGCCTGCGTATATACCGATCCGGCACTATGTTCAAGTAGGAATTAGTCACCTCTATGCAATAGCCAAAAACCTTGCTGTATCTTATTTTCAGATTCTTTATACCAGTGGCCTCGCGCTCCTTCGTTTCCATTTCCAGCATCCACTGTTCGCCGTTGGCCTTTACGCTCCGCAGCCTGTCAAGTTCGGCGCTGTAGCCGTCCTTTATCAGGCCGCCGTCCTTTAAGGTGACCGGCGGGTCGTCCCGCAGCGCGGAGTCAATAAGCGCGTAAAGGTCCTCCAGCGGGTCAAGGGCGGAGTGCATTTCCACGTTAAGCTCGGCCTTTAAGTTCCCCAGCAGCTTCTTTATATCGGACAGGTTCGCGAAGGATCTCTTAAGAGCGGACATGTCTCGGCCATTCGCCGCGCCGTATATTACCTTGCCCATCAGCCTCTCGATGTCATATACGGTCCCCAGCAGTTCCCGAAGCTCCTCCCGGGCCGGCTCGGCGTCTTTCCACTCTTCCGCGGCGTCCAGCCGTTTCATAATGTCACCGGCGTCCAGCAGCGGCTCGTGTATCCACTTGCGTATCAGCCGCGCGCCCATGGCGGTGCGGGTTAAGTCGATGGTCCAAAGCAGGGAGCCCCGCTTGTTCTTGCCGCGCAGCGTTTCCGTAAGCTCCAGGTTGCGGCGGGAGGACGCGTCCAGAGTCATGAACTTTTCGTTGGTGTAATTCTTTATGGAAGATATATGCGCGAGGGAATTCTTCTGGGTATCGGTTAAATACTCCAGAAGCGCGCCCGCCGCGCAGACAGCCGCAGTGTTCCCTTCCAGACCGAACCCTTCCAGGTTAAAGGTCTTAAAATGCCCGCAAAGTTTGCGGTGCGCCGTTTTGTGCTCAAAGTACCAGGGCGCGTACAGCGAAGCCTTGACAGCCGTTGTGCCGCTCATAAACTCCTTGCCCGTGAATTCCGCGTTTATGATTATTTCACTGGGGTTAAAACGGGACAGCGCGTCCGGCAGTTTGTTTTCGTCGCCCAGCGGGAACTCGGCGGTCAAAAACTCGCCGGTGGTAACGTCGGCGCAGGCCAGCCCTATCTTCTGCCGATCATGATATACCGCCATTATGTAATTGTTCGTCCCGGCGTCCAGCATGTTGGAATCTATCACTGTGCCGGGCGTTATTACACGCACAACTTCCCGCTTTACTAAATTTTTCGTGAGTTTGGGGTCCTCCATCTGTTCGCATATGGCTATCTTGAAGCCTTGCTCCAGCAGGCGCGCGATGTAGCTTTCCGCTGAATGGAACGGCACGCCGCACATTGGCGCGCGCTCATCGTTGCCGCACTTGCGGGCGGTAAGCGCGATATCCAATGCCTTTGAGGCGATACGCGCGTCGTCGTAGAACATTTCATAAAAATCGCCCAGCCGGAAAAACAACAGACAGTCCTCGTATTTTCGCTTTATTTCAAAATATTGCCCCATCATAGGAGCCGGTTTGGTCATCGCTTTGCCTCCCTATCAGATAATGCGCCCTGCCTTCCGTTATTTTTACGTCCACAAACTCACCGGGCACAGGACCCGCAGCCGACGCTGTTTTTCCCGCGGTAAAATGCACAAGCCGGTTGTCCTCCGTCCGTCCGGTAAAGATACCGCCTTTTTCCTCTTCCGTCATAACTTCCAGCTTCGCGCCCACCAGCCTGGTGTTTTGCTCTAAAATTATCTTGTTAAGGGTGTCCAGCAAGGCGTTAAACCGCTTCCCCGCCACAGCGTCCGGCACCCGCCCGGGCAGCCCCGCCGCCGGCGTGCCTGTCCTGGGCGAATACAGGAAAGTAAAGGCGTTGGCGAACCGCGCCCTGTCCACAACCTCCAGCGTGTCTCTGAAATCTTCCTCGGTTTCGCCTGGGAACCCCACGATAATATCCGTAGTAAGCGCAATATTCGGTATTTCCCCGCGCAGCGCGCTTATAAGGGAAAGATACCCTTCCTTTGTGTAGCCCCTGTTCATCCTGCGCAAAATCTCCGTGCTGCCTGACTGGAGCGGCAGGTGCAGGTGGCGGCACACCTTTTCACATTCGGCCATCGCCCGGATTAAGGCCGGGGAAAGGTCCTTGGGATGCGAGGTCATAAAGCGCACCCGGCGGAGCCCGCTTACTTCGTTTACCCGGCGCAAAAGCTCCGGAAAACCCGCGGCCCCCGCCGGACTGTAGGAGTTAACGTTCTGCCCCAGCAGCATTACCTCCCGCACACCGTCAGCCGCCAGCGCGCGCACTTCCTCTAAGATATCCTCCGGATGGCGGCTGCGTTCACGTCCGCGCACATAAGGCACTATGCAGTAGGAGCAAAAATTGTTGCAGCCGTACATTATATTTACGCCGGACTTGTAAGCGTGCCGGCGCCTGGTGGGCAGGCCGTCCGGCGTATTTCCGCGCTCTTTTGGGACCGGTTCCTTCCAGATGTCTATTACCATGCCCTCGGTCTCCAGGCTGTCCCGCAGCAGCTGGGGAAGGCGGTGCAGGTTAAACGTGCCGAATAGTATGTCTACAAAGCTGTAGGCGCTCTTTATTTTTTCCACTATTATGTCCTGCTGTATCATGCAGCCGCACAAGGCTACGCGCAGACGCGGCTTTTGGGCCTTTAAGGCCTTAAGCTGCCCTAAATGCCCGAATATTTTGTTCTCCGCGTTTTCCCGGACGCAGCAGGTGTTGAATATTATTATATCCGCCGCTCGCTCGTCCGATGTTTCCTCGAAGCCCAGGGCATACATCATACCCGCTATTTTTTCAGAATCGCGGCTGTTCATCTGGCACCCGTAAGTGCGGCACATAAACTTTGGCGCCGCGCCCGCCGTGAGGCCGGAAGCTCCGGTCCCACTGGGAAAAGTTTCGACGTTCAATGTGTTTGCCATCCTTATCTTGTTTGTTTGGCGTGTTTTAAAAGTTGCAGGCGCATATTTTTCCAACGCGTCTGAATTCTCGCACAAATACAGGGTTTTTGATGCGCTTGGAAATAAATGTGTCTGTTGATTAAGCCCAAATTATGAAACACGCCGTTTGTTTGTCTTAATCCACATTTGGGTGGGAATCCAAATGACTAATAGTCGGACGTCAAAAGCGGAGCTTTCGGCAAAGAACCCGACGAACAATAACCCTCGGATAATTCACCGTTAGGCTTTGTCCGTTGGCGGCTAAGCCGCGTTTTGGCGAAGCGAAAATTCCGAATGGGCCGTTTTCGTCCGGTGCAACGGCGATTTCACTGTTAAGAATCCACATCCGGGTGAGACTCGGATGACCATTTACTTATTTATCATAGCAGGATGGCGACAAAATTACAAGAACCGGGCGACCCTGCCGTCCAAATTTTGAAAGACCCGGCATATCAGATATCAATATTAAAAAAACGCTCTATTTCGCCGCGGCTGGCGCTTACTGTCCCCTGTATCAGCTGCTTGCCGCCGCCGCCGCGTCCGTTAAGCTCCTTGTTAAGGTCTTTGGCAAATTCAAGCATATCGCAGGTCTTGCTGCCTACGGCGTACTTGTTCCCGGAAAAAACCGCCGCCACTTCCGCCCGTTCGCATAAGATCATGCAGAACCGCCGTAATTCGTCAGAGGGCAGGTCGCTTTCAAACAGGCAGATTATGGGCGTGCCCATTGGCACCTGTTTCGCCCTGTTCTCGAATATTTCCTTGCGGTAGACGGACAGCTGCTGCTTAAGGTCCGCGTTTTCGGACATCAGGCGCTTTACGCCCATTGTCACTTCGCCGGTCTTAACAGACAGCAGGGCCGATATTTCGTACACGCTTCTGTTTTTGGCGTCATAGTCCGCCAAAGCGTTTTTGCCCGCCAGCATCACAAGGCGCATACCGCCCTTGTAGCGCTTGGCTTCAGTTATTTTCACCGCGCCTATTTGGCCTGTTGTGACGCAGTGCAGCCCGCAGCAGGCGCAGGTGTCGTAGCCCGGTATTGCGACTATGCGCACATCGCCTTCTAACTGCCGCTTGCTGCGATGTTCCGGTATCTTCAGCGCGCCCGGCGGATAAACCTTAGTTTCCACCGGTATATTCTGGTGCACGACTCTGTTGGCCGTCTGTTCCACCGCCGTAAGCCCGTGGTCGTCTAACTCGCCGCTTATGTCCATTGTAACACATTCCGTATTCATATGGAACCCGACATTGTCATAGCCGTACTTGCTGTTAATTAGTCCCGACAGGATATGCTCCGCTGTGTGATGTTGCATTAATAGGAACCTGCGTTCCCAGTAGACCTGGCCGAACACTATTGTGCCCGGCTCCAGCGGGCCGTCGGTTTCGTGGACTATTTCATCCCCTTCCTCCTGCACGTCAGTGATGTTTACCCCGCCCAGACGCCCCACGTCCGAGGGCTGGCCGCCTCCTTCGGGATAAAAACAAGTGGAAGCCAGCACAACCTTGTAGCCGTTTTCACATTGCCGGCATTTCAGCACAAGCGTGGAAAAACGTGTCAGCAAGCTGTCCTCATAATACAGCTTCTTTGTCCCCATGACCCCTTACCTCCTTAATATTAATATTTTACAAAAAAACGGCTCTGCCGCATGGTCGCGACAGAGCTGAGTTTTTTTATATTTGCAGTTTTTGAATTTCCTCCGGCAGCTCGGTCGCCTTACAATTCATACTGATAGTAAAGTCCACGGAATTATCCGCTGAAAGTCTTTCCAGCTTAGCGACTAACTTGCACAGCGCGTCGTTATCCATTGTCTTGACAATGTTAGTCAGGCCGTCGATAAAAATTTCCGTAATGTCGTTATCCTGAGACAGTATGCCGCACACAAACCCGATTAGTTCCCTGTAATTGGACAGGGGAAAGCTGGCTGTCGCCACAAAACGTATGTCGTAATGCAGGTCGTAAATATGCCGGCTGTCGTCGTCAATATAAACTATGTGCCCATCTGTGGATTTTGCAGAGATGTTCGCCAAATCTATTATCTTTTTTGTCTTGCCCTGGCCCTTCTCGCCCGCAATAAACCTTATCAAAAAAACCACAATCCTTTCTTATTGTGAGAATGTCAAAAAGCTGACGCGTTTTGGCTGTTCTCCAGAATGATAATCTTATGATAACAATTTTTATACAAAAGTTCAATCCCTTTATGTTATACAGGACCGTCGAAATTCGCAAAAAATTCTGTCTTGTGTTGTTTCTCCGTCTTGAAAAAATTGTACACGGCTTCAGCCGAAGGCTGGGTCATCGGCTTAACGGCGGCCAGTTCCTCCAGGCTGGCGTCCTGTATTTTTTCCACCGAGCCGAAATGCTTTAACAGCGCTTTGCGCCGTGTAGGCCCCACGCCCTCGATATCGTCCAGCACGGAGCGCACCATTGTCTTTTCCCGCAGTTTCCGGTGATACTCCACGGCGAAACGGTGCACCTCGTCCTGTATGCGCGTTACAAGTTTGAAGCCTTCCGAAGTCAGGGGCATGGCAATCTCCCTGTCCAAGAACAGCAGCGCCCGGGTGCGGTGACGGTCGTCCTTTACCATGCCGCACACAGGTATGTCAAGCCCCAGGTCCCGCAAAATCTTTTCCGCGGCGCTCACCTGAATTTTACCGCCGTCCATGAAAATAATGTCGGGCAGTTTTAAAAACTTCGCGTTTGCCGGTGACATGCCGGATTCCACCTGTTCCTTTTCCCGCTGATAGCGGTTGAAGCGCCGTGTGATCACTTCCTCCATACTGGCGTAGTCGTTCGCGCCGATTACGGTCTTTATTTTAAATTTGCGGTAGTCGCTGCGCTTGGGGCGGCCGTCCTCAAAGGCCACCATGGAGCCTACGTTCTCATAGCCCTGTATGTTGGATATGTCATAAGCCTCTATGCGGGAAAGTTCGCCCAGGCCCAGGGCGTCGCTTATTTCCCACAAGGCGCCCACCGTGCGCTGCTGTTCACGTTTAAACTGCTCGCCAAACTGCCCCAAAGTCAGGGCCGCGTTTTCCGCCGCCATACGCACATAGCGTGTCTTATCCCCCCGCTGGGGCACGGTTATGGTTACGGCGTGGCCCTTAATCTTTGCCAGCCATTTTGAAATAAGGTCTTTTTCCGTTATGTCAGACTCTAAAATTATTTCCTTTGGGATAAACGTGGTTTCGCCGTAAAAGTGTTTTACAAACTCTGTCATAATCTCCAGGCGGGTGGAGGCCGCCGTGTTTTCCAGCATAAAATGCTCGCGTCCCGTCATTTTCCCGCCCCTTATGAAGAACACCTGCACCAGGGCCTCGTTTTCCGAACGGGCCATGGCGATTATATCCTGTTCCACGTCCGGGTTTATCTCCATACTCTGTTTTTCGTCCAGGCGCTTTATGTTGGATATTTTGTCGCGCAGTTCCGCCGCCTTTTCAAACTCCAGGTTTTCCGCGTGCCGGCGCATTTCGGTTTCCAGCCGGTCCAGCACCGCGCTTCTGCGGCCGTTTATAAATTCGGCGGCTTCCGCAGCCATGCGGTTATATTCTTCTTCTGATATAAGGTCATTGCAGGGGCCCAAACATTTCCCTATGTGATAATTAAGGCACACGCGCTCCCTGCCCTGCTCCTGGGGGAATTTTTTAGAGCACCTGCGGAGGGGCCATATTTGAAAAATGACCTCCAGCGTTTCCTGCAGTGACATAGAGCTGCTATAGGGGCCGAAGTACTTCGCCTTGTCTTTTTCGTGACGCTTGGTTATAAACAGGCGGGGGTAGCTTTCGTTCACCGTAAGTTTCAGATACGGGTACGATTTATCGTCCTTAAGCAATATATTATACTTGGGCCAATATTTTTTAATCAGATTACATTCGAGTATCAGCGCGTCAATCTCGTTTTCGGTGACAATATACTCGAAGGAGTGTATTTTGGGGACCATTTCCGCGTTTTTGGGCGTGCCGCCCATTGACGAGCTGAAGTACTGCCGCACCCTGTTGCGCAAGTTTACCGCCTTGCCCACGTATATGACGGTCTCGTCCTCATCCTTCATAAAATACACGCCGGACTTTTGAGGGAGCTTTTTTAATTCCTCGTGGATATCAAACATGGGATTCGCACCTGCCTTTGTACATCTATATTAAAGCTGGAAAAGGCCGCCGGAAATGTTCCGGCAGCCTTCTCCAGCTAAGGAGACCGACTAAGGCGTGTTTGGAAATTCCTTAGAGCGCGGAATTTCGAATAAAACCGCCGCAATGATAGTCGAGCTTGCTCGACGCTTCGCGCTGTGTCGAGCAAGCTCGACTATCGGAATCAAGTTTTCAAACACGTCATAGTGCGCGACATAAAAACGAGCCTATAAGCTTGAAATACAAAATCCCTTTGAACACTGAGTGTTCAAAGGGATTCATGCGCATCGGGGAGACCGGATTTGAACCGACGGCCTCTTGGTCCCGAACCAAGCGCTCTACCAAACTGAGCCACTCCCCGAAATTTTGTGCGGCTACCGCAACACAACCAGCCGAATATTATTATAATGGGTTTTATAAATAAAAGCAATAGTTTTTTTCGGGGTTGTTATTAACTTATGATAATGTCTCGCATGGAGACGAAAATCAAGATGAATCAGAAGCAGCTAAAGCAAGCGCACGTACTTAAGGCGTGTTTGAAAATTCCTTGAAATCATGGGGCAAACGTTCAGAAACAAGGGCGTGCCGCTGCCGGTGTACTCGGATCAGCATACGATATACCGTTCGCCCAAGACAGAGGAACGAAAGGAGGCAGGTGAGGAAGCGAATCTGACGCAGTTCGGGCGGCCTTGGAGGGAGATAGGGATAGAACTCATACACGCGCGTTCACAGCAAGCCAAGGGGTGCCGAACTGCAGCCTTTAAAAATTTATCTATTTGAGATTGCGGTTCTATTCCCCGTAAGGTATTATATTTTGGGGATTGAAGTAACGATATCATATTTTTGAGAACTGTAAACTCTTTTCTTAAATT